>PALS01000013.1 GCA_002706615.1 Methanobacteriota archaeon
CAGCTATGTGGGCCAATGGAATGATTTTGAAATCGCTGGTAAGACAAATAATGACCCTATCGATATGAATTTTGATTTCGATGTAGTATACGATTCTGATTCTGGAAATACGATTCGCAGAACAATTGGGAAACTGGTCTATCCCCAGCAAGATGATAATTGTACTGATATACCGGGATCAAACAATTGCCGGGCTAAACTTGACCTCTATGGGTTCAATTCCACTGAAGATGAAATCTCCAATACTAGCGAGATACCTCTAGAATCTAGAAGCGGCAGTGGTTGTGATGATGAAAATGATTGTGTATACCTGCAATATTACAGTACTATGTTTTCTGAAGCAGAACACAAAGACGGGGATTGGACATACACTCTGCGCAACGATATGGTAAATACCTTGAAAGTTGAATCTTTGACTATCAGTCTCGTGTATAAATGATGTACTGCGGCTTATTTCTGTTTTATTAGATACAATCTAATACAGTACAATATAATCGCGGTCTTCAAATAGGGGAGGACTGTCGGCGGCTTGCTAAGGAGATTTTGCTATGGGTTCCGAATGGGAAGACAAAAGTAAGCCACACCGTAATATTGTATTTATCGGTCACGTTGACCACGGTAAATCGACCACTGTAGGTCGTTTGCTGTTGGACAGCGGTCATATCGAAGAACACGTTATTGAAAAGAACGAAAAACTTGCTGCTGAGGCAGGTAAGGCCGGATTCGGTCTTGCGTATGTCATGGACGGTCTAAAGGAAGAGCGCGAACGTGGTATTACCATCGACGTTGCTCACAAAGAATTCTTTACACCAAAGTTCTACTGGACTATCATTGATGCTCCAGGTCACCGTGATTTCGTAAAGAACATGATCACTGGTGCAAGCCAAGCAGATACTGCAGTTCTACTGTGTGCTGCTAACGATGGTGTTAACGCACAGACCAAAGAACACGCTTTCCTAGCTAAGGTTCTTGGAGTTGCTGAACTAATTATTCACGTAAACAAGATGGACATCTCTGGTGTCGATTGGGCTGAAGCAAAGTACAAGGCTGCTTGCGATGAAGTAACTGGTCTACTAAAGATGGCTGGATTCGGTTCTCAACTAGATAGAATCCCTATGATTCCAGCATCCAGTCTAAACGGTGACAATGTCTACAAGAAGTCTGACAATGCACCATGGTATAGTGGTCCAACACTATTCGAAGCTATTGATGCTGCAGCAATGCCAAACAAGCCAATCGATAAGCCACTTCGCCTACCAATTCAAGATGTTTACAAGATTTCTGGAATCGGTACAGTACCAGTAGGTAAGATTGAGACTGGAACACTAAACGTCGGAAAGACCGTAGTTTTCAACCCATCTCAGAAGTCTGCTGAAGTAAAGTCGATTGAGATGCACCACACAATGGTACCTAAGGCAGAACCTGGAGACAACGTTGGATTCAACGTTCGTGGACTGGCTGCAGTAGATATCCGCCGTGGAGACGTTGCAGGATATTCAGACAGCGAACCAACATTCGTTCGTCACGACGAAACCTTCGTCGGACAGATACAACTTATGGACATTCCAAAGGCTGTATCAGTTGGATACACACCTGTATTCCACGCACATACCGCACAAGTTGCAGTTCGTTTCCTCGACCTCTTAGAGAAGACCAACAAGGCTGGTAAGGAAGCTAACCCTTCCTTCCTAAAGACTGGAGACGCATGTCTAATTCGTTTCCAGCCAACCAAGCCAATGGCTATCGAGCAAATGGACACCTTCCCAGAGCTGTCCCGCTTCGCTATTCGTGACATGGGTAAGACCGTCGCTGCTGGCGTCTGCCTGAAGATCGACAAGAAGTGAGATCCAATAGGATGACAGTAAAAGGAAGGGGTGCAACTGAATGGCAGCGGTGACAATCATCAAATTGACTGGTGAAAATCACCGTGACATAGATGCAGTCGCCGGACAAATCAAATCGATTTGTGATAATGGCAACATCAGCCTTCGTGGGCCTATCCCTCTACCTACTCGTCGTCTAGTAGTTCCATGCCGAAAAGCACCTGATGGTGAAGGCAGTGAAACTTACGACCATTGGGAAATGCGTATTCATAAGCGCCTTTTGGAAATGGATATCACCAGCGGTAAGGATGAATCTGCACTGCGCCAAGTCGCACGCATACCAATTCCAGATACTGTAAGTATTGAATTGTCGATGAGAACTGTAAACTGAGTCTAATCTCGTTTCATAGTTCGGCTATTTCAGCAACACCTGTACTAACTAGGTAGTTTGCCATGTTATCCTCAAGGAAATGAACATCTCCTGCTTCCAAAGATAATTCGCCATCAATGGTAATTATTGGCTCATCCATAGTTTGTAATACTCTAATTCTCAAAAGTGGTTGTTCAACCATTTCTGGCTCTAATTCGGTTATCGGTTCTTCAACGGATGATGCTTCTGCTTCTGCCCAGGCGTTGAAATCATGTTCTTCTTTTTCTTTTGATGGAGCTAATTCAGATGCGGCTGCGTGAGTAGCGCCGCTTACAATCGGCTCTGGAGGTGCTTCATGAGCGGATTGATCTAGAGTTACACCTTCAAGTTCAGGATAAGCATCTTGCTTTGCTAATACTTCTTCCTCATCGACATAATCTTCAACCAACGGGGTTATGTTATCCTCAACAGTAATTTGAGGAGGGCCTTGGCCTGTAAGACCGCCGGCTTCTTCGACAAATGAGTCTAATTGTGAAGTACCAGCGGCTAATATCTCACCTTCTGGCATCTCCTCTGAGGAAAGGCCGTGTTGCATAGCCTTCCAGCCAACATTTTGTTTAAATCGGCTAATTTGTTCTATTACATTTGAGTAAAATTCGCGTTCTGCAGGATCATGTCGCCCCCAATCCAATGCTGCTAATTCCTGTGCTGAATTTTGTAATCCTCCTTCTGAGCGAAGAGAGGTGCTTGCAGCATGTTGTAACATTGCTACTAAGCGCTTACGAGCCAAGTCTGAGGCAGTACGTCTAATGTTAGCCTGACGCTTTTGTAAATTCTGTAACCTTAGGTCAGGACCACGTGTACGATAAATTTCGTGAACTTTCATTTCTATGGTATCTAGTAATTGAGCGACTCTTTCCCAGAAGTCTTTGTGGGGCAATAATGCTGGAACTGGTCTGTTAGTCTGTTGGCGGAGTGTTGCGAATAACTGCTCCTCAATTTCTCGCGCAACAGAATCATCGAGAAGAATCCGCTCCGCCATGGTCACTACGGTATCATTGCCCATCTATCAACCCTTCAATCGGATTCGCCAAACATATGAGGCGAGGATTGAAATCTTGCGACGGTGGGTCCACCATCGGTGGACCCAGTGAGACAGGCCGTTGTACTCGTAACTCTGTTGTTGCTTACTCCATGGGCAACCGCTGATGTTTCAGATTGGCAGGGTCCGGATGTAGTGCCTGATTCTGCTGGTAATGACCCTTCTAATTCTACTTATGATGCGTTTGTAATGCCATCTAACCATACAATTACAGATGCTAAAATGGAAATATCTCCCTCATGGATTGAAGCTGGCGATAATGGGACTTATTGGGATTCACAACAAACTACAGGTTTCAGTCTTGGAACTTCTAACAATACATCTTCACTAGGGTACAGCGGTGATTTGACACTATCCGCTCAGAGTAGTTACGGAGTTATGACCGATTTTGAAACAAAATCACTTCAGTTTAGTTCTTGGTCTACTGAGGGGGATGGTATCTGGCAACCGGTAAATGTTTCAAAATCAACCTGCGGCCCAACAAATTCAACCGATGGAGTATTCGTTGCAGGAACCTGTAATACTGCATTAGTTGGTCAAAATACGACTTCTATTCTACGCTCACAATATTGGGGTTCTCCAAATATCATCCGCAATATGACTGTATCTTTTGACAGATGGATTTCAATGGATTCTGATGATAAAGCATCATTCGAAGTATCTAGCGACTGGGGTAAGAATTGGTTCGAATTAGAAAATTGGACTGGTACAATGGAACAATGGGAAAGAGAAGAATATGTGCTAGACAATTTAGCAGGTTTATCTGCCAATTCAGGAATTGGGTTTCGCTTCATAATTGATACTTCGAATAACTCATCTGCTGATGAAGGGATGTTTGTTGATTCTTTCAATTTTGCAAATGATGGTGAACCACTTGGAGCATGGTTCCATGGAAATCAAAATGGACAGTATTCCAACTATGCTGATGGATCTGTTGTGATACCTGTTGATTTGACTGGATTTGCAGGTCCGCTCGAATTCAAATATTGGGCAAATTGGGATATTGAGGGAGATTATAATGATAATCTAGTGATAACGATTTCACTTGATAATGGCTCTACATGGACTACAGTTTCTCCATCACCTGGCGTTCCAGGGCTCGGAATTCCATTTGGAGGAACTTCTTATACACAGCAATCATATGATACTTGGATTGACATTCAACACCCTTTACCTGCTTGGGTAGTGGGACATGCTAATGCCAGTGATGCTCTACTGAAATTTAGGGTAAGAACTGATGGNGTCAAGAATTTCGGTGGTAGCGCAATCGATGGATGGGAGGGGATTATGTTCGATGATTTGACTATTGTTTCTGTCAATAATGCAACTATAATTGAAACTCCTATCAACAATCTATCCTCCACAAATGGCCATTATTATATCAATACTACAGGGTCAAGCAATGATTGGCAATATATTACGTGGGAAGGACATAATGGTCCATGGTCNACCTCTGATTCGTTTGAAATTAACCAAATGCTACCGGAAGGATGGAGAATCGACCACGAGCGCGGTTCTACGCCCTGGGAAATTGGAGCGATTGATAACTCAAACAATTTTGGCCCTAACTCATCCCAATGGCCAAGTGGTACAAGTGGAATGGGGGTAAACCTTGATGGGAAATATGGGCATAAAACNTTCACTCATCTAATCTCTCCAACCTATCATATTCCGGAGAGTGCAACCGCACGTCTAACTTTCCAACATTGGATTTGTACTGAGGCTGCTTGGGATGGAGGAGCGGTGTATACATCGGTTGATGATGGCTCTACATGGCAGTATTATGGCGAGAATATTTCAGGGTTTTATGAAAGATATAGCCAGGTAAATCCCTATTCACCCTTCCATAACCATGGTATTTTTGACGGTTCTACCGTTCCAAATGGTTGCGGAAATAATAATTCCGCGAGTACATTCAATTCAAAGAGTGGTGATATTTCCTATCTTGCTGGTAGCGATGTACGAATAAGGTTCTCTTTCTTCTCTGATACATATTTGGCAGAAGATGGATGGTATATCGATGATGCCGGTATAGAAATTGACAGATTTGTAGATAATGGAACGTGGACAAGCCCATTAATCGATGTTGATGAAGCTGGTTGGGGAAAGATTTCTGCTTTGATTGATGTACCTAATGAAACCGGTTTGAATTTTGACATATTAGACCATAATGGCGTAGAGATCCCGGGATATTCAAATCAAAGTTCGGATTTGGAATTACATCTTGGCGCATGGGAATATGATTCTTTACAAATCAGAGTAAATATGTGGACTGAAAATGAGTCTTTNACTCCTAGGTTGAAGTTGTTACACCATGGCATGACTACACATCTAAATGCNGAAAATGTCNAAATCGAAAATCAGTATCAGAACTTCATTACCATACATGAAAATGGNACAGTAGAGAATGTAGGTAGCAATGCAAGTGACATCGCATATTTNGATATTGATTGGAAGGAATGGAGGCCNTANCAGGACATAATTGCGAGTTGTGATGGTGATGCTGTAGTCCGAATTTACTCTTCATTTAGAGATCTATTGCCAATAAATAGTTCATGGCAGCAAACTATTCCTCCGGGGTACGAAGNTTCTGGCAATTGTAAGAATGGCACTTCACTCTCATTACCAGATACAAAAATTAGCCCTAGTGTGATGGTAGTTTTATCACCAGGNCAATGGTTTAAAACTTTGAAAATTGANCCTGTTTCTTTACGNTCACCAAAAAATATCGCTATTGATTTAGGCGCAGATAATTCGGTTGATTGGAGGTATGATGGCTACTTAGGTCATGATTTGAATCTAACATCAGTTACCATCGATGGGCAGCAAGCCGTGTTGAATGACTCCAGAGGCTTGGAAATACCCTTCAATAGTAATTTCACATTTACCACACGAACTATTTCTGCCGTTTACCCATATTCCCCATACTATTGGAATCGAATTGATGGGTGTGCAAGCGTCAGCATCTCTGGCAATCTAGAAGAATGCTGGCAACCGGATGAAAATATAACTCAAAATATACTGGTCGAAGGAGTTGTTTATCGATATCAAGAGCAAATATGGAGCATGGAAAACCTATCTGCGGGAGTGTTGAAAATTATTGCGATAAATATGGTGACAGATGTTCCCTACATCTGGCAAATTTCCAATGAAAGGGCTACTCAGGCCTTTAACAATCAAAGCGGATACAATTCAGTAATGCCTGTTAAGATTAATTCTGAGAGAGCAGGAGTGGAATTAAATGGTTCAATTACCCATTCTCCAACTATAACCGATGAATGGATTACAGTCCCATCAACAACCATAATTCCAGGTCGAACTATTACCGCTGTTTCAAAGCATAATAATTTGCTTAGCACTCCAGATTTAGAATCTGTAACATTACAATTATCCTCATCGCGTAACCCTATGGATACTCTAGCTGAGTTCCAAATAGATTCATTTAGTGAAGGAGGTCGATTTGTTCAAAATTTCGGCTTAGGTATTATTTCGTTGGATAGTACAAATAGCAGTTGGGATGGAGAAATCGCTACTTGGATACTTACTGGAAGTTGGAATTTAGATGATTTCCCGAGGCTTTATTGGCTTGTTTCAGCAACAAATAGTGTAGGTTTGACAGCAGGCCCTGTAGTAGGAGTTAGCGGTTCAGGAGAATATGCCGCTTCAACGAATGATTTGGAAATCATTGGCCTAAAGGCGTGGTCACAAGGTAATATATTGCATGATTATAGTGACTTCCAATGGCCATTTAATGTTCAAAGTGGTTCAGAAGTTACAATTGCAGGAGAAGTCAGATTTTCTGGCCTAGATGGAGTTCACCCACTTCCTAATGATGTGGAATTAAATGTAAATCTCCTAGATGGTATGTCCTCACATCTAACAACAGTAGTGCCTGTACTTGGTGATGGAAGTTTCAACACTACAATTATCGCTTCAAATAATGAAAATGAAAGTGGCAATAATATGATGATTACAGCCTCTTTATCTCGAGTAGGGCCTCAAGGAAGTAGTACTGCAGTTGAGGCAAATCCNCAAAATGAGCAAATTCCNTTTATTCTTGATGCNTTTAACGCTGAAGTAACATCATTGGTGATATTAGCGCCTGGCGGTGCGCAACCTGCGGATGGCCATGTTTGGAATCCCGGTCAAGAGATTCCTTTGCGCCTATCTTTAACCGATGATAGTGGACTTCCTGACAAGATGATGATGCATTATAGCAGAAGTGGAAGAGCGTGGGAATCTGTCGAATTTTTGACNCCTATCGGAGCGGTTCAAGCAACGATTGATCTGCCTTTAATCGATGATGCCTCCATTCCATTGATCGACCAAGAAGATGGATGGCTAGATGTTTATTTCACAGGGTATGACCTTGCAGGAAATCCGCTAATAGGTGGCGGTAATGAAAGCGAACCATTGGCTAGGATAGAAGTGCAGAAGAGAAAACCAACATGGGTCGATTCTCAATCGTTGAGTTTAGATCGAGATGGAGGGGTGTTATATCCCGGTTATAGTCATGAATTTAAGTTCACATTATCTGATGATAATGGCATAGAATCGCTTGACCTTATCAGGTTTGGATTGATTGACAATAGTTCAGAAGATTGTTGGTTTGAGTGGACTCCATGGAATGATGACCTTAGTAATGATGTAGGCTGTTATTATGTGCCCCCGCGTATAGAGATTAGCAAATATCCACTTGTGAATACATGGGATGTAACGATTACTTTCGAACTAAGATGGGACCTAGGTTCTGACTTTGGAAATCAAGTGCACAATCCGTGGCTTCATATCTATGATGAAGATGATAGAACTGGGAAAGGATTCAATTCAATTACTCCACTAAATTGGAGTTTGCATTCTGGAATCGAATTGATTTTTGATGAAATTGAAGATATTGTAGCCCCATTAGGTGAATATATTGATGATGTAATGTATATCCATAGTCAAGATATAATCGATTTCCATATGCTTGTAATTTATGCTGGTACACAAATTCCAGCTAATAATTTGCCATACGACCTTCAAGTGCAACTACAAATAATTGGCAATGGTACAGAAACAAACCTTGCTAAGGAAATTAATTCTGATGGCACCGTTACTATACGTGTTGTATTCAGTGAGGCGATATATGGTAAACAAATCTATATTTCTGCGGATTTATCACCTCTATTAGGCCATTCCTCTTCTGGAAAAACGCTTACTGCACTGATAGATTCTTCTGACCCCACAATTTCATTATCACCTGGAGTTTTAGCCAGTATAGATTCTAATAATCTAACTCAAGTTCCAATTGAATTGTTAATACTGGATAGTGAAGGGATTGGAAGCAGTGATTTAGTAATGCATTGGAAATATATTCGTAATGGTCGAGTAATTGATTTATCAGGTGGACAAGCAGTGATTCCTAACATCTTTTCATCGTCTTTGAATCATTTACATTATGCAGAGGTCGATATGAGTCCTAATGGAGATATAGTCTTGCAAAAAGGAGATGGGTTGTTGGTTTGGTTCAACGGAAATGATGCTTCTGGAAGAGAATTGAGCGGGGTTGGAACTACTGATTCACAGCCATTACAACCAATATTGAGATGGATTGCATATGAACCTGAATTAGGAGAAATGGTTGCTTCACCTTATCGTCCACAATTTGGAGATATTATTACAATAGAAATTTCGGTAAAAAATATTGGATTGCTAGATGGTAACTCCACGATAAGATTGTATGATTTTGAGAATATACTTCTAGGGAATATAACCTTGGAAATACCGGCCGAGGGTATTGAAGCCTACAAGTTTGAAATTGAGGCATGGAGTACTGGTGATCTAGGGCTCAATATTCAAATCGACAATCAAACACCAATTCCTGTACCCTTAGCAGAAGTCAGTGAAATAGACGATGGAGCCTCACAAATGGAGTCCAGTATGCTTACTTTATCGATAATCGCAGTCTTTGTCGCAGGATTTATTTTACTGATTGCTAACAATAGAAAGCAACAAACTCATTCATTCTATGAAGAGGAAGAATGATGTCTAATGGGTTGAAGCCCGAACTGTAGCCGGAGTACCCGAGTGGTCAAAGGGGGCGCACTCAAGATGCGCTGCGAAATGCTTCGTAGGTTCAAATCCTACCTCCGGCACCTTCNCAANACCTTGAGANAAGTCATAGCTAATTTTCGATATANAAAAAGCNCCTCGTAGGACCGAAGTCCTACGAAGAGCAATTACCCATAAGTGGGTTAAATCATTTAGATAACTAGTGATCTACAATCACTCTTCTTCCGAAGAGTCACTCATGTTATCGATCATNTCATCGATCTTGACACCCAATAGAGCACCAGCACCAACCAATNCACCATGACTNANCCAATTTAGTAGAGTGTNGACCATNCCATCACCCATNTTTGTGATAGAAGAGCCCATCTGTAATGCACCATCAATAATCATTGCAGGATAAAGACTNCCNACTGTTGCAGTAGCAAGTACCATCATAGCGAAGCTACTTACCCATACAGAATCTGAACGTGTGTGAATCTGCCACCAGACAGCACCTGCAGCAATCCAGCCCATCATTATCCAGCAGAGTTGTACTTTGCTAGTACCGTTGAATACCCATAATTCCGCAGAAGTCCACGCAGTGTCGATTGCACCTGCTTCGGTTCCTATGATAATCGCTAGACATGCACCAATTACTTGGGATACCAAGCGAATTCCATTTGTCATCCAGTTTCCTTCAACATCTGACAAATCGCCAGTTAGCATGTGACACCAGGTGACCACAGGTAGTAGATGTGAGCCCGCAAAGGCCATCCAGGCTACTGCAAGGCAGACTGCCCATTCGACTCCCATACCGCTGTAACCTACAACCCATGTGAGCATGAATGCTCCACCAATCTCGTTCATATTTTCTTTCCAATTTATCTCCATTCCCATCCCTTCTTTGACCTTAAGGTCCTTACCTAATTGCTATGACCTCCTTATAACATTTTTATTGATTTTATAACACTAGAGGGGGGTTTTGAGGGGTTGTAATTTTTGCCGCAACCAATTTATCATTAATTGGAGTTTGTTAATTTGATAAAGAATAGGAATAATATGCGGATGAAAATTTCAAAAAAAAAAGCCCTCTTGAGAACCGAAGTTCCCAAGAGGGCAATTACCCATTAGTGGGTTAAATCGTAGTTAGATAAATCTACAGCTTATTCTGATGAACCGCTCATATTGTCGACCATTTCATCGATCTTGACACCCAATAGAGCACCAGCACCAACGAATAGACCATCACAGATCCAGTTAACTAATGAGTCAACTATTCCATCACCCATGCTTGTGATGGAAGCTCCCATCTCATGCGCACCGGTTAATGTCATTGCTCCCATTAGTGCCATCATTCCGATACCGCTTGCCCATACAGAGTCACAGCGTGTGTGGATTTGCCACCAGACAGCACCAGCAGCAATCATTCCTAGCATAACCCAGAGGTTATCTGCGATATCAGTGATCCACATATCAGTAGCAGACCATTTTGTATCAATTCCTCCAGCTTCAGTCATCAGAACAATCGCTAGACATGCCCCAATTACTTGAGCCAGTAAGCGCATCCCATTAGCCATCCAGTTTCCTTCAGTATCCGACAAATCGCCAGTTAGCATGTGACACCAGGTGACCACAGGTAGTAGATGTGCGCCCGCAAACGCCATCCAGGCTACTGCTAGTACGATGGCAAATTCTACATTACCCATACCAAATACGGCCCAGGAGAGCAAGAATGCCCCACCAATTTCGTTCATATTGTCTTTCCAATTTATTTCCATTTCCATCCCTTCTTTGACCTTGAGGTCCCTACCTAATTGCTATGACCCCCTTATAACATTTTTATTGATTTTATAACATAATAGTAGGATTTGAGGATATTGTAATTTTTACCGAGTTCTAATTATCAGTAGGTTTTGAGTTTGAAATTATAGTGGAATTAATTGCCATGTCAGAGAGTATCACACTTTTTCTATGTTAAACCACCATGACCGGAGATGGAATGAAAAGTAATTACTCTCACCATTAGTTATGCGATGGCCAAAAGACCCAAAACATCGCAAACCTGGATTGGTATATCGTATAATGCGAGTTCTTGCTAGATCTGTTACAATGATTTGGTTTAGAGAAGTCGATATTGTCGATAATGAAAATATTCCTACAGAAGGCGGTGTTGTGTATATCGCATGGCATCCCTCAGGGTTAATCGACCCGATGTTGATGGTTGCTACTTTGCCGGGTAAACTATCTATTATTGCTAAAGATTCTCTTTTCAAGATTCCAATACTTGGTAGAATTATTAGAGCAGCAGGCGCTTTACCAATTATACGTCCCACGGATGTAAGCTCTGATGATTCTGAGTTGAAAAAACATAACGCTAACCAATTATCTTCGGTTTCTCAAGCGGTTGCTAATGGTGGTCAATTGATTATTTTTCCAGAGGGGACGACTCATTCTGAATCTGATATCAAATCCGCACGCACCGGCGCAGCACGAATTATGCAGATGGCTTTAGAGCAATGTGATGAAGAAGGTTTAGCACCACCTACCCTTATTCCAATCGGACTGCATTATTCAGATGCTCATACATTTAGAGAAAGAGCCGCTGTAATTGTGGAAAGGCCTATGCTACTGCCTGAATTACCTGATAAAGGAGAAGATGAGGAAGTCAGAAGACAATGGGTAAGAGATGTTACTACAGATATTGAAAGTGAATTGAAGCGAGCGAGTCATGCTTCGGAGTCATGGAATAATCGTAGACTAGTATGGCGTGCTAGAAGCATAGTTCACGCTGAAAGGAGTCGCGTTGCTAAAGAAAAGTTGACCAAGCCAACATATGCTCAATCAGTATTAGGTGCTAGAAGAATGCGCGCTGGATGGGAGTTTCTTGCAAAGAACGAACCGCAAACTACTGAAGAAATAGAAAATAGAGCTAGATTGCATTTCAAGAAATTAGACAAACTGGGATTGCATCCTCTAGATATCGATGTAAAGCCGGCCAAATTAACCTCGAGGCAGTATTTCAAAAATCTAGCAATGTGGATTTGGTCAGCCTCTTGGATGCTTGGAATTGTCACTTGGGGTGCCGTGATTGGTAATATCCCTCCTTATTATGCAAACCGTCAACTAGTTAATTTGGCAAAACGGAGAGGTCTCGATAATGAAGTTGTAGGGACATTGAAGGTGTATTCATCATTTGTATTATTCCCACTTTGGTGGATTATCGTTTCAATAGGCGTTGTTTTGTTACTATTGGGTTCAGATAGCCCGGTAAGAGAATTACTAGCATCACATTGGTTACTGATTTATTTGACTAAAATACCAGTTGTACTTGCCGGATTGATTTTGCTAGTCTGCTGGCCTCTATCGGGTAGAGCACATCTGGTTCTACACGCTAACGCTACAAGAACGTGGAGAGCAATTAAAAGATGGAAGAGATGGAAGGATGATGGTATCGACTGGGATGGACTTCATTTGGAGCAGATCTCTATCGCACAGACATTGGTCACTCTTGGTGATGGATTAGTTTTACCAGGCGATCCTGAATGGAAAACGCCACCAACTGGTACAGATGATTCCGAAATAGTGTCATATCGCTAAAATATTGATTATCTAAACGAAAAAAAGCCCCACGCAGGACCTAGGTCCTACGAGGGGCGATGACCCGTCATTGGGTTAATCGACTAAATCGAATTTCTTTTATTTCAAAGATGTTCGATTCCCGACTTCTTAACATTAGCTTTCTTGATTTTATCAGGAAGCCATGCTGGGCCGTTTGCAGGTTTAGGGACAATATCGATGCGCCCTGTGAAAACGTGTACACGCTTTGTGCCACGCTCTCGTAGGCGTATGTTCGTATGTCCGCGTGTTGCTGCCTTAAGAGCTGCTCCACGTGGTTGTCTGCTTGCAAAGACCTGGCTGGTATCCTTTCCGTTCTCCATGAGAACGAAGTATTTCTTTTCACCCATTTGTTATACCTCGGCTGCACCACCACTTGCCGAGGGTTATAAGTTTTCGCCCGTAAAACCGTGTTACTGCGCTACATATTGGCCGCAGTGGACCTTTCCGAAGCCAGTTTTAGAGCAGTATAACGGTTTTTTCTCTACAATTCTGCACCTGCTAGAGTCTTTGTATCTAGAACTCCTGGCACTTGTCGAATTGTATCTACTACCGTTTGAGCAATCTCTCCTAGATTGTCTGCTTCTAATTTTACTAAGATGTCATAATCTCCGAATAATAAGGTGGTATCTGAAACCTTTTCGAGAACGTGAATCTTTTGATACACTTCAGTCTCTTTTCCAGGTGTGACATTGATTAGCACATATCCAACTGCCATGTTACCGCTAACAGTTCATACCNCATGATGCTTATGCTAGAGTAAATCTTCNACTTGAGTTCGATATTCNTTCCATTGCTCTTCATTCCATTCTTCTGGAACTGGACCATTTATCCATTCAATAAACTCCTCNAANGTCCATCCTTCGGGGATTCTCTCGTCTCTTTCNGGACCAGATTCNTTAGCGCCCCAGTCATCGTTTTCGCCNTCNTCNTCGCGTGCGCGCGCGCGTACGAGTATAATGGTTAGAAGAATTATTAGAAGCAAAAACATGCTGATCAGCATAATAATCGAAGATGAGCCTGANGATGCATTTTCTCCNACATCGATAANCGAAGTATCACAATCAGCACAAATTGGTAAAGGTTCGACAGAGATGTTAGCNCTCCACTCTACAGCATTATTTGTTATGTCTATACAACTGATTATCACTGTTATATTTCCTTGTAGTTTAATCGGTAATAACCAATTTGCTGACCAAAAACCGCTTTCGCCGATAGGTGAAACACTGGTTTGATTTCGCTTGAATAAATCAGTAGCATTCTGTNGAATTGTGAAATTACATAATGAATCAATACCATCTGCATCTTCCATTTCTAACAAGACCTCTAAGTTTTGACCAGCGGTCAAATTGGTAGGTGCTGTTACACTAATTACAGGAGGTGAATGTAAGAACTCGAATGGGATGAAAGAATTAGAGGATAATTCATCTATATCTCTGACATAAATAGCCAGACTTCCCTCGCCGCTAACAAATGAAGAGTCTAATTGTATTCTAAAATAGATNGTATGAGTTTCATCAGCATAATCCGGGCCGCATTCTGTGATATTCTGTTGTGGTGCGATTACTGTCCAGCCAAATTGTTGAATCGTTGCAGTGGCCATATTCAGTTCTCTTGTAGACCTTACATGGACAACTGCACTAGCGGTTTGACCAAACATTAGCTCATCTACTTCTACGCCTTCTCGGCACAGNTCTATTCCTAGAATTTCAGGAGGAGTCAATTGAATTGGCACACTTAATTCCGAAGAGTTAGTTGCTCCGTTTGCTCCAATTATCTCTACTTGAAGCATAACCTCTCCAGATTCTATACCGTGGATTGTCTGTAATGGGATTATTGAAATCCCNTTTTCAAAAGTTATCGGAATNGTTTGNGTTGATTGGCCCGGCCATGTAATCGATAAATCGCCATAAACGCCTTCCAAAGTATCATCTTCATCAGTAATGGCAACCAATAGATTCTCTCCCCCTCCGGCGAGAAGATTGTTGACGATTGCTCCCTCATCATCCACTATCGCCATTTCTATTTCAGGGATTATGTCTGAAATACCGATATTTCGCTTGGTAATAAACTGCAAATTACTATCCCTTAATTCTAGTGAGAAATAATCTAATGATGTGGCTTTAGGAAGTGCATAATTCGCAATATAGCAGTGATGGTTTGTACTGCTNCCACTTTGATATACCAAGGAGCCAATAGTTCCCCTGCTCGCTATGAAATTGGGGGCTTCTACAGTAGGGGAATGGTCTGCATCTAAGACACACGCTTTGATCAAAGTCACATAACCGCGAATNACTCCTCCGCTAGGATTGCTTGTCAGCGAGCTCGCACCACCCCATTCAGAATCATCCACTCCAGAAACATAGATTCCAAACCACAAAGCAGGAGCGTCATCAATCATTGCAATGGATAAGTAAACTGTTGTATGAGATTGATTACTAGCATCCACAGCTGTAGCCATCACATCTAGAGTTCCTAATGGAATATCCTTTGGCAATTCTATGGTAGTCCACCATATGTGTCCATCNTGGCTACCTGTTGCACTCCAAGACCAAATAGTCGAATTATTGGCTGAATCTGTAACTCTCCAAGCAAGATTTACATGGNCTATNCCACTATCATCAATTGCCTCTATACTACAGATAAAACGGTCACCGCGACTATAATGGCTATTGTCACAATAAATNTCCTCAATCAAAGGAGGAGAATTAACCCACGCTATTATCTCCCGGTAATTATTGTCAATTGCTTTTTCGGGTTTTGAAATATTATTCGAATGCCATTGAATTACAAAGTTGTTCCATCCTTCTTTACTAGAATTGAGTGTGAAATTGAATATTCCTCTACTGCCACTTTCATTACCTGGNGGAATAATCAAACTCTTGTTAACTTGCATTATACCNCCTAACTTGCTTTTGATTGTCAACCATCCTTCCGCTTCTCCTGCACCGAGNTTTTGCATTGCGATTTGTATTGTGAAGTTGACATCAAGAGATACGTTTTCGATAATTCGGGCATCGATAATATCCAGGTCGTGAACCAAATCCCCATATGCACTCATCTTTGGATCTCCGACTACAACGCCCATCCAACCGGTTTGGAGATTTGCTGCNGCNTATGATTCGGCTAAATTATAACCACTNGAATANGAAGGNAATAGCACACTAGGATAGGATACNGCNGGTAAATATGGNTCGTAAACATANCCTTTGACACCACTAACCCCATCTTCTAGCAAATCTGCAATCAAAGATTGGCCGTAAGATGTATCCCAATTGAAAGAACGGCCTCCNGTGGATACTGCGGTTTCGGCAATCGAACCATTTACCCATTGATTNTGTGGCCGAATCGGTTGCAGATTTACTGAATCAAGGAATAAAGAGCCATCTGTTGATGTTGAAACGATATCTAATGGTATTGTGATTTTGAAGGCGTGGGTGNTAGAGGGTGGNCGGTATCTTAGAGTGGCTGTTTGCCATGAAGTAGTGAAGGCTTCGCTCGAAGATTTGTTTGTAGCAATTATTGTACCATTCACATCTAATGATTCAACCTCGATTTCAAATTCGCCATATACGTCTCCAGTTCGCATTCCTTTTGCTGATAATATCCAAGGATGATTTTCATAACCGGATGGTAGAGTGAATGTTTGTTCTATTGAAGCCACGGTTTGACCGTGTCCTGAATAAGCGGTACAGTCTTTGTAAATTTCACGATGGAGCGAGGTGACTGAGCCATTGCTTAGGGCNGTNTCCCANATTCTCAAATTATCNATCATTCCCTCAAAATAAGAANTNCCNGCNCGATTTACGCCTAATTTGTATAGGTCTATATTGTTGAAAGAACCATTNGGGAATNAGTTTGTTTTTACCAGTACTCCATCCAAATATTGGCGGGTTTGGCCGTTATCAAATACCGTTACTAGATGAGCCCATTCCTGTTGTTCTACTACTCCGAAAGAATGACCCTGATTGTTGTGCATCTTCCATTCACCGTTGATTACTGCATGCTGGAATGAGAAATTGGAGCCCGCATTATTGTCGATTGCGAATGTTGATGCATAGGTTGACTGAGAGCTAGTATTGGCCCAAACCCATTGACTAATAGTAAAGTTACCAACCCAATCATCTACATCTACCTGCAAATAATCATCGATACCATCGTACCAAAGACAGCCACCATCTACGCATGTTTTCCAATTGCTAGAGTTCATTCCATTAAGTGAAAAGTTACTGCCATTCGCAACCGAATCATTAGCGAAATCACCTGAGCCATCTTCAAAATCCCATTTGTGAATCAATGAATTTTGTGAAGGAGTGCTGTCTCCTGAAACATAAAACGCCGATGCAGGGATTATGCTTTTACTCGTATTTGGGCCCTGCCAAGACAATTGTAAACCGTGAGGGCCGCCTCCTTGGAAGAATTCTATTCTGAAATCATGAAGTCCTTCTGAGACATTAAGCGTGTGAGAACGCTCCCTCATGCCATGTGAACCATAATTCTGAACGATACTAGTATCGTCAAGCCATAATTCAGAACCGTCATCTGTTGTGAGATAAAAAGTCCAATTGCCTGTTTCAGGGATATCTATCAAACCACTGAAACGCGCTCCCCAATCGTTCTTGAAACGATTGTCTAAACCTTGGTAAGCTTGAGAAGACGATGAGTAATCTAGATTGTTTTCCAATCTTACATGATCGGGTACTCTAATCATTAAATCCGGCATAGATGCAGTGCTGAAACTGACTCCATTGTTATCAAAATATTCAGCATATATTCCCTGAACATTTCTCCCAGGCTCTTGGGTACATACCGTAGATAATGATGCTTCTAAAGCGCCGCTTCCTGCATTTTTGGTCTGAGTTTGATAATTCCAATTAAATTCATCACCGGAAGATAAACTGGGAGATGTTGCATTCCAATATTGAGAACCGCTAGACCATGTGGAATCATTGACATCTAAACCTCCATTCGACAATATATTCTGGGCCCAATTGCCATCATTTGAGCCCCATGAAGCATAACCTATGACATTTGAAATATTGGTTACAAATTCAGTTTCCTCATCGAAATATGTTGNAATTCCTAATGTTGCATTGAGAGTTGTGTTAGCGATGTACAAATCGTCATTCCAAAATTTGTATCCTGAATCGTTGCGGTTTGTTGCTAAATCCAAAACATGAGTNCCTCTAGCGCCGAATGAATTGTTAGCCTTTTCAATCAAATCAAGGGCGGTGTCTATGGTATAACCAGTCAGTCTCGTGACTAAAAAGAAACCATATTCTTCCCGAGTAAACTTCTCCATCTCTTTTCCTGCAAGTGGTCCATACCCATGAGTTACCCAATAGTCAGTACCGATTCCAGAATCATATGAACCGCCTACGAGGGAGATCTCTTGGTCGAATGAGGCTTTATCATTTCCACCACTAATTCTTAGAGGAATTCCTTTGGTTGTTACTAAATAATTTATTTCATCTATTGAACTATGATTGGATAACATTGCCCTAAATGGGTCGAGGAAGTAGGTGTTGAATTTCTCTCTGTTGATTGTTTCTCCAGTAGGAGTTGAATCATTGTCGAAGATAAAAATTCTGTCGGATGAAATGTTTCTGGCGGAAATAAAAGCCCAACCTATTGTCCGGCTNGCTTCTGAATTATTGTTGATTAAAACCCCTACATCATCGTAATTAATCGTTGATTCGAAATCGAAGTTTCCGGGTACTGCAACATTCGAAATTGGACTCTCATTCCAAATGTCGCTCGCTACTGAAAAGCCGCTACTGATGTCCTTTACGACAGTGTTTTGCACCTCTTGTTCAGGAGGGATGACCAATGTCCCACAGAGGAACAAAATCACCATCAATATCGCTGCTCTGGGGGAGGCCACGCTTCGCGTGGGCGCGCTTCTCCATGAAAGCAACTTCGCCCTTACGATAGTTGAAAAAACGGCAAAAAAACACTACTTTCTACAATGCGTATATGAAGGTCGGCCCCCTATGGGGATACATGGTGGATTTGTATATGGCCCGAACTTGTCGTTGGGGCGTATTGCGTGTGATAGGTGGCGAATTACATCTTCAAGAGGGTGATGCAGTGATTACACCTGCAAATAACAGACTTTCTGGCAGGGAAGGTTTGGACGCAATGATCCACAAAGCAGCGGGNGAAGAATTNCGTGAAAAATGTCAAGCNATTAGTGTTGAACAAAGAAAATTGAATCTTCCCCCTTGCCCTGTTACAGAAAATGTTGTGACTTCACCTTATAATTTGAAAGACAAATTCAAACATATTATTCACGTTGTAAGTCCCGATTGNCGNCGCCCGAATCAAGACGAGTCTAGGCGCACATTATTNCCNCAAGCATACAACAATTTGTTCGANACTCTGAAAGGGATGAAAAAAGTGAGNAAAGTCATAGCCCCNCCATTGTCNATGGGAGTATTTGCATATCCTCACCGTGAAGGTGCTCGTCTAACTCTAGAATGCTTACTAGGTGCGCTGGATGGCGAGGAAGANCNAGGNATNAAAGAATATACAATCNTTGTAAAAGAAAGAAATTTCATCAACAATATGCGAACTGTNTATAGAGAATCTGAAGACCAATTACCTGGAATCGACACCACCGATGATGAATAACCCTAGGAGTGGTATATTTGGTCGATTTACCTAAGTTGGTAAGTGCTACTCTAGAAAGTGAGCGCCAAGGATTTAATATCGCTGTTTTGATTTGTAATAATTCTCGTAAAGCAAAACAAATTGCCGAAGTTTTNCCCAAAAATATCAAACTCAAAACATTNACTAGTTCAACTAAAGTTGCAGAAAATTTGGTATTAGAAAAATTTGATGTAACCGTCTTAGATGATGCTCTATCCTCGTTAGGTCTAACGGTACTAAACAATTTACATGATTTGATATTACAAGGACTNGGNGAAGGTAGTTTCTCTTCCAATGATAGAATATTAGCAATTTTGGCAGAACCATTGGAAGGATTAGTTGTGATTGAAGCCAATANCCTTTCATCAAACCGTCTTGCTATTTTGTCTAAAGAACACGACATCGCTATCGAGGTTTTATCGAAAATTATGCAATTGGCGCGTCATATAGGAGCAAGAGGNAGAGAGGGTCATTCTGTTGGGGCATTGTTCGCAGTAGGNTCCGTTCCTAAGTTNCGTAGACATTCTACCGCCTTGGTATTGAACCCATTCAAGGGACATTCTGAAAACCGCCGCAATATACTCGATCAAAATAATCATGAAACCTTGGCTGAATTCGCTTGGCTTGACGGTGCGATTTTGTTTAATTCGAAGGGTGTTGCAAGTGATGCTGGTAGGTATGTACAGGTCCCAGCTGGAATTGCACCAAAACCTGGAGAAGGTGGTCGGCATTTAGCCGCTCGCTCGATTAGTCAACTTGCTGAATCTATTGCAATATGTGTTTCTTCTGCTGGAATTATCACACTGTATAGTATGGGTAAAGAACGCTATCGGGTCAGGCTTTCTTGATTGCTGCTTCAAGGGTTAATTCCCCTATTGCAACCAGATAGGCAAGTTCCGAAGAGATTGTTACTCTACCTGAACTTTCAATTCGAGATTGTCTTTGAATCTCTCTTAAATTGCCATCTGTAGGTGTGATCTCTCTATGTTCGATTACCTTTTGCCCACCTTGTAATGCGATTCTAGTGGCGGCATGGAGATGTGCCTTTACTCTTGAACCTCGACTGGTTTTTCTTTCAGAAACCTCCAATACAGCCATGTTCCTATCTAAGCAATCATTGATTATTCTATCACGAATCAATGGCGCTCCATCTCCGATTTTCACTACAAGTCTTCTATGAGGCACCGATGTTTTCAATCCGGAGATATGGGCTGCAATGTCATCTGCTGATTCTAATTGCGCAGTCCCGATTAGAGCCCCGTCAGCTAGCCATGCTAAGCCGGGGCGAGGCCCTGGATCTATTCCAAAAACCAGTTGTATTGCTTCTTCGAGTCCTTTTGACAATTGGATTGCTCTTTCTACTGCCGCTTCTACGGTTTCTTCCATTACAGGAATTCCTTTTCCTCGGTTATTTTCAACCACTTCTTCAGGAGTTGCTAACCAAATACCGTCCCAATCATCATCTGATGATAGCATAATAAAATTGCATTTGCGTCTTTTTAATTCCCGCATCAAATGGAAAGACAAACGGAAGTTTGCAGTCTTAACCGCTACTCGGCGCACACTTAGCGCAGGTGCTATTCACGCATCAATGTGACGCGTAATCACCGAAGTTATCAATAACACATGACAACAATCTAGTTTTGTGGCAAGTCAATACGAGAGGGAGTTAAGAGCTGTTTTGGCGGGCATTCCAAAAGGTGTTGAAGCGGTTACGAGGTCTTGTGATACAATCACTAAGGCGCGAGCTATGCAAGTGGTAAAACGCCCTTTTTTGGTTGTCCGTGCTGCTGGTTCAGGAATGGAGGGTAGCGGAGACCTTCTCGCATTACGAGGAGATATATGCTTCCCGATTTAGGTAAAATCCTCAAAAAAGGATAAATTGTATCTCTCTGGTAGAACTAAGGAGCAGTATGATGCGATGGTTCGCGAAGGTAAACGTTGCAATCTGATGCCTCTTTATGCCTACCGTCTGAAGGGTGTAAGGGGTGATTCATGGCGCATCTTTAGAGTTGATGTTGGTAAATTAACCGGTCGACTTGGAATGCTAGTTCGAAGAATACCTCCTCTTCCACTAACTCGTAATGGCAANGAATTTCTAGATTGGGAACANGGCATGCCATTGCATATGTTCCTTGCATTAGTCTGTCGTAATTCCAATTCCTCTACCGTCAATTCTCTCGAAGAAAGAGCAAATCGTCTCGATAAGGAATCCTCAATCGATGAAANTCTGATTCAAATCAAAATCACAGATAAGGTGATCCTATCAAAAAGACAAGCATAAGCAACAATATCAATGATGAGAACGAGGAGGTTTTCCTTGACACATGTTCAATCCATAAAGGATGTATTTTCCATAGTCTAGTCTTCTTACCCAATTTTCTCAAGCCACTCATTATTCCATGAACCATATCTCTGAATAAATGGCCACCATCAAACGGAACCATCGGAATAAGGTTAGTAAAGCCAAGCAAGATATTTACCCAAATCAACCAAAAAATCAGATTGACCAAAAATAGCATGCCATCTAATCCTAAAGTTTGGGCAANCCATCCATCTCCAGNACCCAACATCTCTTCTTGTGCAGGATGTATCGCAACACCTTGTAAATCGAAAGGTGTGACCAATAGGATCATTGTATGGACTGGGATATTTACTGCATAATCGATAACTCCGCCTTCAAAGTCTGAATGATATGGNCCCGCTAAACGGTCTACTCCTGCGGTTCCGTCAGAAAGTGAATTGACTCCTAAGAACGCATCNCCTGGTTCAATACCCAAATTGTCTAATGCTTCAGAATCTACNCCTAGGTCGAGATAATACTGATATTTGTCCGTGAGGGTTACATTGAGATTTTCAATGGTAGAATCATTGTATCGTTTGACTTGTAAAACCACAGTTTGATTGGCAGATAATTCGCTCATTGTTTCGGAGAAATCATCTGTTGTAGCAACTTCTTCACCGTCTATTGATAGAATAACATCCCATGGTTCAAGGCCTGCTTGTTCAGCGCCGCTATCCACTACTATAGCACGTGAATGTACCCCTGGGTCTGCTGCTACAAATTGTCCAGCNATAGACCCCATTAGAATCATCAANAATAATGCAGCAAAGAGATTGGTGGCGGGCCCTGCCGCAAACATTCTTTGACGATCTCTTCTAGGAGATTCTAATAATTCTGAATGTTCTGGTTCAGCAAAAGCACCTAACGGTAATGGGCCTAACAATAGTAATCCAAAATTACGAATTCTCATACCATGCGCACGCGCTTGAATACCATGACCAAATTCGTGTATGACAAGACATANTACAAACGCTAATGCNCCCCAGCCCAAAGGAATCATTGGATTTAGCCCTGGTATAGCAACAAGTTCTGAGGCAGAAGGTGGGTCGGGTCTTGGAAAAATTATCGCTGCGATAAATACGAAAACTAGCATTATAGCAACTATGAACATTGCAAACCAGCAAGTCCAAAGAGANAGTTCTCCGTAGGCNCGCCAAAATTTTCTAGGCTTGGAAATTTTTTCTAAGACCTTTTTGCCTGAACCAGTCCTGACCATCAGAATTCCTCCCAATACNCTAGAGGCTTTCCAATCATNGAGTTTGCCGTCCCTCTCCCATTTACGCAAGAGTAAATACCATAGTAAAATTAGCAAAATCACTGTTGTCCAGTCCATCTCAATAGACAGCCAGTCACTCGCCATAACACCCGCGAACAAACAGATACACTTCAACCTCGGGTCGGCGAGTTCATGAGTGACCTCTGTCTGGCCCTACCATGGATGAATCCGAACGCATGATTCGAGTGTGGGCGGGTAATACTCTTGATAAGGTTCCAATCGAGCTCGCNATTTGGTGTGAAGAAGAGGAATTCATCCAAGTATTGATTCGCTATGAGGATAGTGTAATGATAGCAGATTTAGATTGTGAAGATGAGAAAATTATTGATTCTCAGCATCTGGAAATAAATGTCGAAACATGGCAACCAGGTTCTATTCAAACGCGNCGTATGCCCGATGGACTTGTGAGGTTTCGACATCGTTCGAACAATATTTTCCTTGCTGCACAAGTTAGAGCNCCAGACTGGGCNCGTGCCTTGCTAGAAGGATGGCTNTTGGAAATNCGTGGNAATTCGGTAGCTCCACAAGATAAGCGCCAGCGACTTTCAGAATTAAAGCGNAANAAGGAAACGATTTCGCGTTTATTAGAACAGGCTGAATTGAATGTGATTCAAGATGCTATATCGCAAACCAATTCGCGTCTTTCCAATGCTGATGATAGATTAGCAGGGAAAAAGGTTTGATTATTCTTCTTCGGCGATTTTGAGCATTTTACTGAAGGCTTCTTCGCGTTCGGCTTCGACCATCTCTGGAGAAGACTTGAGGAGTTTACGGGCTATCGGATCGAATGCCATTGGTAATGCTAAGATTGCGCCTATCAAGATTATTAGATATAGGAATGAAGAGCCTGGAACTTGAGAAATACCAGGAGAATCTCCACCACTAACCATCAATTTAACGACACCAAGCCAAGGAATTTCAGAGCCTGAGATTCCAATTACCCATTCGTTTCTAACCGGTCCAATAAGACCTGAAGCCGCCTGGATGCCACTGGACGTAACAGCTGCACCTTGGTCATCTGAACATCTATTATTGTCTCCCAATGTTACGTAGCCGGGGTGAGAGGGCGTCCAATTCACGATTTTTAGTGTGAATTCTCCGTGACCAGCAGCGTCTATTCCGCATTCGTATTTTCCTTCAACATCTTGGCCATCAAAAGAGATGCTAATCGATTCGACATTTCTTATATCGGTTCCAGGAACATCCCATGTGATGATACAAGCACCGTTTTCGCCATTAAGACCNGGTGTTTTTGAATCGTAAACCCCTTGCTCACAAACCCCGTTATCATGGTCGGTAGTCTGATTGGCTTTTGCTTCTAAAATGGCACGATGTATGATTGGAGTACTGTCTTCTTCACCGTTCCTTTTGTAGATAATTACATCTCCCGGCATACCATGATTTTCAACTCCATAATGAGGATTAGAAGAATTGGTTGCTTCNGCAAAGGTGACNACNTCTTCNCCATTAGAAGANTGAACCAAAACCANATCTCCGGCATCNATGGAGCCGATTTCCCCTTTAGGCTCATGAACCATTGATGATGATTCGACTACNACCAGTGGNGGCATAGAACCGGTATGAGCCCACATTGCAAGAACTAAAATCGCAATCATTCCGCCTGCTAGAAGGAGTTCTCGCACTAAAGTACGCATCGAATTACTCTCCCCCATATCAGAGGGGAGCCATCACCGCTTCTTCAATCCCTTCTCGATTAGGAAGGCTTTCCATGCTTCTGCATGCCCTCCGCCTAAGAGTTCGGCAGCCTCATCTCCTTCTGGACGCATTCTGCGTAATTCAGAAGAACTTGTGAGTTCCATTATTTCTTTTATCGTGTTAGAGTTTCCTTTCAAACTAGCAAATGGCGGTGCACAAATAGCTAAGCCGGTGATTCCTACTACCAGCATAACAATGGCTGCACCAGTATATTNCTCATAGGTAGAAATGTCTTGTANTATCATTAACTGCAAGGCTGAAACTACAGTGATTAGTGTTGAGGCAAACGTTCCTGTTGCCGCTATTCTCAATTGCCTGCCGTGCTGATTTTGCCACCAACCCATAAGTTCCGCCTGATGGGCCATCNACCCTCACTTATACGAGGATTACCCTAGTTTGTAATATGACTGAAAGTAGGACTATTGAAATGCAATGAATACGCGTGGGCCGAAGGCCCACATAGGGAATTGGAGGATTTTACATGCGCAAATCACTATTCATGGTAGCAATTTTCGTACTTTCAACNCTCTCTCCGATGGCTGCTGGAGATGTCACTGAGACTCAATTCAAGGATGGGTCAACAAGTTACACTCATGTGTTTACTGGAACAGGGAATGGAACCGCTGGCGAGTTAACTTTCCCTTACGGTGCTGAAGTGACAACAACCGCATTTGAAATTGAAGGAAAACCCTCGACTACTTCTTGGGGAAATATGTCAAACAATTCTAATTTCGGCGGTGAAGGTACCAGCACNTGGACTGGCACGCCGCCAGGTTTCGCTTATGGTTACAAAAATAATGTTGAAATGGTGAATGACCAAGTAAAGTTGCCTGGTAATCCAACAACCGATAAAAATGGTCTTTCTAACAGTAATGACCTTTCAGTGTCTTCTGCAGGTACGACTCACAATACTACAGGGGCTTTCGTATCTACTGGCGATCATAGTTTTATCGGGGCTTCAGAGGATTTGACCGCCAAGACATTGACGGGATCTTCTAACAGTTATACTGGCGCAATGGTAGAACAATACGGTGAATACCATGTTCTAACATATACATCCTCCTCAATTTCGCAAACCCCTACAATCAAGAGATATAATACCTCTACTGGTGCGTATAAAGGAACTACATCGGTAAGTTATGGTACATGTCCTACCCTCTCCCTATACTATACTCAAGATGCAACAACAGGAGGAGATGGTACGGTTTGGACTGTATCGGAACGTTATCGCTATGTCATCGAATGGTCAGTATCTACTACTACATCCTCGTCAGGCACTACGTCTTCCAGTTGGTCATGTCAGAACTATTACACCATGTCAAGCACCTATTATGTGTCTGGAATAGATATCGATGAAGATAGTGGACGTATGTTCTTGTTGATGTATCAGTCCTCATATCCGGATTATAACCGCTACCTGTTCGAGGTCAATCCCTCCTCACCAAATTTGATTAACGGATCATGGTTACTTGGTAATAGAGTAAGTATGGGAGATACTTCTACCTATCCTAGTGGTCTTTATGTCGACTTGCCAAGGATTACTACAAACGAGTATAGATATTCTATGGGATACAGAGATTACTTTACTTTCTCAGGGATGTTTGTAGAAAAAATGGGTAAAGAATCTTTCAGTCACGGTGGTCATTATGGTTTGGAATCACTAGGTGATGGAACTCTTGGATATACTTGTCATTATACTACTTCTTCATATTGTTCTGGCTATTCTAACAAAGTAAACCGAGTAGGTTCTGGAACTCCTACAGATGAAAGGACTCCTTCGTCAACCTCAGTATCAGTAACCAGTAAGACTCGCTCAATCTCTAGATCTATTACAGATATTACTCTTACTTCCGCGGTAGGTTATATTCCTGATAATACAAGTATTGAGCTTATGCTAAGTAACGATGGAGGGGCTTCTTGGCTTCCTGCTGTTGTTGGGCAAACCGTTACCTTCCTAAACGGTGGACAATCGATAAAATGGTCTGCTTACCTTAACGGAACAAGTACTGAGTCGCCAATTTTAGATTTTGTATCTTTGACATATTCAACGACTTACCAAACGAGTGGATATTTCTATATTCGTTCAAATTATTACTCTGGAAATGCTCCTGTTGCTTCAACGGTATGGTGGAATTCTTCCACTCCAGCAGGAACTAGTTTAGCGATTGAGTTGCAGGCAGGTACAACATCTACATTTGCAAACTCTGGAGATTCGAAATCGGTCACTATGACTTCAGGTTATCTCTACTTCTACATCCGATTTACTTCCACAGGCTCCTCAACCCCGGTATTGGATGACATAAATATTGCATTACACAGTGATGCCCCGTCGAATGTAGGATTGCAAATTGATGGTACTGAAAAGTGGCAAAGTCAAGGAGTTCTTCTTGGAGAGACTACAGTAGGNGGAGTTNCTATTGTCAAGGCATTCAATGATTTGATTCCTCAAACCGGTTCTGGCACAGTGAATATTTCGGTCGGTTTATCCGCACAATCATCTGGCGTAGTAGTTTTGAAAAGTTTCAGTGTTACTTACAAAATTAAAACTGTAAATCTAGATATCACAATTCCAACAGGTGAAATATTGCACGAGAGAAGTGAGCCCTATGAGGTGGTCACAAGGCACATTATTGGTGATGGGACTAACAATTACATCACTGAAGCTAAACTATCATTTGGCGCAAGNCCTGCATCTAGCGCTCCAACGTTAGAATGGCAATATGGGGATATTTTCCCTTCACCAAATGATCCAGATGATTGGATAGAACTAGACTCTAGTTCATGGTCTAGCGAGTCTAATGGGATTTTAGAAATTCATTGGAAGTTCTTTGTAACATCAAATTTCCCAGACCAAGATAATGTTCGTTTTACAACTAGATGTACTGATAATACAGGAGTTGATGGAGATTCACCTACTCCATTGACTAGTGCAGAAGGATTGAGGGTCAACAATTCGTTTGGATTAGGTTGGTTGAAAATTAGAGATAATTATGGAGAAGTTACATCTGATGATGTAGAATCTGGCTCTTGGGTAGCTGCTGGTGAAACTTTGTTATTCCAAGGCGCCATGTGGTTTGCTGATAGTCAAGATGCTCCAAAGGATAATGCATTTGATATCAGGGTTGCACAAAACGGATTTGTACATTCTAATTGGCGAGATACAACAAATATGAATGGTTCATTCTTTGTTTCGATAGATATGCCAAATATCGATGTTGAAGAAGGTCTAACATATGAAATTCAAACATATAATGAAAGGGATGCAACTAAGGTTTTACCATCAAATTCAGATTGGACAAGAACTTACAAAATCGATGCAACTCATCCTGAGGTTCTTTCCACTTCGCCACTAGAAGAAGCCTATGAAGCAGCAGATTCTCAACAAAAGGTCAAGATAAANGTGGCTGATAGTGTTGGAGACCCTCTCTCTTTGACATTATTTTATTGGGTTGAAGCCGACCATGATAGTAATAGAAATGGAGAGGCTGACCCATCAGAATATGCTTCTAAGATAGTTACTAATGAAACAGAGGCTGACGAAAAATGGTTTATCACAACTATTGATCATTCTCGTAATCCAAATATGGGAAGGGTGTCATATTACTGGGATGGTGGAGACAGAGCAGGTAATCCTCTACATTATTCTACACTAATTGATGAAATGGAATATATTTCTGAATCCGGACCTGGATTTGATAGTGATGATGCTACATTCCGTAGTAGGAAGGATTCCAGTGCAATATTCACAGGTCTAACTTGGGAAGGTCATAATGATGGGGGTTCAATATATGCTGGAACTCCACAAACAATTTCTCTTGGACTTATCGATGCAAATACTGCAATCGATTTTGAATACATCAATGTCGTCTTTGATTTTGAAGGACCTAATTCAGAAGTAGACAGACAGACTGTTACCTATTATGGAATAACTGATATGTTTGATACAAAATCTGATTTTATCACTTTAGCTCAAAGTTCACAAATGGTTCAAACAACAAACGAATCTGGAATGCCATTGATTTTGATAGACTTTGATTTCACCTTTGGTTGGGATTGGCCNGATGAAGATATTAGCGATATTTCATTGGAATACAAAGAGAGGGGAGAGGAGTTCCCTACTCGCCATATTATTGCTGAACATACCTTTGTGGTTGAAAATGACCTAGTGCTTGATGCTTCGACATTTATGATTGAAGATATTAGTGAACCTAGAACTGGAATTATTGCAGATGGTAGTAGAGTTCGCAATGATGACCGCTTGGAATTCTCTGGACGTGTTGTATACGAAGGTTCGAAGGTTCCTGCACCTAGAGATGCTTCTATCGTTATCGAGGTATTTGATGGTGAGAAGATTTGGTCGGATGGAAGTCTAACCGAAGATGGTGGCTATTCGGTAGAAGTGCCTCTTTCAAGTGCAGAAACTCTACGCTCATCACCAACTAGAACGTGTTTAATTTCGATTGGAGGCATCCCTGGTAGCGGTGAAGATATGACTGGACAAACCGTTTCAACAACCCTTCAGGTAATTGTTGACGACACTGCTCCAAGAGTTGTGAGTAGAAGTGAACCAGTCAATGTTATCGATATATCAGATTTGACTGACTTGACCAATATTCCAGTTACCTTCCAAGGTACCGAAGATGCTGACATGACTGGTTCTGAACAATTTGTTCACTGGGTGATGAGAGATTCCAGTAGAACTCTTACTTTAGGCGCGGGACAAGCGCGCTTAGGAATGCAACAAAGTGGTCAGATGGTTAATTGGACCGGCACAGTAGATCTAACCGATAATGGGCGTATCACTCCACGTGAAGGAGATTGGGTTGGTTTCTATCTAACAGGATATGATGCTGCAGGAAATGAATTCCCTCTGGTATCAAATTCAGAAGCAAGTCCAATTCCTGAAATTGCAGAACTAGATGATGATTTTGAGAGACAATGGATTCGGCTTGGAGCGGTTGGGCCTGAACTCAAAATCACCTCTATTCGACTCTCTGATGACCATATAGCTCCTGGACAGACCATACAAATAACTGCAGACATCTATAATTCTGGTGGAACTAGTCCTTCACAATTTAAAATCTCATTTTACAAGGGTGACGATATAGTTCCGTTCGATTCTGCCACGCTCAATAGTATTGGAGAAGGGGAAATCATTCCAGTAACAGCATCTTGGACTGCTGAAGAAGGAGTGGACCGAATTAGAGTTACAGTTGACCCCGATGATGTTATTGTTGAGGTTAACAATGATGATAACACTGCTGAACATAAGATCGAAATCGTTTATGTNTCCTATATGGGCTGGTTTGATAGCGTTAGAGAACAACCATTGATTTGGATTTTCTCAATACTTTCAATCTTGGTATTAATCGCTGTTGGAGTAACTGCTAATCGTACCGCTATAACTCATGGAGATGATGATTATTACATCGAAGAAGAATGGGATGGCGACGAAGAATACGACGATGAAGATGATGATGGATATGACGATGAATATTGATTTCATCAATCGCTGACCTATTGAACCAGCGCCATCACCGGCGATTTGATGCCAGAAGGAGTGTTTGCCAACCTTCACCAAAGTCTACGTCAGACTTTGCAGGAGAGGGATTGGTCGCCAACACCTGTTCAAGAGGCGACTCAGGATGATATCGCTGCTGGAAAGGACCGTTTAGTAATCGCTCCGACAGGTTCTGGCAAAACGATGGCAGCGGTTTTGCCTCTTCTTGACAGATGCCTCCGTGAACAGTGGCAAGGTATGTCAATTCTCTACATCACGCCACTTAGAGCACTCAATCGTGATGTTGACAGACGCCTTGAAGAAATTACTGAATCTGTCGGATTGAAGCTTGGTTTGCGTCACGGGGATACCACTCAAAGTGAGAGAAATAAACAAGTTCGCAAACCTCCCAATGTGATGATTACTACACCTGAAACATTCCAATTGATGTTTACAGGTTCGAAATTAAGACTACTATTAATGGATGTAAAAGCGGTAATCATCGATGAGATTCATGAAATGATTGATGGGGAAAGAGGATGGCAGTTGTCATTAGGATTATCTCGGCTTGAACAATTCAAATCCTCAAAGGTTCAGCGTATCGGACTTTCAGCTACGATTGGAAACCCTGATCAGGTCGCTTCATGGTTATCTGAAGACACTGAAGCGATTAGCGCCTCAGCACCCCGTTATACAGAACTATCAGTAGATGCAATAATACCAATTCCTGATGACGAGGTCGGCTCGATGGAATTGGCGATTTCTCCAAGAGCGCATGCTACTCTACGTGGCTTAGCTCAAATTGTTGAAGAAAAAAATCCATGCCTAATATTCGTTAACTCTCGTAATAATGCTGAAACTATTTCCCAAAGACTTCAAAGTATTACTCCCGGATTAAAAATTGGTGTACATCACGGTTCTTTAGCAGCAGATACTAGAGCGGAGATGGAAGATGGTTTGCGCGATGGTAGCATACAAGCGTTAGTTTGTACATCAAGTTTAGAATTGGGTATTGATGTTGGGTCAATCAATCACATAGTGCAAATCAATTCACCACGGTCTGTGGACCGGATATTACAGCGGGTTGGTCGAGCAGATCATCGTATTGGAGGAATTGGGAGCGGGCATCTTCTTGGATGGGAAGCAGATGATTTGTTGGAGTCAGCAGTAATCTCGAGAAGAGCCATGGCTGGTGAAATCGAAGCTATTGAATGGCGAGAAAAGCCTCTATCTGTTGCTGCTAATCAAATTGTAATGATGGTGCATAGTCACGGTGCTTTACCAATCGATCTAGTAACCGAGGCAATAGCAAACTCGAATCAGTTCAAGGGCTGGAGAAGGGAAGATACCATTGGGTTAGGAAAAGTCTTGGCTGATGGTTGGGTGATTAAGTGTGAAGAAGACCCTGAATCAGTTCCCTGGTATCGCTGGCCTTTTGATGTGTGGCAGAAACTAGTTGATACTACAAAGCAAGTATTGCCTGAAAGGCCNGATTTAAAATTGAATGAAGAGCCAAGCGATGAGTTGAAAAATTTAAAATTCACAGTTCCTAAGCCATTTGACAANGGATGGTTGAGCCGTAGNGGTAGAACCAGACAATGGGTTGGTAATCACCTATCCATGATTCCAGATAAGCAATCTTATCGTGTACGTGATGCGGTTACGCGAAAAAGTCTTGGAAATGTCGATGAGGCATTCGTGCTTTCTCTAAACGATGGAGGAGAGGAAGAAGATGGCAGACAACGANGATTTGTGATGGCAGGTCGTACTTGGATTGTAGTAGATGCCGACCCTGAGCAAAATGAATTGTTAGTTGCACCTGTTGCCGACCACGGACACGCCCCGCAATGGGTTGGAGAACTACCGCCCACCCCGGCTGTTGTAAGCCGAGAANCTGGATATTTACGACGATTGATCGCCATTGACCTCGGCTTAGTAGAGGATGAAGAAAATAGTATAATTGATCCTGCAGAATTGTTATCATTCAAATTTGGAATTGACGATTATCCACTTAATGGTGAGGCTAAAGGGATACTGGCTGAGATAATAACAGCACATCATGAAGCGACCGGTTTCATTCCTAGTGAACGATTGATAACGATAGAAAATCGTGATGATGCTATAGTTTTGAACTGTTGCCAAGGTTCTAGAATTAACGAAGCCATAGGCCATTATTTACTTGCAATGGCCAGTACCCGTACAGGAAAATGGGGTCGGCTAATCGTTGAACCTTGTAGGATTTCTTTGCAAGTAGGAGGAGTTAGGCCTGAAGAAATAATCGAATGGTTACTTGAAACTCCTCCCGATGCCTTACAAGGTATTTTGTCTGTAACTTTGCCAAATTCTAGAGAAGTAAGGTGGCGTTTCGCCCAGGTCGCGAAGGTTTTCGGGATTTTGCGACATGGCGTTGACCCTAGAAAAATAAATCTTCATGCACTACTGAAAAAATATCGAGGAACCCCTGTAATGGAAGAGGTATTAGGGAAATTATTCCATGAGCGTATGGATATTGAAGGAGCAAAGGATGTATTGAAGGCGTTGCATAGTGGGCTGATAGAAATTGAAATTACCGCTGCTGGTCCACTTGGAATTTCCAGTCGTTCAGAGAAAGATTTGCTATTGCCAAATTGGAGTAATCAACAAGTGAGAGCGCGTCTAGAAGGTCGTTTGATGAATGAAAGAGCGGTTACTTGTTGCCTGCGCTGTCAAGCAGTGCGGCGATTCAGAGTCGCAAGGTATCCTGAAATTAGTGATGCTAAAGTCTGTCTGAAGTGTGGTGGAAAAATGCTTGCATGTGCGAGAGAGGGGTTAGAAAAAATGCTTGTAGGTTGGGTGGCCTCTGAAGACCCTAAGGACCAGAGTCGGATGATGAAGAATGCTCAAGCAGTAGCAAACCGAGGTATGGAGGCAATTCTTGCTTTGATGGCCAGGGGTGTTGGTGAAGCAACATGCCAGAGATTNATGCGTAAGGTTCCCCGTGGAGACCTAGATGGATTACTAGAAGCGATTCATATCGCTGAAATTGAGTATGCTAGAACACGAAGGTTTTGGGGTTAATCAGTATCCAATTCTAATTCATTTACCCGTTTAGCTGCTTTTACCACGTCACCATCTTCCCACCAATCTACTGCTATGAAAGTCGGGCGCTTGTTATGCAATTCAATACATTCAATCGACCTTTCAACCAAGAAATCAACATCATTTGCTTGGGCTGAACGGGAAGGGTCTGACAAACCTTGACCATTTTGAACACTAAGCCAATTATTCATATGGAATACTGCCTGATTAGAATCCCCTCTCAGTGGTTCACAATCCATCTCAGATGTTGTTTCTTCTGCATAATCAGTGGTCCAACTGTGAGCCAAAAAGTCATGGAAATAAGGATGGGCTGCATCACTAGATTGTTCCCAGAAAACAATTAGTCTCTTATCCATATTAATCAATTCAATCAAAGTGGGCCAATCTTGATTCATTTCATGGATATACATCCATTCTGTTAATCCAACATCATCGAATATGTCTTTTAGATGGTCTGCTTCAACATGATTTTCAATTAATAGTGTAACGATATCTCTGTCCTCGCTCTCCATTTCAGATTGAAGACTATCTAGCCAATTCCATGGGTCTACTGCACCATAAGTGCAGGGACTAAATCCTCTATCTGAATCTCCATGACAGAATCTAACTGACGATGCACTCTGTTCTGCGGTTGTCAAATAATGAGTATCCAACATGAATGCTCTCATGCCTGCATTCCATTGAGATTGGAATCCAGTTCTATGATTGCTAGCCGGATAGTAGATATTGTCCTCGTGGGTTGAAAAGGAATTATGCGTTTCAGGGAATGTGACTTGGTCGTATGTTCTGTGACACAAAATCACAAGTCCATTACAAGGAATTGTTTCAATATATTCGCATGAACCATCATCTTCATCTGCCTCTGGATTGTAATTATCTGCAGTAGGATCAGTGCAACCTAGAATTGGTTCCGGTTCATCATATTCGCAAGAGCCATCGTCTTCTTCGGCCGTTTCATCGTAATTATTCGCCTCTGGGTCTGTACAGCCTTGAATCAATTCTATCTCGGGTTCTACGAGTTCTTCCGACTCTGATTGCTCTTCATATCCCTCTAATGAAGTACAACCTGGGAGTATTAGCAAGCCGACTATAGCCAAAACAGGTAAGGCTCGCATTAATTGCTTACGAGTAGAACTTCAACTTCAAAACACCGGTTACAATATTGATATCGGTTGGTTTGGGTCAATCAATATCTAAATTGGGCGGACGATTACATTCGCTTCTTTCAACATACTAGTCGAGATATTAAAATCTTCAAGCCAACGCTCTGGAACCTCTTCTGCTGTCGAGTAAACAACCTCTTTGATTCCTGCTTGAATCAATGAACGTGCGCATCTTGAGCAAGGGGGCCATGTAACATATGCAGTACTGCCCTTTAGAGAAACTCCGATCCGTGCCGCATGCATTATTGCATTTTCTTCAGCATGACAAATCAATGGGTATTTTTTTTCGCGGTCTAGAAGGCGGTCGTTATCATCGCTAATCCCTCGAGGAAATCCATTGAAACCTGTTGATCTAATCTCTCTATCCTCTCCAACAACAATACACCCAACTTTGGTTGAAGGATCTTTACTCCAACCAGCGATATGTTTGGCCAACTCAAGAAAACGAATGTCCCACTTATCGCTCATATTTACCAAACCTCAGGAAATTTCATTGCACGCAGTGCGCTATATCTCTCTCAGGGGTCTCCTATTGAAGAAAGTATGTCGAGATTATCATCACTATCTAATTGCAAAAAAGTAAGAATATTACCACAAAGATATAGAGAACCTATGACCAAAATCATGTCACAATTTTGAGAAAAGGAACCTATTGCCTCATCCGGTTTCTCAATATGAGTGACTTCTGCAATAGGCTGTTTTACTCCGGGATAACGGCCGCCTTGAGGTTCTGTAGTGATTATTTCAATGGGAGGATTATGCATCATCAAATTGAATAATGGCCGTAAAAACTCCTCCATATCCTCTTGGGGTGAACAGCCCAATAGTAATGACCACCTTTCTGGGAGTTTTGCTGCAATTTCCGGCATTACCCTCGNCATCCCACTTGGATTGTGGGCTGCATCCAACAAAATAGCAGGGTCACCACCAATATATTGCATCCGTGCTGGCCAGTTAACTTGTCTACGAGTGAACTTCAAACCAAGCATTGCACACAACCTTTCAGCCAAGTCGCCTGCTTCATCCATAATCGTGCCTGCTTCTACATTGGTAAATCTAGCACTGATCGCCTCTTCTCGCATTGCGTTACGGACTGAAGGTATCCCNGGGTCTCGTATTAGCATAGGAATTCCTGGCCGCCAAATGGCCGCTTTTTCTTTTGCNATTTTTTCTAAAGTATCTCCAAGAATCTCTCGATGTTCCATGGTTACTGAGGTGACGAGGCAACCGATTACATCAGCAGACCTGGTAGCATCTAAGCGGCCACCCAAGCCAGTTTCGAGAATCATAATTTGCATCTTTGCTTTACTACAAGATACCATTGCTATCAAGAAGGTGATTTCAAAAAAAGTCAACTCAAGATTCAGAGCCTTTACCTCTGACAAAGCATCATTGAAATCTTGTTTGGAAATAGGTCTCCCTTGCATTCTAACCCTTTCCTCAATTCTTGAAACATGAGGCGATGAGAACAATCCTACTGTATACCCCGCCCGTATTAGACCGGCTGCCAACTGCGCACATGCACTGCCTTTTCCGTTTGAGCCAGCTACATGAATACATGACATTTTCTTATCCGGTCTACCCAATTTTTCAAGAGCTGTTTCTACTCTTTCAAGACCAAGGCTCATGCCTTTGGATTTAGCCTGTTCAAGCCATTCTCGCACATACCTTCCAGTACGACAAAGGAAATGACTTCATCGGCCCCTNTAGGGGCCGTTGTTCCAATGATTAGAAAACCACCCTCGCTGTCGTGCGTCGTATGGGCGAGACAGTTCCTACCGATAATATCGAGCGCGTTGAACGCGAATTGGCTAAGGAAGACAGTCTTCTAGCCAANATGCTTGAACAAGCGCCAGGGATGCTAGGGATGGCATTGATGTTTGTAGTTACAATCGCTTTAGGTATTTGGCTAAGGCCTTTTTTTGATGAAGCAGGACTTCATGCATTTGGTGAGGCAGGGACTACCCAAGGTCGCTGGATTATAATGGAATTAGGTGCNATTTTCTTATTCACATTTGCAATATTATGGCTTGCTAAAAACCATATGGAAGTGATTATCAAATACGGATTACTTGCGGTTTTGTTCCTCGCNCTATGCTATACTACAGTNCCAGGAGCACATATTTTNCTAGTTGAAGANGCGGTTGTAGAGCCATTTGTATTAACCAACGAATCTGAAATTGAAGAAGATCTTGTATTCATATCTTCAACTGGAGAGATGATAACTCAGGAATTGACTTTTGGCGACCGGGCCAATATGACTGTCGGTCTCACGATGAGGGATGCCTTTAGTGATGAGATTGCATGGAATGTTACGCTACATACTTGGCCGGCTGAACCTTTTGTATTTGTTACTGAAGGCGATTATGGATATACAGTAAGCAATGCGGCATGGATATGGACTTTAGACAAAGAAACTGGAGAGGTTTTAACACAATATCAATGCTTTGAAAGTGCGGAAGGAAATAATTCTGGTGATACTAACGTCATACCTATTGACGAACTACCAGGTTTGTGCGGTGCTGTAGTTGAAGTTGTTGAAAACGCAGATGGTCAACCGGGAGAAAAGAAAGGAGCTGTGTACATAATCTCGGCAAATGAGTTTATTCGACGCTCTACATTCCATGACTCAAATGTTACTACTCATTCAGCAAAATGGTCGTTACCAGCGTTGTACTATACCAATAGCCCAATTCATGCAGAGCAATTAGATGAAAAGCATTTGTTCATTGCTTCTAGTACTGGTGCAATCATTATCGAATTAGAAGAAACAACTGATGCCCCAATAGGAGGGAATTTCATGGAAGTTTATCCAGTAAATGATGTATGGTGGAGAAACGTAACTGACGGAGATAACATTACAGCCTTTGCAAAAGGAGGTAGCATGTTTGATGATGAAATTGATAATTTGATGCTCTTTGGTTTTGATTCTGGTAAAATTGAAGCTTACAATTGGGATGATCAAGAGATTACTGTTGAAGACTCTATGGGAGTTGGAGATTATTTCTCAGGACCGATTACCGCATTGAGTNTACAAGATGAGAATGAAAANGGCTGGNATGAAATTTGGGTNGCAAACTCAGACGGAGTGCATGGATTATACTATTCCAATCTGGTTGAAAGAGTGACTATCGANGATTCTNCTATTGCTGATTTTGACTATCTTGTNATTCAGAATTCTACTATCGCAACAATAAGCGACAATACCACCAATGTAAAGATACAAACCGGGCCATTTAGCGAGAGTATGTANAATATCAGTGGAATTCAATGGTCTTCTGCTGCGATACTAATCGGAATTGGATTAGCGGCATTATTGATGTTGGGNCTGATAATTAGGCCGGAATGGTATATTGTTAACACGGTTGGAGTTCTTGTTGGAGCGGGAGTNATTGTTATGCTAGGTGTTACTTTTGTTCCNACTTTAGTTATGATTTTCATGATACTAGCAGCGATTTATGATGCATGGGCCGTTTATCGCTCNAAGCATATGTTNGACTTAGCCGATACAATGATTGGCCTAAATCTTCCAATCTTGCTGGTTGCACCGCAAGAGAAAGGTTACTCGATGTTAGATGAACAAGCACCAATACGCACGCCCCCTCCTTCGTCGCCCCCTCCTTCATCCGCAGCTCCAAAGATGAAAGTAAAGCGTAAGAAGNCAAAAGAAGCGATGTTCATGGGATTNGGNGATGTGATATTCCCTGGAATGCTTGTTGTTTCTTGTGTACAGTGGATCNCTACAAGTGGATTAGCNGTTGGAATATCTACTCTAATCGGTGGACTTGTTGGTTACTTTGTGCTGATGGGCTTCGTAGCATCTGGAAGGCCTCAAGCAGGTTTACCATTACTAAATGGTGGTGCGATTTTAGGATATATTATCGGTGGATTAATCTTTGTTGGTAGTGCTGCCTTTTCGTTTGGAATTACATTGTGAGGTGAGAGAATGCTAAGTATGGATTTATTCAGAAATGAAGTAGAAAAGGTCCGTGCAGACCATGACAAACGTGGCATTCCNCATGAAAGAATCGACCAAGTCCTTTCNCTTGATGATTCGTGGAGAGCAGCGCTAAAGGATATGGAAGATGCTAGGCGTGAGCGTAATATTGCTGCGCGAGGCATCTCTGAAGCAAAGAAGAGCGGTGATTCTGCAGAAGCGGACAGAATTATGGCCGAGGTCAAAAACTTNGGCGAGAGAATTGATGCCTTNGACCAAACGGCTAATTCGCTNTTGGCAGAGCGTGATTTGATTCGTATGCGCATTCCAAATATATTGCATGAGTCAGTACCTGTAGGTGATGATGAAGGAGGGAATACTCAGCACTCTCTTCACGGTGAGAAACCTGAATTTGATTTCGAGCCAAGGACACATAATGAATTGATAGAGATGAACAAATGGGTTGATTTAGAGCGCGCTGCAAAAATTGCTGGCTCTCGTTTCTTCTTCCTAAAGGGCGACCTTGCACGACTTGAATTAGCATTGCAATCCTATGCTGTAGATTTCCTTGTAAGTAGAGGTTTTACATTTGTTCAACCACCTGTAATGATGAATAGAGATGCTTACGAAGGCGTTACTGATCTGAGTGATTTTGAAACGGTGATGTATGGNGTTGAGCCTGATAAATTGTATATGATTGCAACNAGTGAACATCCTCTAACCTCGATGTATATGGATGAGGTGATAGAGCCTAGCCTTCTTCCGATTAAGATGGTTGGAGTCTCNCCCTGTTTCCGTAGAGANGTAGGTGCACATGGCCTATCCGACCGTGGTATTTGGAGAGTTCATCAATTTACTAAGATTGAACAAATCGTAATTTCTCACCCGGATGAATCTTGGAATCATCATGAAGANCTATTGAAAAATTGTGTTGATTTATGGGACGCGCTAGGATTGCACTACGAAGTTGTCAACATCTGTACAGGNGACATGGGGACTGTTGCAGCAAGAAAGTATGACCTGGAAGCATGGCTACCTGGTGCAGATGCCTTCAAGGAAATTGTTTCATGTTCGAATTGCACCGATTATCAAGCAAACCGATTGCGTATGCGATATCGTACAAGTGAAGGGAACGCTGCGGTTCATACTCTAAATTCAACAGCAGTAGCTACCAGCCGTGCTCTAGTAGCGATAATGGAGCAAAATCAAATGGAAGATGGGAGAATAAAAGTCCCGGAATGTTTGGTGGCTAACATGGGTGGTAAGACTCATTTGGAACCTTGTCAATGGTGATTTGATGCTCAAAGGCGTTAGATAGGGTGGCGTCTAAAATGGCCCACGCGAAGCCCATTCAAACATCAATTGCATTGCATGGGCTATACTCTGTCGTTTATATCAGTGGGATCTTTGGAATCAACGTGAATTGATTCCACAGTATTTTCAACTTCGGATTTCTTTATTGCTAATAGATAAGAAATAATTGAAAGTATTATACTTAAACCCACGAAAAAAAGGCAACCATACCAAGCAAAACCGTAACCTATGCACCCCAATCCGCCATATCCTGTTATCAAATCACAACCATCATTATCTGCGATATTTACTAAGATAATACCGCAAACGATTAAAAAAATAAGTACAAAAATAAGAATGCGAAAACCTTTGAAATGTTTGTTTCCGAATTTTCCGATTCCTTCCACAAACAATTGTCAAGTTAATTGCCCTTAACAATTCGCCCGACACCCTTCCAAAACCCATTCGAAATACGTCATTCGGAACGGTAGCGTCTAGAATGGCCCACTCAAAGTCCATTCGAACATTAATTGCATTTGCATGGGCATTAGGATAGACCCTTGCAATTTTTCCAAGCCGATTATTTGCTAGAATAATTCAACAATCGCATCCTGTATAATATGGATCCATACCAGTTCTCTCGCAGAAATCACATTCTTCAGTTTCATCTGCATTTACACTTATCACAATATAGCCACTACCATCACAATACGGACAATAAGGGCACATACACTCTGTTTCTGACATATTTTTCTCCTCTCATTATTTTAAACGCTACCAAGTAATTTCAAACTGAATGCTACTTGTGTAGTGTTGATTTTCTCTTGACTTCGATAT
>PALS01000014.1 GCA_002706615.1 Methanobacteriota archaeon
TACGTTAGTAGAATCACATTCTGCAAGCACATCGGTTAGGTTTGCCCCAGATGTGGAATAATCTGAATCTTCGATTGAATCTTGACAGCCATCTTGATCTGCATCGGTAAGAGAATTGCGATTCCAAAATAATGCACCCTGCGGACACTTATCGTCAATATCGTCTAGGCCATCATTATCATCATCTAAATCCTCTGTAGAATCTTTACAACCATCTGAATCATAGTCATTTTCCGGTACAGAGGTCCAACCTATTTCCCCAGATGAACAAGAGTCTACGGCATCAAATACTCCGTCTTGATCATCATCTAAATCTTCAGAGGAATCTCTACAACCATCACCATCGATATCGGTTAGTAGCGTTGCATTCCAATCTATTGCTCCATTACTACAGGAATCTAATAGATCTTCAATTCCATCGTTATCATCGTCAAGGTCTTCACCAGAATCTAAACAACCATCACCATCATTATCTCTGGTAGCATCGGTGACCCAACCTAAAGTTCCTAATTTACAGTCATCGATTGTGTCATTTACTAAATCATTATCATCATCAAAATCTTCAGAAGCATCATGGCAACCATCACCATCATAATCTAATGATGGTGATGAAGTCCATTCCAATTTACCTGTTGGACAATCATCATATGCATCTATAATTCCATCATTATCATCATCCCTATCTTCAGAAGAATCTAGGCAACCATCTTCATCATAATCAATTGCTGAAGAGGATTGCGACCAATCCATATTTCCTAGAGCGCATAAATCTTGCAAATCTGGAATTCCGTCTTCGTCATCATCAAGGTCTTCTCCTGAATCTTTACACCCATCCATATCATAATCTGTTTCAGGAGTTGAAATCCAATCTAAATCGCCTTTGAAGCAACTATCCATCACATCATATAATCCATCATTATCATCATCATCATCTTCAATAGTATCATGACAACCATCTGAATCATAATCTGTTTGTGATGATTGTGTCCATCCAATATTCCCTTTAACGCACAGGTCTGAAGTATCTAAAACCCCGTCATTATCATCATCTAAATCTTCTGTAGCATCCTGGCAGCCGTCGCTATCATAGTCTGTTGTTGGATTTGAAGTCCAATTGAGCATTCCATATGCACAGTCATCTATTAGATCGGGCATAATATCATTATCATCATCGAGATCTTCATAGAAATCATTACAGCCATCTTGGTCATAATCTGAGCCAATCGTTGAAGTATAATTTAAGAATCCTTTAGGACATATGTCTTCGCCAGTATAAGCCCTAACACAAAATCTATCTGTCCCATAATATGCTGGCCCCCCTATATCGCAAATACCATCATTATCATCATCTGCATCTTCAGTAACATCTCTACAGCCATCTGAATCATAATCAAGTTCAGGATTCGCGCTTGGCGACCAATTTGTATCTCCTATTGGACAATCATCTTTGCTATCTCCAATCCCATCATTATCATCATCCATATCTTCACCTGCGTCTCTGCAGCCATCAAAATCATAATCGGTTTGGGGAGAGGAAGTCCAATTTAATTCACCATAATGACAAGCATCTACACCTGCACTCGCTCTTGGGTCAATATCTAATACGCCATCATTATCATCATCTAAATCTTCTTCTAGACCTTGATAGATTTGGTCAAGACACCCATCTGAATCGTAATCTGTATATGGGAATGGTAATGGATTAGTCCAATTGTAAATCCCTTTCGGACAACTATCATAGAGATCTTCAACAAAGTCATTATCATCATCATCATCTTCAGTTGCATCTCTACAACCATCTTCATCATGGTCGGTTGTTTTATCTGAAATCCAGCCTAAATGTCCTTTTGGACAGCGATCCCAGGTATCATTTACCAAATCATTATCATCGTCCAAATCCTCTGTCGAATCTCTACAACCATCGGTATCATGGTCATTTGTATAATGGTCTGAAATCCAGCCCATGTCGCCAATTGGACAAGAATCTAAAGTATCCTCAATACCATCATTATCGCTGTCTAAATCTTCTCCAGCATCTCTACAACCGTCACCATCATAATCGGTNGTAGGTCCTGAAATCCACCATAAATCNCCTCTAGGACAATCATCATTGATGTCTAGAACTGTATCATTATCATCNTCGTTATCCTCAACATTATCTCTACATCCATCACTGTCATGGTCGCTTTGTAGTGTTGAGACCCATCCTAATAGCCCATAATTGCACAAATCTTTGGTTCGTGCCATGGTATAACCATCATGTATTGGGGGGTTTGGAGGAATTGTCTCCCACCAATAATCTGCGATCCCATCATCATCATCATCGCCATCGCAAGTATTTCCAGCTCCATCTGAATCATAATCTGCTTGATTTGGATTCCAATGCAGTGGACAATTATCATTTACATCGGCGACCCCGTCATTGTCATCATCGGTATCTTCGTTTTCTCCATCTTTACAACCATCTACGTCATTATCGGTTGAGCGTGTTACAGTCCAATTTAGAGTACCCTTCGGACAACTATCTTTGAGTTGATGGCTGAAATACCATCCAGACCCAGAAACGATTCCATTATCGCAACCTGATGCTCCAAAAGCAGCGTATGGGTATTGAAAACTTCCAGAACCACCATATGTATTGTTGCTCGAATTCTGTGTATATCCCGTATTACCAGCAACATCACAAAGATTGTCATTGTCATCATCAAGGTCTTCTGTGGAATCTTTGCAACCATCTGAATCATGATCATTAGAAGATGAGGGGGTCCAACCCACATCCCCTGTTGGGCATGCATCACTTGAATCTAGAATACCATCTTCATCATCATCTAGATCTTCATGATGACCAAAGTAATCAAAATCAAAACAACCGTCACCATCGTTATCATATGGATGTGGACTATTTCTCCAATTTGCATGACCTTTTTGGCAATCATCACTACCGTCATCAACCCCGTCATTATCATCATCAGAATCTTCCACATCATCCTTGCAACCATCACCATCAAAATCATTCGAAGGTGTTGAAATCCATCCTAATTCTCCTTGTGGACAAGCATCTCCATCATACGTATTATTAGATGATAAATCAATATCATTGATGCCATCATCATCATCATCATCATCACATTCATCGCCATCTAAGTCTGAGTCATAATCTGCTTGATCTGTATTTGCATCAAACTGGCAATTATCGCTTGTATCTGCAACAGTATCGTTGTCATCATCTAAATCCTCCGTTGCATCCTTACAACCATCATCATCGCCATCATTGGAAGGATTTGAAATCCAACCCAATTCTCCTTTCTCACATTCATCAACAGCAGTTGATGAGCGCGTACAACTTAGTGAACCGTAAGAAGTACCACCATTCGATCCTCCACTATCGCAAATTCCATCATTGTCATCATCAAGGTCTTCGGTAGAATCTCTACAGCCATCTGAATCATAATCGGTTGAGGAATCCCTAGTCCACCCAACATCTCCACGAGGGCAATAATCTGGAGCATTGTCTAACATCCCATCGTTGTCATCATCTGGGTCTTCTAACGAAGAATCTCTACAACCATCGCCATCATTGTCTGTGATGGCGTTTGATGTCCAATTTAGGTCTCCTCTCTCACACTCATCAAAATCATCATCAATGCCATCATTGTCATCATCATCATCCTCGACATCGTCCTTGCAACCATCTGAATCATAGTCGGTTAAGTTAGTTGGAGTCCAACCTAATTCACCCTTCGGACAAAGATCATCATCATCGAAGTAACCATCGTTATCATCGTCATCATCTTCTGTAGCATCTCTACAACCGTCCGAATCATAGTCGGTCAAGTTAGAAGGAGTCCACCCTACATCTCCTGCAGAACAGTCATCTAAGGCGTCGACAATTCCGTCTTCATCATCATCATTATCTTCCACATCATCCTTACATCCGTCACCATCGTTATCGGTTGTAGAATCTGAAATCCACCCTACGGCTCCTCCAGTAGCACAATCATCATCATCATCTAGGATGGTATCACCATCATCATCATCATCTTCGCTGACGTCCTGGCAACCGTCGCCATCAAAATCATTGGAAGGAGATGAAATCCAACCTAACTCACCAAAGTGACAGTTATCATCCGTATCATTAACTGTATCGTTATCGTCATCTAGGTCTTCAGGTGAATCATCTTCACAACCATCTGAATCATAATCGGTTGAATTATCTGAATCCCAAAGAAGGTTACCTCTCGGGCACAGATCTGGAGTATCAGCTACTCCGTCATTGTCATCGTCATCATCTTCATTAGAATCTTGACAACCATCGCCATCATGGTCGGTAACTGTAGTAGAGGTCCAGGACAAATCTCCCTGAGGACAGTCATCGCTGGTATCGATTAAAGTATCATCATCATCATCAGGATCACAAACATCTCCCATCAAATCTGAATCATAATCTGCCTGATCAAGATTGGAAATACTTGGGCAATTATCGCTGGTATCTGCTATGGTATCATTATCATCATCTAAGTCCTCAGTAGAGTCTTTGCAACCATCACCATCAGCATCGGTAGAAGGTGTAGAAGTCCAACCGGTGTCTCCTTTAGAACAATTATCATCGTCATCTAATACCGAATCCCCATCATCATCTGGGTCTTCTGTAGAATCTTGACAACCGTCGCCATCATGGTCAGTAGCTGGAGAAGAGGTCCAATTTAGAGCACCATCATCGCAGTTATCATTACCATCAACAACGCCATCCCCATCATCGTCATTATCCTCGACGTCGTCCTTACAACCATCNNNATCATAATCATTTAACGAATCGGAAATCCATCCAACCTCTCCTTGAGGGCAATTATCTGGGTCTAAATCTTCAACTCCATCATTATCATCATCAAGGTCTTCAGAAGAATCTCTACAACCATCTCCATCATGGTCGGTACCTGAATTTGAATTCCAGCCTAAATCACCCAATTGACATTCATCATCATCATCATCGATAGAATCTCCATCATCATCATCATCTTCAGTATCGTCTTTACAACCATCTGAATCATAATCATTAGCTCCTGAAGGAGTCCACCCCATCTCACCTGTTGGACAGTTATCTGGAGCAGAATCTAAAACGCCATCATTGTCATCATCNGGGTCTTCNGTAGAATCTCTACANCCATCTGAATCATAATCTGTAGCTGCAGATGGCGTCCACCCAGTGTCTCCTTTAGAACAATTATCACTTGTATCAATAACGNNATCATTGTCATCATCTGCATCTTCNGTTGAATCTCTACAACCATCACCATCCCAGTCGGTAGATATTGAAGAGGTCCAACCCATTTCTCCAAATTCACACTCATCAGAATTNTCTAGAACNCCATCACCATCNTCATCCGGGTCTTCTGTAGAATCTCTACAGCCATCTGAATCAAAATCATTTGAGGATGTTGAAGTCCAACCTGTTTCNCCTTTAGGACAATTATCTGGGTCTAAATCTTCAACTCCATCACCATCATCATCTAAATCTTCACCTGAATCTTGACAGCCATCACTATCATGATCTGTTGTGGAGGAAGATGTCCATGAAAGAGTTCCTAATTNACAAGCATCACTTCCATCATTGACTCCATCGCCATCATCATCATCATCTTCAACCGAATCTAAACAACCATCGCTATCATAATCATTTGCTGAAGAGGGNGTCCAGCCAATTTCNCCTTTNGGNCAATTGTCTGAAACATCAACTACGCTATCGTTATCATCATCTGAGTCACAAATATCACCTGGTGTATCAGAATCGTGATTATTTTGATTGGTATTAGCAATAAATGGGCAATTATCATTTACATCTAGAATCGAATCGCCGTCATCATCATCGTCTTCAGTCACATCCTTGCAGCCATCACCATCTTGGTCATTACTAGGTGAAGAAATCCATCCTAATTCTCCTTTATCACAATTATCGTCGATATCATCTACATCATCGTTATCATCATCAGGGTCTTCTGTAGCATCTTTGCAGCCATCCGAATCATAATCGGTTGCTGACGAAGGCGTCCATCCAATATCACCGGTTTCACAGTCATCTGAGACATCATTGATTCCATCATTATCATCATCAGGGTCTTCTGTAGAATCTCTACAACCATCTGAATCATGATCAGTCAAACCTGAAGAGGTCCAGGATGTATCCCCCTTGGAACAATTATCATCGTTATCATCTATTGAATCGCCATCATCGTCAGAATCTTCAACATCATCCTTGCAACCATCACTATCGTAATCAGTAGATGAATTGGAAGTCCAATCTAATGCTCCTGTTTTACAATTATCGACAATATCGGGCCTACCGTCCTCGTCATCATCAGAGTCTTCCGAAGAATCTCTACAACCATCGCCATCATAATCAGTAGATGAATTGGAAGTCCAACCCCAATTACCTTTGAAGCAGGTATCCTCGGTATCTATAACTCCATCATTATCATCATCATCATCTTCTGAAAGATCTTGGCAGCCATCTGAATCATAATCTGTGGTCGATGAAGATGTCCACCCAGTATCNCCGTCAGGGCAATCGTCATCATCATTCAATACACCATCGCTGTCATTGTCATTAATAGAACGTAAACCATGCTTTGTGTCATCATTATTTAATTCTAAAACTTGGTTTGGAATTACATTTGTTGACAATGAAATTAGCGATATTATAATCNCAGAAAAGATGCAAGTGACTATCGCTCGTCTAGAGAAAGTGCCTAGCATCACAAATCGGTAGTTGGGTGGTCCTTTTATCATTATGTTCACATTGATTATTTGTGTGTTATAGAAACACCTCTAATAAAGTAAGGTTTTTTCAGAATNTTTTNNCCAATCAAGGGTTTACTTATCACAAAATTAAATCGTAAAAAATTNCATTATCAACTTGANCATGAAAGCATTGAGCATCCTACGCGGTTTCTAGCCCATTCGGGCCTCTTAGAATACCACTTCTCCTCCATCGTATCTTGTTCTTCATATGGGTTCTTCAATAATTCATATAATTGCTCAACTAAACCATAATCACCTTTTTCTGCATCATCAATGGCTAACTGAGCCATCCAATTTCTAAGGACATATTTTGGATTTATTTGATTCATTGCTAATGCACGTTCTGGTTTTACTAATTGCAAATAACTGGTGAGCCATTCAACCCACTGGTCGACAGGAGCCTTTTCAAAATCATAAAATGCTTTGCTAATAGGTTCTATTTCTGGGGATTCTATCTTAGAAAGTTCTCTAAAGAAAATAGTCATATCAGTCTCTGTTTCATGTAATAATTTTATCAAACTATTTGTCAGAGATTCATCATATTGTTTTAATCCTAATTTNTCACACCACATCTCTTCAAGAGATTCACTAAAACAGACTTCATAATAATCCATAATTGACTGTAATTTTTCTGGCTCATTCATCAATGGAGAAATCGCTTCTAACAACCTAGCGAGATTCCAACCTGCGATACGAGGTTGCTGCCCATAGCGATATCTACGCGTTGCCCTATCGGTTGTATTCGGAGTCCAATTCAAATCATAATCTTCAATCCAGCCATATGGCCCATAATCAATTGTTAATCCATGGATTGACATATTATCTGTATTCATTACACCATGAACAAAACCAACTCTCATCCAATGTGTTACCATATTGGAGGTTGATTTAGCGACTTCTTTCATCCATTGTATTATTTGTTCATCACCTGTACTCTTGATATGAGAAAAATGAGTTTTTAATGTAAAATTCACGAGAGTCCTGAGAGTATCGATATCATTTCTTGAAGTATGTATTTGATAAGACCCGAAACGTAAGAAACTGGGACTAACTCTGCATACAATAGCGCCAGGCTCTTTACCAGGGTTGCCATTATACAATATATCACGAATCACATTTTCTCCAGTTGTGTATAGCGATAATGCTCGAGTGGTTGGAACTCCTAAGTGAAACATAGCTTCACTGCACAAAAACTCTCTAATCGAAGATCGAAGAACTGCCTTACCATCAGCATTACGTGAATATGGAGTCATACCAGACCCTTTGAGTTGTAACTCTAAAACGCCCTCTGAAGTTTCCACTTCTCCTAAAGTGATTGCACGCCCATCGCCCAACTGTCTAGCCCAATTACCAAATTGATGNCCTCCATAGCATTGGGCGTATGGATCCATGCCCTCACACAGATTATTTCCATTAAATAATTCAGAATCGCCCTCATCTACCCCAAGTAAATGAGCCATTTCCTTTGACCATGCGACTAACTCGGGACTCGGAGTTTTTACAGGTGCAATACGTGACCAACAAGCCTCCATCACTTGACGAGGTATTCTGTCACAGATAGGGTCTCCTGGAGTCTCATCGACAAAACGGGAAAGCCATCTAAGGTCTGCCGTCCCGTTCATAACCCAAACAAAACCTCTTTTCACTTGAACATTCGTTAAAACTCAGGAAAAANGTGCTGAGAAAAAATGTAAATTATTTCCGTTTAATTCATGGTGGTAATACTGCTGGCCTTATCCATGCAGCCAGTTCAGAGTGTCGCAATTATCGGTGCAGGAAATATGGGTTCTGGAATTGCTCAGAAAACTGCCCAAGAAGAATTTGATGTTCAAATGGTAGATAGAGAAGCGCAGTGGGTTGAAAGAGGTCAAGGAATAATTAGTGATTTTCTTGCAGAAGCTGTTGAAAGAAGAATATTCTCGCCTGACCAAGTACAAGATATAAAAAATAGAATTACAGGCGTAGTAGGTGTAGAAAATACCGCCGAAGATACGGATTTAGTTATTGAAGCAGTTTTCGAAGATTTTGACGTCAAAACAGCAGTATTCAATACTCTCAATGAGGCATGCGGAGATAAGACGATACTTGCATCCAATACCTCCTCACTCTCAGTAAATGCTCTTGCATTGGCCTCAGGTAGACCGGATAGATTTGTTGGATTACATTTCTTTTATCATCCAGCAAAAAACAGATTGGTTGAAATTATTCCCGGGAAGGATTCTTCCGCAGAAACTATTTCCAGAACAGTACAATATTGTAGAGGTCTTGGCAAAGTAGTAATTCTTTGTAAAGACCGCCCAGGATTTGTAGTAAATCGCTTTTTTGTACCTTGGTTGAATGAAGCATGCCTATTATTGCAGGAAGGTGTTGCCAGTGCTGCGCAAATTGATGCTGTAGCTATGAATGCATTCAAGATAGGTATGGGGCCATTCGCATTGATGAATCTGACTGGACCTCCCATCGCTTTACATTCAACTGATTATTTGGCTGAACAATTAGAAACACCACGCTATACTGGTGCTGATAATCTAAGAGAACTTGTTGAGTCTGGTAAAATGTGGGAGATTGGAGAAGATACCGATTGTGACAAAGATGTTGCCGAAGTTATTTCTAATCGGCTATTAGGGCAAATTTTTGCAGTGTCTGGTCAGATTGTTGATGAAGAAATATGCTCGCTAGAAGATGTTGATAGAGGAGCAAAGGTCGGACTTCGTTGGGCAAGAGGCCCATTTGAGTTAGCCAATAGAATTGGAATTTCTAAAGCCAAAGCGATGGCAGAAAGTTATTGTGAACTCGCTGAGTTTTCATTGCCAGAAATTTGGAATCGAGATGAAAAATTTGAGTTTAGTTATGTAGATCTAAATAAAAATGAAGGGATTGCTACAATCACAATTAATCGTCCTGAAGCAATGAATGCTTTGAATGAAACTGTTGTGTCTCAGTTAAATGTCGCAGTAGATGCAGCAAATGAAGATACTAACATACATACAATCGTTCTTGATGGTGCAGGAAAGGCCTTTGTTGCAGGCGCAGATGTAAAGTTCTTTGTTGACAAAATACGCGATGATTCTTTTCCAAAAATTTATGATTTTACAGCAAATGGTCATGTCGTACTAAACAAANTGGAAAACTCTCCNAAAGTAACAATCGCTTTGACTACAGGATTGGCGCTAGGAGGAGGGTTAGAACTTGCTTTATCTTGTGATTACCGCATAGGAACGAGACGCACACAATTCCGTTTCCCAGAAACCAGCATTGGAATCTACCCAGGACTGGGTGGAACTCAACGCCCAGCAAGAATCTGTGGAATTCCTGCTGCAAGGTGGGCGGTATTAGCTGGTAATTTCATGGATGCGAATACTGCAAATGACCTTGGCTTAGTAAGTCACTTAGTTGAGCCAACTGAAGTTGATAATACAATATTGCAGATCTCTAATCAAGGAAAACCAGAAAATAAATACCCTGGGAAACCAAAGAATGCAAATTCAAAGGTTGCAGTTTTTGCTAACGGATTTTACAGTGATGAAAATATTCCAATACTGCTTGCAGGTGAATGNCCTGATGGTTATGATTTGGAAGACCGCAATATTGGAAGACAAATCAAATCATTATCAAGAGCNGCTCCTATCGCTTTACAAATGGCAAATGAATTGATTGATTATGCAGGTAATTCAGACCTTGTATCTGGTCTAGAAATGGAATTAGAAAAATTAGAAAGCATATTTTCAACCGATGATTCTTTGGAAGGNCTATCCGCATTAATCGAAGGNAGAAAACCAAATTATCAAGGGAAATAGTAAGTGTATGCTTTACACTATGTTTTATTTCTAACACCCCCTGTCGGGAATTATGCCTGANCCACCTTTGGAGATACCAGGCGAGGTTTTGAACGACCTTGAAACTCATATTTCATCAACAATAAGCANTGGNAAACATATTCGAAATGTATTATCTCAGTATTCAAACCGAGGCGTATGGGATACAGATTGGGAGGTTCAAGCAGGTGTAGAAGCTTTGAACGTATTTGGCAGNCGTTGGACTATCGAAATTCTTGCTTGCCTATACATAGCAGGCCCTAGNCGCTTCAATCAATTGAAGAATCTTCTAACCGGCATATCAAGCCGTACNCTATCCGATAAATTGCGTTACCTAGTAGATGAAAAACTAGTGGTTAGACAAGTGGATGACGGACCTCCTGTAAAGGTCGGATATATACTCTCAGAACATGGAATGACATGTGGAAGNCTACTTTCTCCTTTGGTTGCACATTTGAAAATTTACAANGGATCGGTNAAGAAATCTCAATGATACATTCGACCGAATCTATTACAAGAGAGGATGTGTAGTTTTTTNTCATGGCACTACTNCGCCAGTGGATTTCTCAGCGCCCTTGGCTAACCGCTGGTATCGCTGGAGCAACCGGTGGGATAGCAGGTATTGCTAGTGGCATGGTAGCAGGATTAGGAGCGATTGGTCTATCAAGAGGAGTTGTGAACTCGAAAGTAATTGATACTGAGCATCCTTTTCGTCGAAGAATTCTAAACACTTTAGAGAAGACACCNGGCTTGTGTTATCGAGAATTGCAATCAAATTTATCAAGTGCCAATGGAACCTTNCGTCACCACCTTGATGTTCTTCAAAGTAGACGCTCTATCACAATAATTTCAGTNAATGGAAGGACGTGCTATTTCGCGGGTGCNCCTACACAAATCGAAGCATTAAGGGGTCTTGATGTCAACCAGAATGAAGCGGCAAGAAGAATGCCAATNGGTCTTTCATTAGTTCAGCGAACAATAGTTGATGANATCAAAATACATGGCATTCCACGCTCTCAAGCATCTTTAGCAAGGCGAATTGGCCGCACTAGAGCTACGGTTCACTCTGCGATCAAAGTTCTACGTAGGCGAGGCATTTTGCGAGAGGATAGAATTGAATTAGCACCTCATCTACTCGAAGATTCCACATGGGATAGTACGCACGGTATCGATTATAATTGGTCGGATGACCGACGCTAAATCATTAATCGCCTCTCAAGCGAAGTTTGGCGCGTAGTCTTCAAAGACTATCGGCACCCGGTAAAGAGCAATGTTCGACCTCAGGCTCGATGAAATCCAACTTCCAGCGAGTGAAAGAGATGTAGATTCTCTAATTTCTTGGATGATAGATACCCTCTGTTTGCATAGAAGAAGAGGCGAAGCAACCGCAGATGGAGGAACCTTTTCTCCAATACATAGAATCTTGAAAGAAAATTTATTTTTTGATTCTAGTAAAGGGTACGAAACAAGAGAAATGGCTGATGACCTTTCTTTAACGCCAGCTGCAATACATCATCATTTGACGCGTTTGGTTTCTGCTGGTATGGTCTCTTCGACCAATGGAAAAAGTTGGAGAAATTATCATTTGACTGGTGGATCTTTATCGAGTGCCATTCAAACAATGTCGAGTCGTGCTGCTATGATTCATAAGCAAAGATTCGAATTTTTAGATTCGAAATGGAAGCGCGGTGATAATGTAAGATTAGAGATGGAATTGCCTGCTGATGATTCGCCCCCATTATCGATACGTGTAAAGGAATGGGGGCCTTTAGAAGATGGTCAAAGTGAGATCTCTAGATTTATGGCAGATATGGGACTGTTAGGTGAAAGGCCTGGCAAAGAAATATTGTCAGATTCTATCAGTGTAAAATTATTTGAAATGCTACTAAATACCGCCAATCCAATATCTATTGATGAAGCAGCAGCAGCGATAAATGCTCCTAAGCCGAGAGTAGGAAGAATCCTAGAACGATTTCGAGCAACAGGATTGATTGAAAGAGTCGCTAGAACCGATCGCTTATCCAGCGCTCTATGGTCAGCGATGAATACACAATACATGCGTAGGGGTGAAGATTGGATGCTGAAGAAAGGAGGATTTGAGCGTCTATCCATCCCTAATTCATTGCTAAAGCATCTGAAAAAGGGTAAACTTACTCCTGAAATTGTGGCCAAGGAAATGAAAAAAATAGAGCCAAGAAATCAAATGCTATTGCTAAATCTACTCGGAGGTAGATTGCCTTTAGGTCATCGAATGGTTGGAGAGAGTGTCGCGATGTTGAAGAAACGATCAAATGAAAATTTGGAGCGTATCCTTCGAAGAATCAACCGTGTTGGAAAGATGCTTGAAGAAACNATTACTAGAGGCTGAAAAGATGAGTAAACTCATACCCGGTGCATATGGAGAATGGGANGGTTCTCCACGTGAATTATTTCTTGCACCAATGTCTGGAGTTAGCGAACTACCTTACCGTTTNTTGGCTAAAGAATGTGGTGCAGATCTCACAATCTCAGAGTTCACCTCTTCGTCAGCACTGACTAGAGATGATGCAAAGTCGTGGGCTAGAATGGAAAGTCATCCTGATGAAAGNCCGTTCATTCCGCAACTTTTCGGAGGNAANCCTGAAGATATGATTCATGCTGCATTGATGCTAGATGATAAAGCGGATATTGTTGACCTTAATTTCGGCTGCCCAGCACCTAAGGTCACTAGGCTTTGTGCAGGTGCAGCATTGATGGGAGAACCAGAAAATCTGATTTCAATGACTGAGGGAATTATCGAGAAGATAGATTCTCCAGTCACTGCTAAAATGCGTACTGGTACTGGTAAAATGGATAATAACGCAATGATGATTTCAAAGGGTTTAGAAGATGTTGGNGTAGAAAGATTATGTGTTCATGGACGGACACTAAAGCAAAGATATGCNGGAGAGGCTGATTGGAATTATATTCGCGAAGTAGTAGATTCGGTAGAAGTTCCAGTAATAGCAAATGGTGACATTGTAGATTCCAAATCCGCTGCTTCTTGNCTAGAGACTACTGGGGCTGCAGGACTGATGATTGGAAGAGGCGCTATTGGAAGCCCTTCCATTTTTGCTGAAATAAAAGTCGGATTGGGTTGGATGAAAGAATCTGAATTACCATGGGTGGACGATGACTGGTGGAATTTATCACAGACTGGGAAACAATTTGCTAGTCGACGTTGGTGTTGGAATCGTTATCTTGAACTTGCCAAATCCACTACTGGATTGCGTTCCAAGTGGTTAAAGCGTCATGCTATCGCTTTTACAAAGGGCTTACCTGGCGCAAGAGAAGCACGTATTGCGATGCATAACACTACGACGGTAGAAGACTTTGCAAAGTCGGTCAACGATATGTTGAGTGCAGCAGATCAGAAAGTTGATTCCCAATCGTCAACATCTTGAGATTCAGCCCATGCTTCATCGGTGGTTTCTTCACGTGCTTTGAGAACTTCACGCGCTAAAATCCAATAGAGGAGTGAAAGNGATTTNCGACCCTTGTTGTTTGCTGGAAGTGCTAAATCAACATTTCTTAGATTGTTGTTAGCATCACATATTCCTACAATTGGTAGACCTGAATTTACAGCTTCCTTTAGCGCTTGTTGGTCTGCAGCAGGATCTGTTACGAATAGAATATCTGGCTCTACATAAGANCGCAGAGATGGATTGGTAAGGCTTCCAGGAATAAAACGNCCTACAGCAGCATTTGCTCCAATCGCTTCAGCGAACTTTCTAGCAGGTCTCTGGCCGTATTGGCGAGCGCTGACGACCATTATGTTAGAAGCTTGATATCTGTTAAGGAAAGTTGCTATTGCACGGATTCTAGCATCGGTGATTTCTATATCTAATAGGTAAAGTCCATCATCTCTAACTTCCTGAATAAAAGTGGCCATATCCGCACTTTTCTGCTGAGTCCCGATATGGACCGCATGGGTCTCATAGGTTTCTCTGTCAACTAGAAGTTCTGTCATGTGTAAAACCTCAACGAGCGGGCCACAAGCCCCCCATACATAACCGCTTCGTCGCTACAAACTAGCCAATATTAGAGCAATGCATCGTTTACTACATATATCAACTATACAAAATGTTCAATTCCAAAGACCCTTGATAGGGAGGCGGGGCCAAGTCTTGACAAGTGATTCTGAGCAAAAAAATATTGCTGGANTTGAAGGTGATGATGGTTTTTGGCGAGATGAAAATGGNGAATGCTTACACGTTTCAGCTAGTGATTTAGAAAGNCATTCTTACTGNCCTCTTTCGTGGAAATTGTCCCGGATGGGTAAATCGGGTAGNGGCGAGGCAGTNCAAGCGGGTATAGAGAAACACGCAGAGATTCACTCAAAGATTCAAAATTACAAAAAGAAACAAATCGATCTACGAAGAGCTCTAATTATCTGGTCATGGTGGTATACAATCATCTTTNTTTTTGTAGGAGATGCTATTGTTTTTGGTACGATTATAAACGAGATTGTCGAACCTGAAGATGTCGCTAAATATCTTGCAATTCTCGCACTGATTTGGTTGATTGCCGGGTCTCTAGCCATTTATCTGCCCTGGCGACAGATGTTGAAAATGCCAAGTGAGGCTACTAAACAATTGGAAGAAATTCGAAATTTAGAGGATGTTGCAATTATTTCAGCATTACAACCCCCTGGATTTATTGGTGGATGGTCTCAAGGTGGAAAAATAGAGGCTGGACTATTGATGGGTTCTATCTTCTTTGGTCTGCATGCAATCGGTTTGGTATGGGTGAAAAACACACAACAAGCGGGTTTTATTTTAGTCATAATCGCTATGATTTGGACATTGATGGCATCATGGCAATTGCAGAAAGCTTTACTGGCAAATAATGCCCTTGAAATTGCTCGTGTAGAGGCTGGAGTTGAGCAAAATACGGATGTAACTTATTCGGATGATGATACAACTGCAGGATTATTATTTGATAATGAATCAGGTCTTAGAGGAAGACCTGATCAGATTACAATTGTCGATGGTGAATTTATTCCAGTTGAGCAAAAAACAGGTAAAGTTCCTAAAAAACCGCACAAATCTCATGAAATTCAGTTGTTAGCGTATCTTCACTTAGTGGATTCTACTACCGGGAGAAAACCTCCCTATGGNGTATTGCGTTATGGTAGTGAAAGTTTACATGCGTTAGAATGGAATGATGANGCAAAGCATAGANTNTTCTCTGCNACCAAAGAAATNCANCGNTTAATGGTACAGGGTGGTGCTGAAAGAAATCANAACCGCCCTGGNAAATGTGNGAGTTGTTCNAGAAGATATGCTTGCGATTCNAGTTTAGTCTAGTTGTTTAATCACAAACAATTTCATCATTTTGATATTCCCAACATTGTTTCTCTACTGAGATAACCACTTCAAAAGAGTCTTTGTATAAGCCCAAAAGATCTTCGCCATAGGCTCGCGCTTCTACTTTCATAATCCATGTACCTGAAGCAAGGTTTTCTTCAAATCTAACCTCCATTGCTGAGTCGGTTTTATACAATGTATGAGTCCAAATTTCTTCATTATTAGGGTCCAATAATCTAGCTTCAACATATTGGAAATTTTCGCAAGCATCTTCTAATGCTGGGATTTCAAGTATTGTTAGGCCATCACAAGCATCCAAAGATGCCGACATAAATACTGAGATTTTGGTAACTTGGGAATCTACTTCGAAGCGCTCTTCATACAGATAAGGAGTGGCACTAACCGTGTCATAAGTTTGTGACACTGTGTACACTCTATCGCTTATATCGAGAGTTGGCTCACCTCTATTGGCTTCAATAAACTCACGTGCAGGAACCAAGCCAATACAACCGATATTAGACATTACTAATATGCCTAGAAGTATGAATGCCGATAGGGCATGATTGCTCCTCATCGATACCTCGGAGGCATGAATACCGTATGAATGACACCCCTCGATGGTTTCAAACCAAGATAACCTTTCGCTAAATCTGCCTGAATGAAGTCAAGAGGGTCAGCCGAGCCATTAGGCGATGACGAACCCTATGAGTACTGACGGGCATTTCATTCGAACTTAGCACCGCATGTAGTACATTCTTTTGCNTCGACAGCAATCTCTGCTCCACATGCNCCACATTCAGCAACTTTCGTCTTTTTCTTTCTTCGCAATCCTCGNTTTCTGTTGGCCTTAGCGATGGCTGCTCTGGAAGGATTTAATTCGTCTATCTGTTCATCTTCGAATGAAAAGTCCATCGCATCTTCTGGCAACTCATTACCGGCTAGGGANCGATCTACAGTACCCATTCCTACATGCACTTCATCGCCAGGCATTACACCATCTTCACCAGTAATTTCAAACAAGCGACCTCTGATTTCTGCATCGCTTGCTGTTAACTCGCTTCCATCATCTGTGTGTGACTTAATCTCATCTTTTTCAGATAAGAATGCGTCAATGTCATGTCCTTCGAATGTCTCTTCAACCGACTTGAGTGTTGTAGTGACTGTTGCCATTGCTTCTTCATCATCCATTTCAAGCTCTTCTTCAGCAGCAATTCTTCTATCATATGCTGCTTCAACTTCAGCCTCAGCCTTAGCAATATTTTCATCCCAGTGGCCTTCTAAATCATCAGAATCATAACCGAATTCCTTGACAGCTTCATCGAAATCTTCGTATCCTGTTGCGTGGATATCTTCAGGATCGAGTTCTTCTTCAGGTAGTGCAATCGTTTCCTTGACTATCTCTTTGCGTTCTCTCCTTTCGAAATACTTAGACACATCTTGAGGCGCTCCACAATAAGGACAATCCGATAATAGGTCTGGAATTGATTCACCACAAGATTCACAATCGTGGAATTGTCTTCTAGCTTTCTTGAGATTGAAAGAACAATGAGGACATCTATCCTCGCCGCCTTCCAATTTTCCATCACAGGCCGGACAGTAATCGAAAATATCTCTCTCCACTTCTTCTTCTCTCTCTCTAGTCAGTATTACTGCTGCTATCAGGACTCCAATCAATCCTAGAGAAATTAGTCCGATGATTGTAACAGTACCCCAGGCAGCATCATTTTGGCTATCGATTACATCCTCTGGTCTTACATTAGTATCCCATGACCATGATTGAGTTTCTGCAGCATTTAGGTCATCGGGAACTATCAATAGATTCGTTCGTGGTGAAGTCGCGGTAAATTCACAATCAATTTGCGCGAACTCTCCTCTTTCTGTAATCTGTATTGAGATTTCATTCCAAACCTTGCCTAACGAATCTTGACAGGTGAAATTGACGCTTCCAATCTCTTGTGAATTAAGACTGATTTCAAGAACATAATCATCTCCTGACATCAATGGTGGACTTACTGCTTCACCATCTGAATTAAACAGAGACATTGTAGAAAGGTCGAGTTTTAATTGTGATGTTACCGTCACGCTACCACTAGCGACAGAATTCGTAAATTCTGAATCATATGAGTCTGAAAGCGGTTCCCAATGTGAGTTAAATTCAGCAGTATGGGCGCCTAATTCTGTCTGAAGGACCTTATTCCAAACGTGTGTTTCACCAGGTAATATCGAGATTACTGGTTCGTCAGCAAATTCTACAGTTACCCCTTCCCATGTGTAAACTAATTTTCCTCTTACATCGATTTGTGCAGTATTTGTGATAGAGACATTCCACCAAACCAAACTACCTCCATCTATTACTCCTGTAGAAGGAACTGCAATTGGATCTACCACTACATCAGGTATCTCCAACTTTTCAAAATAAGCGGTATAACGGTCGTTATCTTCGCTTTCTTGCTCGAATGGAGCACTACCAAATGGATCTATAACCACTGTAGCAGAATGGCTACCTGTTGCAATGTTTGAAACTGAACCATACTCTAAAACATAACTCCACTCGGTCTGGACGCTAGACCCACCTGAAATATTTACATCAAAAGGAGCGATTGAGAGTATACCACCATTACCATCAGAAATTTCTAATTTCATTGGAACTGTTGTATTCCCCGACCCACCTGTACGCAACAGAGTCCCTGTAAAGGTCCATGGGCCTTCCATAGACCCAGCCGGAGTTTCTACTGTAACATCGCCATAATGTGAAAGGTCCATTCTAGGACTCACAACTAAATCTTCAGTGAAGATGTTATCTTCATCAGATTCAACTATTGCATCATCTAAATCGACAGTTACCTCTATTGTATAATCACCAGAGGCAGGTGCTGCAATTGATTTATTCATCCATGTACTATTACCATTGGAGATGGGAGGGACATCAAGAATCTCTGTAACAGTCCCTAATTTTATCTGCATACGACTCGCACTTGCATTTTCAGAACCAGAATTAGAAACCAAGGAAGAAATCTCTACTAAATCACCAGAATGTAAATTCTCTACTGGAGAATAACTAATCTGATCGACTTCTAGATTTGGACGCCCCATTACNGTGAATTCCTTGTAAAANGTCTGCATACCAGCATTATCATATTCGAATCTGATCCAAACCTTATGTTCGCCAACTGTTAATCCAGACTTGATAACATCCACATCTACCGAGGTCTGACCGGGNATATCTACAGTATTAGCTTCCATTAATTTNCTCGGAGAGACTCCATTCCAGTAGAATTCGTATAGTACGTCATCAGCATCTGCAATATTGTCATTCCACAAAGTTAGGCGTATAGTAGCAGAGCCGCCTTCGATTGCAGTACCCCCTGGTGCTTGGACAAATACTGTCGAAGAACTAGCCTGAACTCCTCCACTATCCTCTGCAGATGTTGGCATTGGTAAAGTCGAAATAAGTAGCACGCCGAGAACAAAAACCAACATGCCGGACTTCGCCATGGAAATAAGAGGCCGGCTAGAGCACTTGAACCAATCGAATAAAANCACCATTATGGGACTATATCAGAGCATTCCCAACACACCCCATAGGGGGTGTTGGAATGGGAGCATTGAAGGGTAACATAGGATGTAGGAGAAGCGATGAGGCGGATTGTCGTTGCTATTCTGGTTACGCTCATCATGGCTTTAGGGCAAAATAATCCCGCNATTTTGCAGGANTCNCACACCTCTAATGCAAGTGCTAGCGACCTAATTCTTAGTTTTACTAATGGTCCAANTGAGGGNGATACTGTCAAAGGTCTATACACAGTATCTTTCTCTTCAACTGGAAGTGGAACTATTTCCAGCATCATCTTAGAAATTTCTGATGACGGTAGTGATTGGATTAGCGTAACAAACATCACATCTACACCTTGGTTGAGTCATGTTGATACCACTCAATTTGCTAATGGAACATGGACTTTCAGAGCAATGGCTTGGGATTCGGTCGCTGAAAATAATACTACATGGTTCTCTAGTGGAGAATTTACTATTGCCAACCAAGCGCCCGTGATTACTTCTTTCGCATTGACAAATAGTGGAGTTGGAAGTGGAGAAACTGCAATCGATAGAGCGTGGTATTATTTGGAATCTAACGGTACACTTTCGTTTACTTGGACTGCTATTGATGATGACCTTAGTTATGCCAGCCTAGCAAATGTTCCCGGTCCAAGTAGCCCTAGTGATGACGGGCCCGATGATATCAGCTATGGCTGGGATTGGGCTAGTGGATCGATGGCAGAAGGAACTTACAATCCAAGATTATCGGTATGGGATAATTCTGGCCTAAAGGATACTCAAAGCATGTTCATTGGAATTGATAGAACCGCTCCTACTATCTCGACACCTACTATTGGAGGAGCTACTGGATGGTCGTCTGATACCAATGTATTGATTTCAGACCTCGATACATCTGTTGATGATGGAAGTGGTTCTGGCGTATCCCATGTACAAATTATGCAAGATGGAGAATGGACAAATGTATCCACTTCATCAACCACGCTTTCATTTGATGAAGGCGAACATACAATTTCAATTCGTCCTATCGACAGAGTAGGCAATATAGGTTCTAGTATCGAGGTTGATATCAAAGTAGATACCACTGAACCAGAAAGTGGAGACTGGACTGTTGATGAATTGACTACCAGTCTAATAGGAGCGATTAATATCTCTTTAACTGCAGAGGATTTAGGGTCTGGAATAGATTATTCATCAACCCAAATCCAGTATGGTTTTGACTTGAATGGAGTCGGCAATACACCTGACCAATCCGGTAGATGGATAGACATTGGAACAACTGGGCTTAGCGGTACAATAGGTCTTTCCTCTTGGGCTACAAAGTCACAACAATATCTGATGCTACGAGCAGTTATTGTTGATAATGCAAGTAATGAAATTACTACGATACCACGCTCATTCCAAATTTTACCAGGCCTTGATTTATCATGGAATGCTACACAAACCAATATTGACAGATTGGTTGTTCGCCCGGGTGATAATAATGGAAATGTGACTATCACTAGCCTACTAGAATCTAATCAAGCATATCTCGGCTCTGTTACAATCCAACTTGAAGCCGCTCCTGCTGACCGAACTGCTGATGTCGATTGGATTGTTATGGAAACTCGAGTTCTTGAGATTGGTAGTTTAAGTGATCTACAAGAGGAGTTAATCTGGAATTATACAGTCCCAAATACAGGACAATGGGATATTCGACTAACAATTGATTCAACAGAGAGTATCGATGAAAGAGATGAAGGGAATAATCAATTCCACCTCGTTGTAACTGGCGCTACTATTTCTGGCATCGGTACAGTTTCTTCATTCGCTCCAAGCATAATCGCTTTACTTGGAGTTGGATTTGTAATCACGTGGTATCAAAGAAGGAAACTCACTCTTCCTCCCAAGTGATTTCTTCATCCTCTGCTAATTCCATTACTTCTGCAACAGCTTCAGGATCAGAGGGGTCTACTTGATGTGCCTTCAGACGTCGGTTATTACGCCTTTTAGCAACCTCTGCTAAACCAGGTACTAAGTCAGCAAACTCGTCGCTAGAAGTGGCATTCATCTTCTCTTCGATATAATCTATCGAGCGTGATTCCAGCCTAACTTTACGCCTTTCCTTTTCTAAAAATTTGATCACAGTTCCATGTTCTGAACCGCTAGCTAGCATCTCAATCGCTTGGCGTGCATTACCCAATCCAATCTCTTCACCGACCAAAACAACTGTTGAATTATATATCGAGATTTCAGTATTGGTGTGTTGTTCAATCATCTTCCTAATCTTACCCTCTGAACCTATGATTCTTGCACGTATCCTTCGCTGCTGATTTGAGCGCTTTCCTACATGTTCTCTAAGGTCAACCATTTCAAAGAACCAATCGTCTTGAAGTAATTGTATAGCGCGGTTAGGAGCCATTCCTCTCCCTACTGCTTTGATTACATCAGGCAATTTGAATGCCTTAACAGGGTCATAACTACCAGGCTCGCCCCATTCGACAACAATGTCTCCAGAAGTTGAATCTATTGTGAGTTCCTTACACCCTGCAGCCTCTTGCAAGTTGCGTCTAGTCTGACCTTTTGCACCGATTATGACCGCGATGCGGTCCTTTGGCACACGTGGTAGATTTTGGCGCATGAAACAAACGGTAAGACGGCCCTTCTTCAAACTCACTGTTAAGAAAATCCTATTCTTCCTCTTGTATTTCTACATGGGAAAGGTCCATTTCTAAAACTTCAAACATTGCTTCAGCAAGTTCAACATCCAAACCTGCTTTATTGGCCCACTCAACTAATCTGGTAACATCTCTTACCAAAAACTCCTGAGATTTGGGATGTGACTGAACCACTGCCTGACCAACATCTATCACTACGGGTCCTCCATCATGCCACATGATATTGTATGGAGAAAAATCTCCATGTACCATTCCAGCCTTTTGCCATGTGATCGCTAAGAATTCCAATAATTCAATGTAAACAGGCTCCGGGTCTGCAACTTTAACATCCCTTAAACGAGGAGAAGGCGCACTTGGAGTTCCCAAATAATCCATTACCAAGACATTCTTGTGAACACCCAAGGGTTTTGGTACAGCTAAACCCCATTTTGCTAATCGGCTCAGATTTCTAAATTCCTTACGTACCCAAATATCAACTACATCCCTGTGCCTTCTCTTTAATCCTCCGAAACGAGGATCTCCTTCGATGTACTGAAGTAGGTTTTTGAATACTGCATTAGATGTATGAAATATCTTTACTGCAACTGGTCCTGACAAACCTGTTCCATGGAATACATGCGCTTCTTTTCCTCTTGCTATTGGGAAATCAAGAGTATCGATTATTCCAGACTTCATCAGTTTATACAAACTCATCAGAGTTAAGCGGTCAAAAACCGCGTCGAATACCCTTCTATCGACCCATTCAAATGGCCCGTCTCCCATGACACCAGATAAACCACCTTCAATCTCTTTGAACATGCGATTATATCGCTTTTCTTTCATCCAGCCATACTTACTATCCGCTTTATCTAGGGATTTGATGAACTGTTCGGATTCTTTCTGATGGTATTTCTCATCTTTAGAAAGGTCGCGGCGATTTTTGTTATGACGACGCTGCTTGGTATTACGAGATAATTCTTCATCCCAATCCGAGTGATTACTACCCATTGGTTATGCCCCCATGACAATAGTATGGATTATGCCGGGAATTGAACGTACCGATTTCAATCGAATAAGTCATCGATTTCTTCGTCATCGTCGTCTTCCAACTCTTCTTCCACTACCTCTTCGCTAACATTTTCTGTATCAGACGATTCGGGTTTTTCAGTTGAAAAGAGACCTTCTTCATCTTCATAGTCTTCGGTTGCAGCATTCATACCAAAGATATCAACATCGGCAGGTAACACTCCTTTTCTTGAAAGATAAAGTGCCTGAGTTTTGGTATAGCGATGCTTTACATCCGCTTTGGAATCTTGAAAGTCCCAAGGCCATACAATGATCAAATCACCTTCACGAACCCATTGTCGGCGACGCATTTTTCCCGGAATTCTAGCCATTCTAGTTTCTCCGTCCGCACATAGGACTGATACTCTACGGCCTCCTAGAATGTTGTCTGCAATCGCAAACATCTCGTTGACTTTTTTGTTGGGCATCTTGACACGAATTTTAGATGATTCTTCACCTGCTGAACTCATCAGTCGAGCTAGTTCCTCTTCGTCGACTTTCTCTTCTCTACGGCCCATAACGAGAAGCGAGAGGCCCTAACTACTTGAAGCCTAATATCCGATTTAAGGCTAGAATAGGCCCTCTGCGGCATTATAGCATAACTCGATTAAGAAATCACCAGATAATCCTAACAAGACGGTTGCGACAACACAAATCCAAATCGACATTCGAATGGACAAACCGTATGGAAGCGGTTTGCGGCGGCCTTCTTCAGGAACCTCTAGGAACATCACAACTCCGATTCTTAGATAATAGAATATCGAGATTGCGCTGTTTATTAGCATTGCAAATGCTAGCCACCAAACCCAATGAAGNTCGCTCAAGGAGACCACTCCTCCTGAAAGCCATAAGTCTCCAACACTAGTNTTGATTATTCCTGCAAGGATCAAGAATTTAGAAATAAATCCTGCTAATGGTGGCACACCTGCTAATGAAAGCATGAATATGAACATCGAAGTTGCAATTAAAGGATCTCTACGTGCTAATCCAGATAGAGCTGAAAGTCTAGATGCTCCGCCTTCCATTTCTAAAATACCAAGAACGAGGAAAGCACCTAATTTGAACACAACTAGAACTGCAATATGGAAGATTACAGCCCCAATGATTACTGTAGCAAAATCAGCGGGAGCATCAATGTGCCCCCACTTCCAAGCACCTACTGCAGTTAATGCTGCAAGCATGTATCCTGCATGAGCAACCGATGAATAAGCGAGCATTCTCTTTGGATTCTTAGAGCCTAATGCTGCAATATTACCCCAAGTCATGGTAACTAAGGCAAGGGTCGCCATAGCAGCTAACCAGATAGCGCTTTCAGCACTTTCTCCCGGTGATGCGACTACTACTAGAATTCGTACAAGTCCGATCATACCCATTCCTTTAGATGCAGTAGCAAGTATTCCTGCCACTGGGCTATTTGCACCTGCATAAGCATCTGGCGCTGCGAAGTGGAACGGTGCTGCACTTACTTTGAATCCGAATCCAACCAAAACNAATCCTAGAGCGATTATCGGTAAAACCTCATCTCCATTGGTAGCCCAGTGTGAAGCTAAAACATCTAATTGTAAACTACCAGACCATAGGTAGAGTAGAGATAAACCGTAAAGACCGACTGCACTAGCAACAGAACCNACAATGAAATATTTCACTCCACCCTCTGAACCAGATTTGGATTCCTTGTGGAATGCAACCAAAACNTAAGTGGCTAAACTAGCCAACTCCAAACCAACAAATAATACAAACAAATCTTGGGCGAGTGCAACCATACTCATTCCAATCGCAGTAGTCAGCATTAGAATATACAAATCGACTTGTCTGCGATTGTTATACATCTCATCTAATTCATCGGTTTCCTCATAGGTTGTAGCAGGAACTCTGTCAAGGCTAGCCATTGCTGCTAACAGAATGGCTCCTANGAAAATAATTTCAAAGATACGAGCGAATCCATCGATTTTCATCAAAGTCACTTCGCCACTCTTTACGAGTACTTCTGTAAACTCTCCATTGAATTGACCCCAGGTGGCAATGAAAAATGCTGTGAAAAGTGTAGCTGTAGCAATCAATCCNGGTATATGTGCTGCTCCTGTTAGTCTGAAACGCCTTCCACCAAGGAACCATGGTATTCTGACATTTGTTAGTGGAATTCGCATCTTAGAATTTCCAAGNTTCGGAATAATGAATATGGCAACTAAACCGATAAGCAAAACTGTTTCNGGCGCCATAGCAACCCAGAAATCATAGCTAAATGGTGCAACAGTCTGCATCTTAGATCCCTCCCNTATTGAATACGCCTTCAAATAATTCNACTGTCCATTGGTCCATCATTCCGAGGATTATGAATGGGAATATTCCAAAAATTACTGTAAATATTGCAAGAATAATCATTCCAATATTTTCAGGAAGCGTGATGTCTGGAGGAACTTCTCCATGTAGGGATTTTGGAGGTTGGCCATGTTCGCCACCTTCGAAAATTGTTCTTTGCATTGACCATAGATAGTATGCACCTGTGATTGCAATTACTGCACCAGGGAATAAAATCCACCAACCATATACAGGCCAGTATGCAAGCAACAACATCAACTCTGCCACGAAACCTGCAAGCAATGGTAAGCCAAGACTTGCCATCCATGAGAACATCATGTAGACTGCTAGGTATGGAGAGAATTTAGCCATACCACGCATATCTCCAATCTCCATTGAATGATAGTGGTGTTTGAATGCACCACAAACTGCGAAAAGCATTGGTGAGATGATTCCGTGTGCAAACATCATGAATAGTGCCGCAGCGTAACCCAATGGTTGCATACTTGCTATTCCTAGTAGAATTACACCCATGTGCGATACTGAGGAATAAGCAACCATCCTTTTCAGATTGGTTTGACCAAGGCAGACTACTGCACCCCATACCAATGAGATCAATCCAATTGCCATAATCCAGTCTTGATAATACATCAAGGCATCAGGGAATATTGCAATCGGTATTCGTAGCATTCCGTATGCACCCATCTTTAGCATAACTCCAGCCAAGAGCATTGAGCCGCCTGTTGGGGCTTGAACGTGAGCATCTGGAAGCCAAGTGTGGAATGGTACTGCAGGTAATTTGACCAAGAATCCAATCATCAACAAGACGAAGAGTAACTTCTGCATATCCATTCCAAGGAATACTCCGTCACCGAGGTTGTATGCTAATGCATTACTGAATAATTTACTCATGTCAAAGGTTCTTCCAGTAATACTACCGTAGTATGTACCGTTACCTTCTGGTTGTAAGAAGTATAGAGTAATCAAACCAAGTAACATAATTACGCTTGCAGTAAAGGTGTAGATGAAGAACTTTTGAGCTGCATATCGGCGGTCTGTACCTCCCCATTTTAGAATCAAGAAGAACATTGGAATCAAAGTTAATTCCCAGAAGATGTAGAACATGAATAGATCAAGCGATACGAAAACACCAATCAGAGCACCGCCCATCATCAATAACAACGGATGATAGGTTGCTCCATTCTTTTCGTTCCAGGTAGTAACTATAGTTACAGGAATTAGGAAAGTGGTCAGCCAAACCATTGGGAAGGATAAGCCATCCATTCCAACGTGCCATGATGCTCCAATTGTCTCTATCCAAACATATTGACTTTCAAGAGCATATTCATTGTATCCAACTTCCCAATTTACTGCGATGAGCCAATCGAAGAAGAGTGCTGTGCTAATCCCCAAAGGTATCAGAGAAAATGCAAGTGTGGCTAATCGAATCGGGCCTGCTATCAATTGCTTACGCTTACGACTTTCTTGACTAGCAAATGCTAGCATTATCGCACTGGTCAAAATTGGNAACCCGACCAATGGTATACTAATCCAATCTACATCTCCATTAGAATTGGCGCCTAGATTAGGGAAAAAGGCTGCTAATCCAGCAACCAAAATGAGTAACATCCCAATCAATGCAAATTCTTTATTGCGGATATTGAGGGTCTGGTTTGAACTCATTCATGCCACCCCCCATAGAAGAAGGAACAAAGCCAGCGTNCCTAATGCGGCCATCATAATGTAATCTCTTGCAGACCCTGTTGTAATTCTGCGGACTCGCAAACTCACTTCCTGAGATGATGATTCGATTCCTTTTATCATTCCATCAATCACTTTCGTGTCAAATATTGCTGCAATTCTTGAGGCTGTAACCACNATTTTTAGCATCGCTGCNTCATACCATTCATCAAAGAATAATCTTCGATGTAGCGCCTTAGTAAGACTTGATTCAGCCCATGGAGTATTGTCAAAGCGAGACCTTCTGCGGATACTGCTGGAGAGGTCAATTACCCATGCTAGCCATGGTTTTGCAGTCTGGCCATCATCCAAACGTCCTCCGTATAGAGCCATAGCAAATGAAGGACCTAAAATCAATGAAAGACCGATGGCAACATATGTGAGTACCATCAAGAATGGATCATGGTTCAAGAAAACGTGTTCCAGTTCATAGCCAATACCATGGAAGAATCCTTCATAATGCCCATTATTAAAGTCACCAAGCCAGTGGCCGATATGCATACCTGCTAAGATGAATGCTGAAAGAGTCACAATCGTAAGTGTAACCAAAGGTATTGGAATCCATGCTGTTTGCTCATGGACATTTTTGGCTACCTCTGTCTTAGGTTTACCTGCAAATGTCATAAACCACATTCGTGACATGTAGAAACCTGTCATACCTGCGCCAATCAAAATTAATAGGGCTGGAAGAAGGAAAAGTGGTTCTTTCAAAGCAACTTGCCAAGCACCAGAAATAATTCCTTCCTTAGACCAAAAACCACCTATGAATGGTATACCAATAATAGACATACTTCCAACGAACATTGCGGTTGAAGTTATTGGCATTCGTGATGCAAGCCCTCCCATATTTTCCATAGATTGAGCATCAAAGTGATCCTCATGATGGTCATCATCATGGTCGTCATGGTGATGTAAATCATGGTGGGCATGGTGCATTTCATGTATTACAGAACCAGATGCCATGAATAGCATTCCCTTTGCCATTGCGTGATTGAAAAGATGGAATAAAGCAGCACCCATTGCAAAGGCTGCCAATTTTGTGTAGCCATTATTAGCAGCCCAAAGAGCAGCTCCTAATCCTGTGAAAATATATGCGAGTTGACTCATTGTAGAATATGCTAGAACTTTCTTTAGGTCCATTTGTACAAATGCAATCAGTGCTGCCATTACCGCTGTAATACCACCAATGCATGCAATAACTATTGCTAGTGTACTCATCGAACCAACATCGGTCGCCGAGAAGAACGGGAACATTCTAGCAACCAAATATAATCCTGCATTAACCATGGTTGCTGCGTGTATGAGAGCGGATACAGGAGTCGGACCTTCCATTGCATCAGGAAGCCAAACATGTAATGGGAATTGCGCAGATTTCCCAACTGCTCCAATAAACATCATCCCTAAGGCGAGTTGTAATTCACCAGCATCTACCGCTTGGATATTTGCTTCATTGAAGACATAAGCGTAATCTAGATGCCCATCAAACAAATTCCATAACATTGCTAATCCTATAATTAGGAATACATCGCCAATACGTGTTGTCAAGAATGCTTTCTTTGCGGCATAAGCAGCGCTTGGTCGCTCATAATAAAATCCAATCAGAAGATAGGAACAAAGTCCCATAAGTTCCCAGAAAATGAATAACCAAAGGAATGAGTCTGCTAGAACCATTCCCAACATTCCTGAACAGAATAGAACGAACTCTGCATAGAATCTGTGATTTCTATTATCATTAATTGGGTCTGTATTCATGTAACCTATCGAGAAGATGTTGATTAAGAAACAGAGGAATGCTGCTACAAATAATAGCATTACTGTGAGGTGGTCAATGTGAATACCGACACCAAATACCTTGGTGGTGATAGCACCCGTTTCTGGATTCCACCATGAGGATTCAAACCATGTGAAAATATTGGCAGTACCTACATGATGAAGATGGTCTTTAATCAGTAATAGAGTTAGCAAAAGACTTGCACCCATGGTCACTAAAGCAATCATTCCGCCTTCCTTAGCATTCTTTACCCAGCCTGGAGTTGCGTTGAAAATCCTACCCAAAAACAGGATTACAGGGAAAGCTAACATTGGTAAAAGCGGTATCAGTACCGCATAATCGATGATTCCTGAGTCGCTCACATAATCACCTCAATGTTTTAACAAATTTACCTCATCTAGAGAGATGGTTTCGTGTTGACCATACATGGACAGGAAGATTGCAAGACCGATTGCCACTTCAGCAGCCGCGATTGCGATTGCAAAAATTGTGTAAACCCAACCGGTTACATCACCGTGAAGACTTGCTGCTGCTACGAATTGGAGATTAACTGCGTTTAGCATCAATTCAATACACATCAAAACTACGATTGCATTCTTACGACTAAACGCACCCCACAATCCAATGATGAATAGAATTGCAGATAGTCCAGAAACCCATGCTGGATCAATCATCGTTCTCACCTCCATCAAGTTCCCATTTTAGATTTACAAGGCGCTCGTCTCTAACCAAATAAGCAGCTCCGACCATTGCCATTGCCATCAAAAACCCAAGTGCCAAAAGAGGAAGAGCCCATTCTCCAAACATAGCTGAAGCAAGGTCGCCAGTGGTGATTGTATAATCAGAAGAATCCTGCCAAACTGAATCCGCTGAAACTGCAGCGATTAGAACAGCACCGAGGAATACAAGACCTACTCGAGAAAGAATTGAAAGCAACCTCATTCAAAGTCCTCCTCTAAGATCTGTCTACGCGTTAACATTATTCCAAACAAAACAACTAACATTACACTAGCCAAATAAACAAGAATTTGAATTATCGCTAAGAATTCGGCATTTAACAAAATGAATACTCCTGCGACCGCCATGAAACAAAATATCAGGCACATCATTGAGTGTGCGACTCTTTGCATGTAAACCAAGCCTAGTGCTCCTCCAATAATCATGGTAGCCATGATGAAAAATACAACCGCCTCGGTAATGCTAGCCGCGTCCATNCTCATGCCTCCTGCGCAGCTTTTGCTTCCTTTGCTGCTTTCTTAGCACGCTTGTCGCGCTCTTTGCTAGCACGCTTTGCTAACTCTGCATCAACTACTTCTTGATGCGCTCCAGGTAATACTCTGGTTCTATCTGCATCCATCCATAACTCTTGACGAGTGAATCCGGACATACCATCATACTCGTTTGTCATAAAGAAGGATGTGAAGTTGCATGCCTCCATGCATAAGCCACAGAACATACAACGGCCAAGGTCTATTCTTCCAGATACGATTTGGTCATCAGCAGGGAATACTTCTGTAATCGGTAATTCCGATTCATCCCCACTATCATTCCAGCGCATAGTAACCGAATCTCCAGATAGATCGAGTACCTCTCCAAATCGCCATTCTTGTGGNACTGATTCATGCGCTGTTGCGATATTGAAAGATTCCTGTTCAGACTTTACTTCTGGCTTTTCTACAGCAGCATATTTTCCTACTTCTAATTCTGCGCCATATCCTTCCCATTCGCCTTCTGCATTATCTAATACGTCGACACGCAGTTCTGTAGTCATGTGCAAACAATCGTTAGGACAGATATTCACGCACATCTTACAAGCAGTACAGGTCTCCCAAATAATTCCAATTCTTCCATTGTAATTACCTGGGACGAATAGCCAAGGCTCGATTTCTTCAATACGCTCATATGGATATTGAACCGTTTGAGGTTTCCAAATGGTTGGAGTTAGATCTGTACCCGCACGGTCAGCGGAATATTCGTGAGCGGTGATGTCGTTGAGATGCTTGGTTTTCTCCGCTCTTAATACTCCAGGTTCATCCTTAATTTCAGGATGGACCTTGTTGTGATAGCCGCTAGCAAATCTACGTCCGATGAAATCATAGGTTCGTAGAACGGTTAGCCCCGTGATTTTGAAGGGATACCAGAATAGATTTCTGAAGTTTGGTTTTCCGTGTGGATGTGCCGCCATTTTTCTCACCTCATTCTGTACCTGCAGTATGCTTTCCAGCTGGTTCTGTAGTCCTTACATGGAACATACGTTCCTCGTTTTGATCGATATTCTCGTCTTTCATGAATACAATAAACACTCCAACCCAGAAAATTGTAGTCAAGATTGCAGCTCCCCATGGTATTCCAAAGGCATCCCATGCCATTCCNCCAGATACATCGTCCATCGCAGATACTCCGCTTGCATCAAAGATGTATAATCTGTAAACGATTGAAAGTGCTACTTGAATAACCGCGAGAGGCAAAAGCATTCTCCAGCCAAACTCTAGGATTTGGTCGGTTCTGATTCTTGGAAGAGCGGTTCTTGCCCAAACGAAAACTACTGTGAATATTAGCCATGCTTTGAGCAGAGTCCAGATTATTCCTGGAATCAATGGACCGCCNGGTATCAATCCAGCGAANGGTGAATGCCAACCTCCAAGGAAGAAGTGNGCAAACAGAATACTTGCTGCATANACTCTCATGTATTCAGCAGCGAATAGAAGACCAAATCTCATTCCTCCGTACTCAGTCCACCAGCCTTCGACTAGTTCTGCTTCCGCCTCAGGCATATCGAATGGGATTCTTTCTACTTCCGCAATCATACTTACAAGGAATAATACCGCACCTAAAGGCATCAAGAATACTAGCCAAACTCCCGAAGAGTGCTGGAAGTGGACGATTTCAATGAAGTTGAAAGAGCCCGCCATAATACATACTGAAAGTATGGAGAATAGAAGTGGAATTTCATATGCAGTTAGTTGAGCTGCACTTCTAATTCCGCCTAGTAAGGTATACTTGTTATTTGATGACCATCCTGCGAAGAAGACACCGAGAGGAGCAATTCCAAATATTGCAAAGGCGAATAGGACCGATAATTCAGGATTTGCACCATATATTCCGCCAGAAAGTGGAATCATTCCCAAGATCATAATTGTTGATGAAATTACAAGGAATGGTGCTAGCTCAAAAATCACCTTATCTGCACGGGTAGGAACCATGTGTTCCTTAATCAAGAACTTCATTCCATCCGCTAGGTTTTGGAAGAATCCAGGGAAGATAGTNACGCCATACCAAGAACGATTTCCGACTCTGTTTACCATTTCTAAATCGTGGCCTGAATTTCCTGCTACACGATTTAACCAGCGATTTGCAGCGCCTATTGGCTTACCCAGNCCAAATGGAATCATTTTCCACCATTCGCCTGCTGTAACTCCATTTTCTCCAACCCAAAGAGAACGTAGAGCAGTTGTTGCTCCACGTCTATCATTTACTCGAGCATAGAATTTTCTTTCAATCCACAAAATCATGAACATCGAACCTAAAATTCCTGCAAATGTAATCAGACAAGTGATTAGGGTGTGAATGAAGAAGGCGATATCATTACTGGATGATTCCAAAAATGTATCCTCAGTAGCCCAAGCGCAAAGTTCCCTTGTGCGATAGAAGATGAAATCGTAAACGTTTAACCAGTCCTTCATCATACCCACCTCAACGGTCTGTTTCTCCAATACAAGGGTCAAAACTACCCATTATTGCAGGTATATCTGCAACCTTGTAGCCAATCATAGTCTTAGCCACATATGGAATTGTAAGGAACATCGGAGAACGGATAGAGACTCTGTAAGGGAACTTGCCACGGCCATCTCCACCTCCTTGCAGATAGAATTGTGATACTCCTCTGGTACATTCATATGTGCTAAATCCAGTTGCTCCTTCTGGAGCTCTAGTTGGCGCTTTTGTGATAATCATTTCATCGCCTGGTTGATAGTGAGTATTTGCTCCGCCAGGTATTTTGTCGATTGCATCCAATAACATTCTACAAGATTGGCGCATCTCTTCCATTCTAACGCGGTAACGGTCATAGCAGTCAGCGCCCTTGACGCTTGTTGGTTTTTCTACAGCAGGTTCCCAATCGACTTGGTCATAAACCGAATATGGATTCGTCCATCTAGCATCGGTATTGACTCCTGCAGCACGAATATTTGGCCCGGTAACTCCTGCATTGATTTGGTCTTCTGCAGTAGCATATCCTACACCTTGTAACCTTACAAGCCAAATTGTGGATTCGTCTAATAGCATCTCATATTCATTGATTCTATTTTCAAAAAGTTTGACCTTTGCACGAAGGCGGTCTGCCCAACCGATTGGAATATCTCGCTTTACCCCACCTACTCTTGGGTAGTTGTAATGCATCCTAGAACCTCCGAGTTCTTGCAATAGATCAAGGAACATTTCGCGGTCTCGCAAACACCATGTCATCAGAGTCAAATTTCCAATATCTGGCCCAAATGCTCCAAGCCACATCAAGTGGCTTGCCAATCTCTGGACCTCTGCCGCCATTAGCCGAATATATTCTGCACGCTCAGGGACTTCTGCTTCGAGTAAATCCTCAGCAGCCATGATGTAAGAGTGTGCCCAAGTCATTGCGCTAACATAGCAAAGTCGGTCACAATAAGGGGTAATTTGGGTGAAATCTCTTTGTTCGCATATTTTTTCTACACCGCGGTGGATGTATCCAAGTTCGGCCTCGGTATCTGTGACTGTCTCTCCATCAACCTTGACTCTTAATGTCCAGAGTCCGTGAGTCATTGGATGCTGAGGCCCCATTGTAATCCACATTTCTGCCATGATAACACCTCACTTTACTCGGCCCTCGTCGACCGGTTTTCTACCAAACCCTTGTGGGTCATCATACATTTCATTGAAATCTTTGTAACGGATATTGTGTTGTCTTTGCAAAGGATGGAATTCAGGAGGAGAGTCGTGTGGATTCAAGACTCTGTGCATATTTACATGACCATCGAAATCGATTCCGACTAAATCCCATGTTTCCTTTTCGTTCCAATCTGCGCCTTCCCAAATATCTTGAACCGATGGAACAGATGGTGAATCTCCTGCTTCTAGAGGAATGAATACCTCGTACTCCATCGGAATATCATCGCCTGATAATTCCTCGCCAACGTGTACAANCATATTGTTTGCAGCAACATTGTGAATNGGCCANCGATGCAGNTGAATNGCCACTTCCCAGCCGCGTTCCGCTCCCCCTTCAGGGAAATGAGTACCTGTAATCATAGAGCAATTGTTTACCCCACCTTCGTACCTNAGCCATTTTGCTACAGCTCTCCAGTGCTGAGGAGGGCAGGTTAGACGAANNAANTCNAATCTTTTACCNGTGGNATGAGCGACNACTTCNGTNACTACNCCTGCGTCAGAGAATCTAGNATTGATCTCCTCGGCAACCTTAGTTGCAGCCTCGGAATTCTGTTCTTTGGAGATAGTAGTGCCCACGTTNAGTCCTCTCCAATAATTATCGGCTTGTCGCCTTCTCTTCCAGAAGATGGTGCGCCGCCGATTCGGATAATCTTCTCACGCAACTTTCCAAAACCGTCGATTAGCGCTTCTGGACGAGGNGGGCAACCTGGAATGTAAACATCCACAGGAATTACTGTGTCAACGCCTTCTAGAATATTGTAAGACTGATAGTAAGGTCCTCCCGAAATTGCACATTCGCCCATTGCAATACAGTATTTCGGCTCAGGCATTTGCTCCCATAGTCGGACTATTGGGTCTGCAAATTTCTTAGAGATTGGCCCATTTACTAGCAGAACGTCGCTTTGCCGAGGACTGGAACGGAACAAAACTCCGAATCTGTCTCCGTCAAATCTAGGTGTTGCCGAAGCGGCCATCTCAATAGCGCAGCACTTTATTCCAAGGTGCAAAGTGAACAAAGATTTACGCCCTGCCCAATTGAAGAAACGTCCTGCTAAAACACTCAGTAGTTGCTTAATTTTTGTTGCTTTCAGTGCCTCGTCGGTTACATCGCCAACTACTTCTACAAGCGCACGGCTGTTGAATGCAGTATAATTCTCACCAGTATTGTCAGCCATAATTTCACCTCAAATGTAGATTCTTCCTCTCTTACGGAAAACATGCCAGACTCCAAGCGACATAGTTAGGAAGAAAACCAGAAGGATGAGCATCTCGCTTCCAACCGCTTCAGTAGCTGAGACTGTGCTTGATGCCCCTGTTGCGTCCATTGCTAGAAGTCCGCCCAAGACCATGAACATAAAGGCCACATCAAAAACCAAGAAAATGATGGCATACCAATAATACTGGAAGTGGAATTGTATCATCGCATCTCCCACTGGTTCAGAACCACACTCATATGTTGACAAACGGCGCGGATATAGGCTATGGTCGCTCTCATATCCCTCCATGAGCCATGACTTTGTCATGTGTGGACGAGAGGGGTCTGTCTTTGGCATAACGAAGTACTGAGTGATGAAAGCACCAAGAGGCATGCCGATTCCAATAGCGGTTAGCAAGACCATTGAAAGATACGAGCCGGTCACTGTTTCTGCAACGACCATAAAAAACACCCGTAAGAGCAACTAGGCTCTATGGTATAGTCCACCAATAACCCACCCATAAGCGTTGTCTCAAAATTAAAAATTAATCGAAAGTCAAAAATGACCCCGTAGGGGTCAAACTCGGCGCCTAAAGATCATTAATAGCATGGCAACTAAAATTGTCCCGCCCAAGCCGTATAGTACGTTCGGCGTGATTAAAGAATTAAGTCCAAACTCTTCAGGCTCTCCTTCAACTGTAAGTTCGAGATTCACTCTACCAACAACTTCTGGTAGACCGGTTGGTTCTGCAGAAATTGTGAAATCAAATGTATCAGCGATAGTACCTGTTTCTGAATCTGGCCCAGTCACTTTTACATTGATAGTAATCGTTTCACCAACTGGAATTGTACACAGAAGGTCGTTATTGTCATCCTTGTCACAGGCAGCTGAAATTTGGATTGTCCAATCGCGTATATTTCCACTTGAGAATACTCTAACTTCTGTTTCCACATTTCCAGTATTTGTCAATTCTATTTCAAATACAGGATTATCTCCAATTTTACCGAAGGTCATAGATTGACTTTTGTCCTCGCTATCAGACAATTCCATGCTTATACTTAGAACAGTCTCAACTACTACAGAGAAGGACACTTTGCCTGAACGGTTCGCTGCATTAGAAGAAGATATAACGACGAAATCTAGTATCCCNCTTTCTCCATTTTCAGCACCATCAGAAACTTCAATTTTCAAAGTAATAATCGCGTAATAAATTACTGGAACATGAGTTTCCATCAGTTCGTTGGATATCATTTTCTCAACAATCTTTTCTTCGGTTGAACCGATTAGAGGAGCGCTGCCATCAAAAAAGAATTGCCCGGTTGTATTATTCATTGCCCCCCAGCCCTTTTGAACCATCATTGAATTTTCAATGATGTTTCCATTTGAATCGTAAATTGTGCGAGTAGCAAGTCCTTCTAGTCCCGAAAATTCGAATAACGCCTCATCTGTTGAATCTCCAGTATTGATCACTTTGATGGTATAGGTCACGCTTCCTCCCGGCGCTAAGGGTACTAATTCATTTCTTGAAAAGTCTGATTCCGAATTCATTATCAGTGCATCCATTGCAAAATTTCTATCTGATAAAATAGCTCTGAAAACGAATTCAAGTTGATTTGCTGGAACTCCATCTTCACCAGCAGAATTGTTATTATCATCTAAATTTGTTACTCTGACCGTTAACCTAGATGAAGACAATTCTTCTTCTCCATCAATAGATACCGCCAGATAGATTACAACTGTCTCACGTGCATTAATCTCTATACTCGAAGAGGAGATTACAGTTCCTTCTGAATCTTCAAAGTAAGTTCCCCATGCTGGAGAAGCGGTCTGAGAAATTACTGAAAATCTAAAATCTGCCTTACTATTACCATCATTAGTTACAGTTAATGGGAATTTTACTTCAGTATCCGAACGCCCTGTTTGGTCTTCTGCTGGAGCTTCTCCACTCATAGCGTATACTGACTTGACTGTGATGCGAAGTACCTGTGTTGCATATGCTGCACCCCCGGTATTAGGCAAAACTGAAAATGTAATTTCAACTTCATCGGTTGCTAAAGCATCTAGAGGTAAAGAGACCTCTACTTCAATTGTCCCACTATCATCATTGGTTAATCTTGAGTCAGTAGATATCGTAGATTCCTCTAAGTTGACCGACCACCCTGTAGGAGGGGCAGAAGAAGATATCCTGAAGGTTTCAGGACCATTTCCTTGGTTGGACACAGTTAACGAGGTCGTAGCCGAACCACCCGGTTCTACATTGTATAGTGCCGTGTTGGTTAGAGACATAGATGCGCCATGTGATTGACCAACGGTTACCGAGATATCTGCGGAACATTTTGATGCCCCTCCGTCTTTACCTTGNATAGTAATTACAGATTGTGAATTCGCCTCAATCGAATCATCNGGACTAACCTCAATTGTGAATTCGATCTCTCCATCNCCNTTACTGTAAGGCAACGTCCCACTAGATGCTCCGTCAACATCAGCCCAGCCAGATTTAGGACCATTGAATCCAACGTTTATACTCCAATCAGAGTTGCCAGTATTGGAAAATGTTGCAATCAAGGTTCCTGTCTCACCAGGTTCCACCGATAATGTGGTTTTTGACAACTCGAGTTCGCATTCGTGCAGTTCTGGAACCGTGATTTGGAAAGACTCGCTATCTGTAGCGCTTCCATTTGGATTTTGATCATTTGTTACAACACCGGTAAGTTCCCAACAATACTTGTCAGCAGCCTGTCCATCAGGGACTTCTAAAATTATAGTAACCCATTCTGAGTCATTTCCTGAAATTGTAATCTGAGATGGATCTACTTCAACATCCAATGAACTACTGGAACTGCTGCATCCTCCACCTGATTCGCTATCGACGCTCAAGTCGACTGTCTCTTCCAATTGTCCGGTATTTTCAACTTCTACATCCCATTCAACAGTAGTTGTTCCACCCCAGGTTTTACTAGGTTGTTCAATTGTCAAATCGACTCCATAAAGTGTAGACCCTGCACCATCTCCAGCTGTNGTTGTAACCTCTTTAGATTCTTGAGCAGGTGCTCCAGGTTGATCTGGAGGAGTTACTTGTTCATTGGCGTTAGCGGTGACAGTAGTCACACAATCGTCTTCTGCGGTTTGAGCAAGAGTGACATTGAGNGTTGTTTCGCCATAATCATTTGAGTCGATTGGCTGAGCGATTTGCCCTATTGTAGAAGTGTAACCATTACAATCTTGACTGTTGCTAGCTGCCAAATTCACCGATACAGGATTTGCACCATTGTTGTATACTCTTACAGTGTATTCTGCAGTTTCACCAGGATTGACAGTTTGTGCACTCGGATTGATAGATAATGTGATGTTTGCATCTCGGCCAGAATCATCTGCAATTACAGGTGTAACAAATGTTGGAATCAATGAAAATATCATTATAGAAACCAGCAGAATGCTGACACGCTTTTGAGCGTTTACGGGGGGTTCTCGGCGGGGTTCCATGAACCCCGGTCGAAGTCATCCCATGAAAAGGCTGTCCGAGAATGTTTACCCTTTCATCGGACATTTACGAAGTTCTCAGAGTCTTCACCACAATTAATACAACTGGGAACATTACAGACAGAATGGTATCTAGCACCACATTTAGCACAACCTTGCATCATGGAAAGAATAGGTTGATGGCAACTCCAACAGGGTATTTCCTCGCTATTTTGAGTGAAAACTTGCGAAGAGGGCGCCGAGGCGGGGAGTTTTGAGATTTTTTCTTCTCTCTTTTTACCGATTTGTAGCAGAATGACACCTACTCCAACAAGGAAAATTATTCCAGTAATCGATAGGAAAACCGATGACAAATTGGATGATTCTTCGGTTATTATTTCTCCTTCTGATTTCATTGTAATTTCTACAGAATTTCCATTAATCTCTTCACCCTCAAACAAACTTAACGATAAAGTTCCTTCACCAGATTCTTTTGCTGTAACCATAAGTCGTAATTTCTCTGACTCTCCAGGTTCGAGCGAAATGGTATCTGTTCCGTCAAAAGACGTAATCCATCCTGAAGGCGGGATTGCCTCTACCCGATTGGAAATCAGAGAATTTCCAATATTTGTTACAGTAATTTGGATTACTGAGCTTTCCTCAACCTGAATTATTTCAGGGCCATCTATTTTCCAACTTACTTCATTATTAGGTGCTACTAGCATGGTAACATTTTCTTCATACCGTACTAAATCCCCTTCTAAGATAACAGAAAATTCTGGTTCAGAAAATGGATCTGCAGTTGCAGAAATAATTACAGTACAAGTCAAGGGCTGAATCTCATCTTTTGAGACGATTCCAACTTGGTTACACTCCCCCAGTAAGCCGTTATCCAAACCAATAGTCACTGTTGGGTTCCAAAAAGTATCAGCGTAGTTTCCAATCAGCCAGGTATAGTTTAACGCAATTCCAGAAGGATGTTGACCAGGGCCGAACGGATGGTCCCATGTTTCTCCTTCAATTTCTAGACTAGCAAATGTGAGGTAAGGGTCTGCTAATTGAATAACATCTACATTAACGGACTCAAACCAATTTTCACCGTCTGCATAAACGACGAAGCGGATATCTCCGCTTCGAGCATTTTCACCAGCGGAAACAGATATCATGAGATTTTTACTTTCGGTCCATGAAAGAGATATCTCTTCGAGGATAGTGTTTTGTTCCCAGCCTATTGGTAAATCTAATACTGGACTCAAATTAACATCAACATTGCCTTTATTTTCTATGGAGTATAGTAGAGATAGTACTGAATCGGGCATAATTGATGATATTGATGTCTCTAAGGAAATTTGTATTTCTTTAACTTCCATTACCACCAATGGNAATTCATATCTGACCGAAACTGAATCCTCAGTTTGAGGGACTACAAGGAGTTCAACAATTAATTCGGCTCCCGCCAAAGTCATCACTTGTGGTGGAGTGAAAGTCAAACCAATGCTTCTTTGACCTTCTTTAAGCATCAAACCTGTCGAACCTGAATTCGCCCCNCCTTGAGCNGAAAGGTCATCAAAACCAGAATACCATCCNGGGGGTGAATCGAGGAACAAATCATAGCCTACATCTGAATTTCCAAGATTAAAAAGTCTAACATCTATCGAGGTTGGTTCATATGGATGGACTGGTATTACTTGGTAATCATACTCTAATCTAGTATCTGCCAAGATTGGTACCTCGAGTTCCAAAGTGAAAGGATAAGTTACAGCATTATCATCATCTTGACCCAATAAATCGATCAGATATATTCCTGGTGAAGGTCCTTCAGGATGAACCATTGTGACATTTATCAGGACGCTTTCTTGGCCTGATAAAAACAAACTTGTTTTATCCAAACCGACATACCAACTCTGTGGAGAATTTGCTGAATCTTTTACACTGGTATAATCTATTGAAGCATTGGTTGGAATCAGTGCAGTATTTGTCAAAGTAACCTGCCAAAACGAAGTGGTAGAGGTGATATTCGANAGAACGGTNCGNACTGAATCCGATTCGATTTTGACACCTGGGGTGGTTACATTGACTATNACGTCAAACCGNTTGTTATCTTCGTTTATTTCATCGATTGAATCTGCTTCATCCAGTATGAAAGAAAGAGTTCTAGCACCTGAAACCTGAGGCTGCCAATTAAAGAATACTTTCTTTGAACCTCCTGGTCCTAAATCAAATGTTTTGGTATCAATAGTNACGTCTTCTTCCTTGAATAGTAATTCAATATCATCTGCTTTGACATTTCCAAGATTGGTAAACTCAATTTCAACAAGCACGTCATCCCCAACCTGTGGAATCGCTATATCGGTTGCAAATGATGATATTAACGGGGCAGGGTCTGGGCGCAAATCGTTTACTCCAACCCCCGAAACAGCAACTGCAAATGGTTGAGATTTACTTCCACTATGGCCTGCATCTCTCACTCTTACTGACCATAATCCAGATTCTGCACTATCTATCAAAACAACTTCCACATTGTTCAGATCATCATAATCTCCCCCTTGAATAGAACGTCCTTGACTGAAGACATTTCCACGATACTCTTCCCCTGAAGGATTGGTAACTCGTAAATCAAGGTCGTTTACCAATTGTGTATTAGAAAAGCGGGAGCCTCTTTCATCAGACCAGGCCAACACCACTTTGAATGGCTTATTTGGAGTTGTAATGTTGAATGAATATGTCTTGGTATTTCCTGTTGAAGAGAGTACTGAACGGTCATCGACCCATATTCCTCTACCATTATTTGGAGCGAGGGTATTTTTCAGGTCTATTCTTCCCCAGCCTTCATTGTTGTTAGGTATATCACGTGAGCCAACATCATTAGCACCCAAAATCATCAGTGCCTTTACTAAAGCCCCTTGAGGTTGAGGCCTTTGTGCAACTTCGGTGATATATTCACGAATTAGTGCCGCAGTTCCTGCTGCATTTGGAGCTGCCATCGACGTTCCCGAATATTCAAGATACCAATTACTAGTCCAAGTTGAACCGCCCGTATCTGTTGCTTCTTGTGCACGGCATGAACGAACATATCCTCCAGGGGCAAGAATATCTGGTTTGATACGTCCATCCTCTGTAGGGCCACGACTGGAACTATCCATTATTGAGCTAGGTGCACCTTGGTATCGGTTTTGAGAATTTCCTACCGTTATTGAATTCTTAGCGGTTCCCGGCGAATGAATTGTACTACTGTCAGGTCCGTCATTACCGGCAGCGAAAACGATACTATAGCCCTCTCTCCCACTGTAATATTGGTCGTAATATCTCGCTCTATCATCTACATCTTCAGATTCTGATGTATATTCTCCATATGCTTCTGACCCCCATGAATTAGTATGAGTTCTAGCACCTTGACTATATGCAGTGTTCAGCATATTATTGATGCTGGACCATTGGAAATTTCCGTTGTTGTCATTCTCCATCGCTTGGAAATAAAGTTCTGCTTCGGGTGCAACTCCAGAATAACTTCCGCGAGAGCCATCTCCAAGTACAGTACAAGCAACATGAGTTCCATGCCCCGAATGTGCATCAGCGGTTGAACCATCACCAATTACATCGACATTGCCGATTACTCTATTGCCAAAATCGCCATGATCTTCATCTAAACCTGAATCTGCAACAGCAACGATTTGCCCTGAACCATCTAAGTCAGTGGTGTAATAAGAGACCATTGCGTTGATATTCATATGATTGCGCGCTTGGTCATTGAATAACTGGAATTGAGGTTGTGGCCCAACCCATGCGACGGAGGGTTCCGCCGCTAGTAAGGCGATTTCACCTGTTGTGAAACCATCATACCTTCCGGTTTCGGCAAACTTTGTTTCTTCCAAAAAGCCATGTGCAACCAAATCAATTTCTTGGTGCAAAGAATATCCTCGATTATCCGTTAGATCAACTCCNGGCAGGAGAAAATCACCNCGCCATGATTCGATTCTAACCGCGCTATCCGCATCTGCTTCGAATAGTGAAAAATCGACCAGCATTGCGAGCGGCACTGGTTGGGAAGACACAACTCCCGCAACTCCATTTGCAATGCTGAGTGCTTGTTGAGTGCCTTGAATCATCAAACCTGATGGCGAAATAAATTCNCTAACAGCTAAGCCTTGGATAGAATCTAATTCNGCACGNACTTCAGAAAANCGNAATTCTGAAGATATCAAAACTANGCTTAAATCAGACCTNGGAATTAGAAGTGNNTCTGGNATTTCATCATCGAACAANACNCCATTNACATCATGAATNCCCANTCGAGAATGGGCAAGAACCGGTCGCTCTTCTAAACTCAAAGTTTCATCTAACATACCGGCTAAACCTTTCATCGCATCTTCAGGAAGGTCAAATCTAATCCATTGGATTCCGTCTACTTCTTCGGTTGAAACCGAATTATCCACTACTGGAACGCTCGAAAGCATCAGTACAGATAGCAATAGTAGAACTCTTCGCACGACCGTAGGTCGTGACCGGCCCGTTTTAGGACTTGTCACTAATGGATTCAGATAAACCAAGTTGTCGATTCACATTTGTCATTGAACTCTTCATAAGCATAAGGNCCTACTTCATGACTGAAAATCTCATTATTTTCTTGACCAGTAAAATCGACCCATTTTATCGATATAACAATTGTATAATTTTCCCAAACAGTNTAGCCNCTAACCACTAATTCCATCGAATTACCAGAGATGCTTGTATGGCTTGGTATGCTATCAAATTGAGCAGAATATTCTCCGATTATGGTTTTTTCACTATCGATGAATTCCACATTGAATTCTACATCTGAAATATCCCGGCTACCAGAGTTGCTCAATTCGCTCATGATTATGTGTCCAGTTCGCTGAATGTAAATNGTGTCTACCTCGACTACATCTCTGGGAACNATCCAATGCCAAGTCGCAAGACCAGAGCCTAATATCAGGAGAATGATAATTCCTGCTAATGCNACTCTCAGAGGGTGTACTCTCTCTGTAATCTCCTTGACCCTTTCGCCAACTTCTTGGACGATTTCTAGAAGTTCTTCTTCATTAGATTGCTCGCTCATCCAATCACCAAATCATCGCAATCCCTGTTGCCACCATAGAGCCAATCGGCTCACCAATCATAATATGAGTTGTTTCGATATTTCCGCCAGTCAAAGTACTAATCATTGAAAGATCGGTTACAACGCCATTTATTCCGACGCTTGAAGCAGTTGGAATGAAGCCGGTAAATTGGGCATCTAACATGACACCTCTGGCATCTATCTCCCAATCTCCCAACATAACTTGAGTATTTGATGTTGCAACCACTCTACCGCTGGTAATACCATCTACTATGATAATTGGATAATCTCCTAATTCTATCAATTTAACATTAGCATTCTTCAAATCTTCACCAACCACTTCAGAAGTGATCAAGGTCAAATCATCCCTAACATACGAATCTGTTCTACGAATGTAAAGTTTCTCAACACCGTTTCCAGATGCTGATATTTCAGCATCATAATCATCGGTAACAGACATTGTAAACACATCTGGCAGATTTTCAGCCAACATTAGATTGCCATTTCTAGCATTTTGCGCCTTACCTTTAGTTTCAATGAAAAGGTCCATTTCATCACTGTTGGATGAATATTGCATTTCAAACATACCTTGGAAAGCAGTAACTTCGTGGATATCGAAATTGTTGGCTGGTGCTGCATACAGATGCATCTCACCAGGAACATCGCGAATAAACATAGTCGATGGCCACCACAAATCATCCACCTTAATCAGCTGTTGTAACATCAAAGAATCNGCAGCATTTACTCCGATTCTATATTCAGGTGGCACTACCAAATCAGCAATTAACACATCTCCAATCTTTGAATATAGTTCTGCACTTCTAGGAACATCAAACAGCATCATTTCGGTCCGTATTCCTCGTAGATGATTATTCTGGATTACCTGTGCAGTATCAACGCGCTCTCCTAAATCATATGTCATCTCGATAGTCGTGCGCGGAATAATTAATTCTGATTCGGTGGTTACAACCATATCGAGCATTACATCTCTGGTTAATTCAGTATTCAAACCATCTAAAATCAACGTCGAGTCTACCCTTTCTAGCCCATTCAAAATCACTGTTAATATCGGTCTTTCAGGCTTATAATTCGTCAAATTCTGGATTAATTGGAAGGTCGGCGTCTCATTTTCGTAGACTACATCATAGGTCAACTGAATCCTCCCCGATGGTAGATTTGGCATCCACATTCTAGTTTGCCAAGAACGTCTTGGAGATAATTCAATNCCTTCTTCTTCTAATTTATCAGAATCGATAGATAACTTCTCTCTGGATGAAATATATCCATCTGCCAACAAATCAACCAATATCTCACTCTCATTAATTCCAGCCCATTGGAATGCATTGATTACAGATTCTCTTTCGCTGCTATTTATTTCCCAATCCTCAAATGCCTCATTAACAATCAATCTTGAGGATTCGGTAAACAGAGGCATTCTAGAATAATTGTAGGTTAATTGAGTTGCTTCGAATACTTCTCCTGAAATTCCATGGACCCATTTAGGTTCTTTTTGTAGATTCTTTCCTTTCTTGAAATCTAAAGTTAGATCGAACTCTTCGTTAGTGATTAAGTCCAACCCTAGGGTCATGTTTGAATTAAGGTCAGAGGCATCGCCTAAGTTGACTATACTCTCTAATGTGAAATCATTAACTGTGGTTCCAAATTCAATCATCCCAGATAGGAAGAAAGAGAGTGATAATACACCATCCTGTTGTCCAAATTCGGGNACATTGAGTATACTGGATTTCTCAGATGTCGGAAGTGAAAATGTCAGATTTGCNGGAAGTGGGTCGAAATATGCTCTACCGTTTAATCCTAAAAATTCGTCAGCTCTCATGGAATTATCTTCAAGAATAACATTGAATGGAGCAGAACTTGTTCTTACCAGTTCGAAATTACTATTCCCAGTGCGNCCTCTAGCNCCGGGTTCGTCNGGAGGGAATAGATTGACACGAGTAATATTTGAGATTCTTAAAGACATACTNGCCTCCGCTGTTGTTTCNTCNACAAAGAATCTAACATGGTCTCCATCCATAGTAACCGGAGTCGTAGCGTTTGAAATTTGGACTTCTATTGCTCCTACACCTTCTGGTGCAAGCATTCCAAGAGTATCGCCCAGTTGTAATGTGAATTNAGTTGGTAAATCTTTGAGGCGCAAAGCATTGTATTGACCATCTCCTTCACCGCTGTAAGTAATAGCATTGATAGGGCCACTTGAAACATAATTGATCGTGGTATCTANTTGAGTAACAGTAAGATTTGTTGGGCGATTAGAGATTGAGGCAAATTGCCTTACATCACCCTCTGTTGTATTGTTTAGATGCGTAAGATGACCGATGATTAATTCCTCATCAGACTGCCCTGCCAAAGAAATTGTCCTAGTATCTGTGTCTTGGTCATATGAATAACCGAATCCGGAAACATCGCTAATAGAAACACTCATCCCAACAGGAACCAATGGGTCTTCCACTCCATATCTTCCGTCAACCTCTACATTGTCAAGGTCCTCTGCTATGATTATGTGATCTCGTCCAATCATTATCGGTTGAGGGCTACTAGAGATTGCAGCCGTAACCAAGCCGGCTGTTTCTTCAACCCGCTCCCGATTATTGGCCCATGAGGACTTTACTTGATTATAGCAATAAAGAAGAATTTCTCCACTACTTTCTCCTGCTGTACCAACTATCGCTTCAGGCAATCCATTCAGAATAGTTCCTATATCTAGAACGATTTCTACCAAACTCAAAACTACGTTATCAAGTATTTCTGAAANCAGGTCGGGTGCGGTTCCAAATTCAACCCTGATTCGATTAGAGCTAGGAATCTCAAAGGTCCCTAATACCGCGACAACTTCAGGCAAATCTTCAATCACAACCTCAAGAGATGACGAATCTTGGGCATAGCCATGCCTCTGGAATGTAGATTTGTATTCTATACGGTCGATTCTATCATTCCCTGCAATCAGAATTAGGCTATTCCATCTTTCATCTGAAGGGTCCATTATCAGGGTGCCATCTGGAGTATTCGCAGAATTATCTGCAGTGAAATTCTTAATGGAAATAATTAGTGAAAGTCTGTTAGGTTCTTGCCCAGGGAGATTCAACGAACCGGGTGCTTCACCGATCATTGTAAAAATTGCCTCAATTTCTTCAGCTGGTAATGAATCACTAGGAAGGCCCCGTACCCAACCTCTAGAATCTGTAATGTTGCCCAAACGTCCACCTTCTTCGAAGTGGTTTGACCTATCTTCGAAATAATGGAACCACAAATCCGAATCCGTATCACAATAAATTTCAATATTGTCAAATGAATTATCTCCTGCATTATCATTACGAATTACGAGGTCTACCTCTTTGGGGAGCACGGTACTACCCTCTTCGGGATGAAGGCCAACATCGAGATAACCCAATTCGTCAACCTCTCTATCTTGATTACTATCAGGTTCAGAAAAGTGCACATAACCGATTCCAACATTGTAGCCACATTTGTGCTCTCTACTTTCAAGACCATGGTCTGTGATTGAATCATAATAACCAGTAGAGTCGTCACAATCACTCTGCCTATTTTCAGAATTATGGTCGGGATTAGATACTAAAATTGAATATGGTGCAGATACCGATAATACTTCGAGTGCAGATTCATCACCTCCAGTGATTAGATTAACCACACTTGCAAAACCACCTTCCAGAGTTTCTGTGATGGCAAGGGTCATGTTATCCAATCCAACCTTTACTTCAAACTCATTTGGAGGTTGAGTAAATCTCGAATCAATGACCATAGCATAAGATTCTCCAGAACCNCCTACTGTAAGGTCATAAGCNAATGCTTTGACCATTGAAACCTCCATATGAGCCATNTTATCCCACATTGATTTATCATGATCTAAAACCTTAATCTTCCATTGGAAATTTGGTCGGAACCAAATCGTTTCAGGAATTAAATCCAAATTTAATGGATTTGGAACGTATTCTATACCCCAATCTTCACCTTGANTTCCTAAGCCCAAAATTGTGAGACCAACAGCTACATCTGCTGTACCATCACCATCTAGGTCGATATTATTCATTCCAGGTTCAGAGTTACCNAACTCTATTCCATTTTCAGTAATGTCGAAATTATCGAAAGAAAGTAAATCGCCGGTAAATGTCCCATAATCCCATGCTTCATATTGCGGTCCATCATCACGTGCTGTGTAATTTACGTAAAGAGAATAAGTGTTAATTCCGATAGCAAGGGGATCAGAAAGNGAAGATGGTAAATCGAACAAAGTTTCTATCAAGTCGTTTGGCCATCCTTCGGGATGAGTTGAAGGNTCTGTGAGGTAAACATAGGGGCGAGGNTGCGAGGGCTCGAAAGGAGTCGATTCTCTCATAGTGATATTTCCAAGCACGCCATCTGTTGCAAGCAATGCATCTCCATCTCCTATCGGCCTCCCTCTTGCAGCAACAGCATCTAGAATTGCCTCAGCGCTGCTATTTGCTAATTCCGACTCTCCAGAATCTCTTTGCTTATTGAGGGCATCAGCCATTGCCTCTAACACTCCAAAATCGTCTCTACCAACAGATGCATTGCCTGTTGCGGGAGTGAAAATAGGTGATAAAAGGACCAAAACTAGGAGGATGGCAGTCTTTTGACTGTTGAGGGGGCGAGGTACTCCGCGTTTTAGCAAACGCACGCCGTTCTCGGTCATCAGACTGTATTCGTGCTGCCGTAGCACATGAAACCATCCCTCTCGCGAGCGCGCAAAATAGCGTTTTTCAGCGTTCGAATAATTGGTCAGCACCACATGATGGGCATGCGACTACGACGCTGTTCGCTCCTTCTGGCATGATTACGGAAAATGGTTTACCACAGGAAGAGCAATCGGTTACTAATTTGTGCTCGACTTTCGCTACCGGAGGCTCATTAGTAACTACTTTACTAGAAGGCAAAACAACGCCTCCACTTCTAACCTGCCCACTTACTGGAGCTGCGGCGGNTTGGGTTTTTTGTGGTAATTCTTCAGCGAATGCTGCTAAGGCCTCGTCTGCAATTGCTGGATTGATTGACGGGCGCACTGTTGCAGGTTTGTATCCAGCATACGGGTCTTCTTGTACTCCACTATCTGAACCATATATCGCTGCCATTTCCGCTGCTTTTGCTTCTAATTGCAATTGCTCTGTAGACTTAATTGCTCCACCACTTTCCAAGCCTGCCATTTCTGCTGCTTTTGCGAATGGCGACAATTTCATCGAGCTTGCGATTGAGAGGAGCCTAGACTCTGCTTCTGTTCCCGAAAGCCCTCTATCCATCAACATCTGAAGAGCCAGCTTTCTTTGCATTCCTTTGTGGCCGAATAATACTACACCTGCTACAACGATTATGACGAAGAATACAATTGCAATAATCGCAAACAATCCGGTTTGATTTGGAGCCTCTACCACTTCGACTGAAAAGACGTGCAAATCAGTATTATTTGAGCCATCATATACGGTCAAAGCGATTTGATAAGTGCCTTTGGAATTGAAGGTTTTAGTGAGGACAGAACCGGTTGCATCAGGGTCATTTCGCGGGTCGCCATCATTATTGGTATCTGTTTCCAAATCTAAATCCCAAGTGAATCTTAGATTCTCTTGCTCATCCCACATATCAACTGCAGCGGCTTGGAATTGAGTCTTTTCTCCAATATTTACTTCGGTGATAGCATCTATTGCAGATGTTTCAAGCATAGGTATTGTTTCATCATAAACAGTTACTGTTGTGTTGACAGTACCGATATTACCAGAAGGGTCTGTAACTGATAATTCTACCAGATAGGTCCCGATTTGTGACCAACTTAACGTAATTTGTGATGCAGAAGAATTTGCTAAACCATCTATTGACCAAGCAGTGGAAGAGATGCCATGGTCGTCGAAGGAGGTTGTTGCTCTTAGGACTAAATCTGCTGTACGCAATAGCCTCCATTCACCATTTAATCCACGAGTTCCTTCCCCACTAATTACCGCAGTAGGGTTGACAATATCTAGTACTTCGATCATATACGTCTCCATAAGACTAGCACCAGTTGGAGAGACTACTGTGACATTGACCATCTTTTGTCCAGGTGTTGACCATGATGCAGATACAACCATTCCATTTTCGTCTTCAATTCCATCACCATCAAAATCCCATGATAAGGATTCGATTTGATTCAAACTATTGGGAGTATCTAGAGCATCCAAAGTAATACTTTCTCCTATTACTGTACTTCCATTTACATAATCTCTAATCACAGGAGTAATCGGAGGGTCAAAGATGACTTCAATAGTGAAATGGAAAGGAGATGTGCTTGCCTTTGACATCAGGTTCAGATTATAGTTTCCATAATTTTCAGGTACNNTCCAGGTAAGCGANGAAGAANNNGTAATNCTATNCATATTAGTTCCAGAAAGGAATAAATCTCCAGATAATTGNTTATCNGTTTGGATGAAAAGGTCCCCAGTTCCAGATAATACCTCGGATTTAATTGTCACACCTGTGCTAGCATCCAAAGAAAATTCTAACAGATTTTGTTTTTCATCCGCTTCTAGAAGGAATGTATTGTGTAATTCGGTCCAATCAGAATCATCAGAGACGGTTACATCNANTGTGAATTTACTTNNAGAACCNCCTTGGTCNCCCATTCCTCCATCGCCATCACGNGCTAAATTATCGATAACATAATACCANCTTTTTTCATTTCCTTTTGGNGGATTCCAATCAAGNGCNAAGTNNCCTAATGCNGACTCAAAAGATGCTTCAGGNACAAAATTNGTCCGATANGACTGCCCCAAATTGTACGGTTGAATTGTCGCTTCATTAAACAAAAGAACATCCATTGCATCATCTGCAACTACAATATCAATATCTAAAACCTGTTGTGATGACCTAACCCCTAAATCAATGACCACACAAGCTCCAGGATTTACTGCAACAAAGGANGAGATTTGAGACAAGTCGAGTTCACTACATTCAGGTGCTGAGCGTCCAGAAGTTGCTGTTGCTGCNGGCATTATTAGCAACGCGACAAAGGCCAAAACAACAATTGTGGCGCCCCTCATGTTTTGGCAAGCAACGCTTTTGCCTTTGAATCTCGCCCTTCAGAGATTCATCCAACCTTCGGTTGTTTTNTGCATNTGAATTAAANTTGTATCATCNTGTAAAAGCAATCTGTCGCCATCACCACAAGCAAAAACCGAGNCNTGTATCTGGCNTGCTTCTTCCAATGAAGGCCCNGGNCCATCCAATCTANCNGAATAATGTGTTAGTGCTAGATGCTTAGCATTACATTCAATCGCNGTTCTAGCCGCACCTGCTGCAGTTGAGTGTAGATGTTCTGATGCAATATCGGCATGACTATTGAGAAATGTTGCTTCGTGAACCAATAGGTCACAATCGGTTTCAATAGCTTGTTCAGCAGTATCCCCGGATATCATAATTGACAAACCATCTCTTGGATCTCCTCTAAAATCAGCACTAGAGAGTATCTCTCCTTGGTATTCGACATCCTCTCCGGCTGCTAACTTCTTGCGTATTTCAGAAGGAAAANCAGCAGTGCTTTCTCGNTCAAACTTNCCGAGACGATTTGCCGTTGATATNTTCCAAGCACAAGATGGAACTGTGTGTTGAGTATTGTGTGCAGAGATTGTNACATTTTTGAAAGGTTGAGGTAGTTCAACTTCACTACCATCTTCTGTNTCTACCCAACGTTCACAATCTCCTAAAATCCAGCGTACTTCATATCCCAATTGTTCAGTTGTAGCACCTAAATCCATCCACATATCATATTGTACAACGAGGTCGGTTGGATTTACTTCTGGCTCGCCTTCACCAGTCAATAGAACTTCAACNACTTCAGGAGTTGTTGGACCNATNATTATCAATGGCTCTTTTCTTCCATCCAATGCCATTGTCTGTAGCCATGGAAGAAGTCCCCATGTATGATCTAAATGACCATGTGTAAGCAAAACAGCAGACATTCTAGAGATTTTTAATCGACGTCCAGCATGCTCTTTCATCGCTGCTCTGTGAACTACTAATCGATTTTGAAAACCNTCGCCACAATCAACGATTACCATNCCATCTGGTGTTTCTATTACCGAGCCAGATACCGAACGCCCCTGTGCTGGCCTAGCAGAGGAAGTTCCCAATATATGGAGTTCTAGAGACAATAAATCACCTCACAAGTTTAGTGGAATCGGTGTTTTAGGGAACCAACGTAATATCACAATTTCACCAATTGAACGAACCCAGCGCCATGGCAGAGTTAGATTTACTGAACCNTCTACCAGTTCAGAAGGAGTNTTGGTGACAAAAAGATGGGTTGCTTTCATCTCNCCNCCATCGACAACAGTTTCNTGAATTACTCCAAGGAATCGGCCATCTGGAAGATATACNTCCATGCCTTTGAGGCCGGACAAACTCATCTGATTATCCTCGATTTGCACTCCCCCGTANACAGTCGANGCCGAAACCCCTCAAAGAACCCAACGGCTCAAAATTTACTCAGGCTT
>PALS01000015.1 GCA_002706615.1 Methanobacteriota archaeon
ACATCTACAATTCTGTAATGAAGTAATTCTAAAACCTCAGGCATCTCCTTTGCCAAAAAGGTTCTATCGGTATGTATGCTATTACCGCATAAAGGAGCAGTACCGGTTTCTATATTTTCTTTGAGGAATTCACAGGTTTGCTCAATCGCATCTTCTAATGTGACTCCTTCTTTCCTAATTCGTTCTACTAAACCTGATGAGTGATGATGTTTTGTATTCCATTCATCCATCCCTGCAATCAAGTCCTCACTCACCTTTATTGCCAGATTTGGACCGGTTGCAGTAATATTTAATTCGGCATCGGTAACTAAAGTTGCTATTTCTATAATGGATTCTTTTTCTAAATCCAATCCAGTCATCTCAAGGTCTATCCAGACCATTTCACCCGCCATGTTCCCGCCAAAGTAAATCAGTGCTTCAAAATGGCGGATGATTATTCAATGAGATGCAACAGGCCCATGACATGGCCCGACCATTACTACTCGCCATTCTTATGGTTAGTGCGAGTCTTTCGGGTTGTTTTGGCGAGGAGGAAATCCCTGCTCCTGAAGTAGAAATCGATTTGGGAAATGGATTCCGTCCATATACTGTAATCGCTCCAATAGATACTGGAATCAATCCATATCATGACCACTTCCAAACAGACGAGATTTTGCCGGATTGGTTTATTCAGGAAATGCAGACTACCATAATTTGCAATCTTACTCAGGTAGGGACTTACCAGGAACGTGTGGATGCAGATAGGGCTACGTGCTGGGATACGATTAATGCTACAGATATCGTATATTTTCCAGGAACCAGAATTTTTGCTCAATCACCAGATGGTGGGACGCCCACTATGATTCTAGACGACCCTAACGATGGTCATGGAACGGCGGTTACAGGTGCTGTATTGGATGCAGATCCAGATGCGATAATTTTCTTCGTAGAAGGTTTTAGCGATAACGCAGTTACTACTGCAGCAACCCATCCGCTGGTAGATGTGATCACTACTTCCTTTGGAGCGATAGGTTCGCTTCCCGTTCCTGGTATTGAGGATGCAACGAAAATTGCAGTAGTTGAAAACCACAAAATACACACAGGTGCAGCCGATAATTCGCCATCACCAGCAGTACAGGATGCTACAGCAGGTCCGCCTTGGTCGATCGGTGTTTCTGGATATGCTGAAGGGGACGATGACCAAAAGGAAACGATGTCGGGCTCATATCCTGATATGGCTTCTGATTGGACTCAAGTATTACCAAATCATCAAGATACAGATGGATATCATGAGACTTCAGGAACTTCCTTTGCAACACCGAGGACAGCAGGGTTCTTGGGACATATAATGACTACTCTTAGAGCGGAATTTAACGACAACGCTTCTGGAGGAAGAGATGGTTTCTTAGTTGATGGAGATGTTCAAATTTCTAATTCTGATATTCGTAATGCCCTGAATTTGTCTGGCTGGTATCCTTCTTCTGCAACATGGGACCCCAGTGGGGGTACCACTCCTATAAGTCCAGTTTTACCATGCACTCAAGTTGGATGGGGTGTTCTAAATTGGTCTAACATTGAACCAATGATAAATCACCTAAACGGTAGTTCAACACTCCCTTCTCGCAGTAGTGAAGTCAATACTTGTATGGCCATAAACCAAGCTTCACGCGAGGCTTACTGGAGTGCATATCCTTCTGAGTAGGAATAATCACAATGGTACGAAATCAATTTTTAGATTTCCATTCTTGCCTACCGATACTACTGGCTTGAAACCTTCATGCGGGGTAGAGGCAAGAGAGTCCTGAATCGCCTGTAGAGTATTTTCATCCAATTGTAGATCATAATTGTAATTTTTTACTTCCACTTTCTCTTCTTCAGTAATTGCATCTTCAATTTCCTTCTCTAACAAAGGCTGTAGTTTTTCTACAATCTCTTCTTCAGCCTCAGCCTCATCTTCGGATAATTCTACAATCTCTTCTTCAGCCTCAGCCTCATCTTCGGATAATTCTACAATCTCTTCTACGAGGTCCTCTTCAGATTCTTCTTCGTCTGGTACGGCGATTATTGGTTCGGGTATACTTAAAACAGGATGGGGTGTTCTAACATACTGAGAGCCAAATACCTTCTCTTCATCAATTTCTGCCTCGTATAATTGTGTACCATCACCCATTCTGTTCATGTACAATATACCAAATCCAAATGCTACAATTCCNAGTAGCATCCATACTACATATGTGAAAAGATCTGTAGTTANCTCNATCGATATCATGAACAAGGAAAATAGAGTTCCAAATGAACCTAAACCTCGTCTCCATGGTGTTTCAGTTTCATCTCTGAAACCTTGCATCGCAANTCCTCCAAGGTAAATAGACCATATTGNCCATAGTAAAATCTCACNATCACCATCACCTATNGCCCAGTATATCCCNCCAAGGAAGTAGGCGATTGCAAGCATTCCTACGCGGTCAATCCAAGAAAAGTATTCAATCTCATCTTCCCATTCAAAGATAGACAAATCCCATGCGATTTCAGTTCTGGTAGCAACCATTGTCATAATGATTCCATTGATTATCAAAATAGTTCCAACAATTATGTCTTGAGTGGAATCATTCATTTCGATACTAAATTGTTCGATTAAGTTCCAAACAGCGAACGCATGCAGTAATGGCATTCCGAGAAGTGCATATTTTTGTCCATTAACCACTAGGTCCCATGTAATCCAAATCGCACCAATCATCGTTCCTATTCCCGAAAGAGCAGTCCAAGACAATGTCAGACAAATCATTGTGGTAACTCTGGTATAATTCACTAGGTTTTCACGCCCTTGAATNGATTTAAGGTCCATAAGNGTTTGATGAATGTANTCGCTTTCTTTTTCAAGAGCCACATCCGCCCATTTNAACAGAATACCACTATCGGATAATCTATTNATTATCAGAGTAAATACACCCGTTCCTAGTAATGAGTAAGCAAACACATCATATCCTTCAAAATGGTTGAAGTTACTATCTAGGCTATATCCGAATATGAACGATACCAATACGAATACTGGAGACCAGGGTATGAAATCNATTCTTCCAGATAGCCATGAGTACAAAGTGATAATCAAGGTTAAACTTAGTAATAACCAACTTGCTTCAGGTAGTACTCCATTCATTCCAATAGCAAGCCAAATTGTAGGTGCAACCATCGGAGTCATAGTTTGGCTTTCATTCAAACCTAATCTCCTATCCACGACTCCCTTTGCTAGAATAGTAATTGAGGTTACAGCCATAATCAAACAAGAGAATCTTGTCATCTCTAATGCTGTAATTGCACTTGGATCATANGATGTAATATTTATCAATTCAAATAATGAATTCATAACNGCACCCTCNNCAGCAAACCTACCGCCGTATATCAGTAATGCAACAGGGGCGAANATTAGTATGAAATTCAATCTGTGCTTAATNGATCTNTAGAATACTAACAGATACATTGTAAGGAATAGTAATCCTCCACTTGCATCTAATAACCCTAGACAAAGAAGTCCCAATAGGGTCAAATTATCAGCGAATTCATTTAGATATTCATCATTCAATCCTTTGTTAGCAAGAATCATTGAAACAACTAGTGGCCCAGATAATAACAGGACATCAAAAATAACCCCTGTAATCAGTAAATCACTTGTTATAGAGCCTGCTTCAATCAATTTGTAAGATACTGGGAAAGCAACTGCAAACATCACCCATGTAGCGATACAACGTCCAACAGAAGAGGCATTAAATTCGCCAATCACTTCTGTTACAATGATTCCAATTGGAATTGCCATCAATAATACCCAGATTAAATCTGTAGCTAACTGTTCAGCACTAACCGAGAAGATAGCAAGACTAAACAGCATCATGGGTCCAAGTAAACTAACCCTTCCAAGCGGGCCCCATCCTGTAGGATTCTCATCATCATCATCTCTTCCTCCTCTTCTATACCCGCCGGAACAATCCATTGTCCAGTGGTAGAATCAAAAATTGGCACCATTGCACTTCTTTCATCTAACCAAGAAACCATTATGCCTATGTCTAATTCAATATCTTTGAATCGTAACATTGCGAAGTAAATTGCTAGTCCAACAATCGCCAGAGTGATATTGAATCCAGAAAGATATTCCATAATNGAATCAGGAAGCGGAACCTCTAATCTTTCAGCAAATGATAACACAACAGCCATGAACATAGACCCAAACATTGCAGTACTTGCTCCAAACGCATCTTCGTTCAGTCCAGATTTTTCTGCTTTCAACATCATTGTGTATGAACTAACAACAGTATATGTTACAATAGTCCAAGGAATGAATGGGTCGCTACCGAATAAGACAGCATCTGAAAGGATCATTAAGCCTAGAGTGACAAAATGTGCCCAATCTGAAAGATGGCCTTTCTGTCGACCGATTTCACCAGTAACTATCAATGCTAGAAGAATTACTGCATCAAAATACTCGTAATAGAAACCGTCGAATAAATGACTTTGCATAAAGAAGGAGAATCCTGCTGCCAGCATAGTCCAATTTGCTACCCAATTTCTAGTAACATCTGAAATGATTAGTAGGTATGGTAGCATAATTAATGTTACAATCCATGGGATTACGCTAGCCTGTGGTGTGATTATGAATAGTGATGCTGCTAAACCAATCGGCATGTAAGGTATGCGTCGTTTTAATGTGGCAGGGAAGTAGGCTAACAGTACAGTAATCCATAGCGCAACTTGTAAGGTAACTATATTTGAAAAACTTCCTAATTCGTCCTGGCGAATAAATCCAAGAATCAAATTAAGATCTTCACTTCTAGCAAGTATCATTGCTAGTACTACTTCTCCTACAAGAAGTGCGGATGTCCATTGCATCAGTTCTTGCTTTATTTTTTCATCAGCGGCAAGCCAACCCTGAACTAATATTACGAATACCATTAATGACATTGCACCGCCAGCACCGCTAGAATTCACATCATGTTGNGTTTCATACAGTATAGGAATCANTCCACTAACTACTGCTACTATAGAGAAAATCAATCCACTATTCGAGCGTAAAGAAAGCCACATTGCAAGAGCAGTAAGTGAGATTATAGAAATTCCAAGCTCCCAAGAAACTATATTTCCAGACCAATCCATCCANGGGCCGAATCCAACTAGTGCTAGAACTAGTGGTGTAAATGTGGTTGCAGCCCAGCCAAATGTAGTCTCTCCTTTTAGTTGACTTAGATACCAAGTCTGACCTAAAATTAACAATATACAAGCAATTAATTGTACATATATTGCATTTGCAGATGGGATCCAATCATCATCAGAATATGGTATCCCTTCTTCCATTAGCCATTGAATATCCATATCTCCAGCCGCAACTCCAATCAGCCACCTAGTCCCCCATAATACNCCAACTGCGGAGAAGAAGAANCCAATTCCAATAAGGTAATCGTGAACNCTATGAAGTACATCCCCACCCTTTCTTCGTTGCCATTCAACCAATGCTAGAGCCATAGAAGCAGAAATTATTCCACCTGCTCCTANGATTAGGAAGTTAAGNTTGGTTGAATCTTCAGCGAAAGCGATCGAAAGAATACCNCTCCATATCGCTACCAGCGCAATTCCATAAAGTATCAATTGGGCNAANTTCTGTATAGNNTTTAATTNAGNTTGTCCATATCCAGTTTGTGGTACTGTTACNGAAATATTAGTNGCAGGTACAGAACCNTGCATTAGGTTACCNGGTCTTAGATTTGTCTGAGCAACAGCAGTCGGGCGCTTGGGTCTAGACGGTGCAGGGGGCATATCTATCGATTTANTCAANACAATTAGACTATTGAACGTTTAGCCGGTCAAAGTCGAATAATTTTAATTTCAGAGTATTTCAGCATCGACTACATCTTCGTCATAGTTTTCTTCTTCATGGAGAAGAGGAGAATTATCATGAAGTATTGCTGCAATAATAATTACAAGCAAAAGTATTGCAGCAAATATCGATCCATATAATACCAAATCTACCGAAGATTCAGCAGGGTCCTCAACTGCCGCTGTATCATCAATCATTACATCAAAACTGATCAGCGGACTAGAACTTGTACCCTCTATGGCCCTCAGCGAAAGTGTATGTACCCCTATTAATTCTGTTTCGGGAATCTCTTCAAGTTCTTCGACAAGATCATCGTAAGTCAATTCAACATTTGTCGTATGTTCGTATGAGTTGATAGTGTGCCATTCATCTCTAAGGTCATTACTCTTCCATTTTACCGAATCTACTCCTTTGTTCAATTCGATTTTAACGGATTCTCCCTTGAAAATATGAATATTGCCATTCATGTTTAGTTGATTTTTTACATCCAATGAGAGATTCTTATTAAATGACCAATCTTCGTATTCTGCGGCTTCTATTACCGATTCTAGCGCATTAACATGGCCATGGCCGTAAACGTTGTTTTGTCGGTTCTTTGGTATCAAATCTTCTTGAGGGCATGGTTCGTTAGCNCCCATGTAATGACACTGGCGATATGTTGCNGTTTCTTGCATTATATTTCGAATATCGAAAGGTGATAGGTCNGGGTTTGCTTGAAGCATCAATGCTGCAACTCCTGCTGCTCCAGGNGTTGCCATACTAGTACCNCTCATACCNGTGTACTGGTCGATTGAGTTTGCTTCAACCGACATGATGCTACTGCCCATNTATGCNACATTTGGTTTAACACGNCCTTCCTCAGTAGGACCTTGGCTAGAATAAACTGCAATTGCAGTGTTCTTGTCTAATGCTCCAACGGTAATTACATCCTCTGCCGAGCCCGGTGTTCCAATTTGTGCACTGACTCCATTGTTTCCAGCTGCAATAAATAGAGCGATACCGGCGCGTACCATCTCATTTGCTTGGCGATTAACACTATCTTCTTCTGATGAAGTCCATTCAATAGCACCTGGTCCTCCNAAACTCATAGATGCAGCACGAGTATTGTATTGATGCATGGTGTCAATAGTCCATTGCATACCAGCCATTACACCAGCGAAAGAACCTGAGCCACCGCCATCAAGTACCTTTACTCCGACAAGATGTGCTTGTGGCGCCATTCCTACATGCTCGTAGTCAGGCGCTCCAGTACCTGCAGTAGTTCCTCCACAATGAGAACCATGTCCGTGGTCATCGATGGGAATTACCGTACCATTTTTGTCATTTGGACTATTTACCGCGTCATAAAATGCCAGAATCTTGGGGTCATTTGTTGCGGGGTCATCATCTTGGTCATCTAAACCTGAGTGATTACCATCCAAACCTGTGTCGATAATAGCAACAGTAGTTCCTGCACCATCATATCCAGTTTCTTCGAAGGCTACATCAACTCCATGTCCAACACGGGCATCACCGTTTGTAACGGTTAGAATGCCATCTAATTCAATCATTACAACGCCGGGAAGGTCGCGTAATGTAAGTAATTCATTCACGGAAACTCTCCCCGCTAGCGCATCGATACCATGGAGGATAAATTGGTGCTCATAACCAACTTCTCTCTCAAGCATCTCAATTTCTTCTTCACCAGGTGTAAAGTAGAAATCGATTATTAGCGGTAATGTGTTTTCATCATCCAAAAAGATCGGATTATCGATATGAAGTTCGACCATATCGCCTATCTTGTTGTCATTGCGGTCTACNGTAGTCTCNCTCCACCAGCCTTGAGGCTCTTCTTCAACATCTAAAGAAGTAGGGAATGCAGCCACCATCAAAGGNGTAATCATCATTGTCAGAACTATTGTGCAGAGTATCTGTTTTACAGTATTCATCTTCTCACCGCGCTNTGCGCGAGAGAGGCATATTGTTTGAACCCTCTTATNNCAAGTTTAATCNNAAAATNTNNTCTGTCTAGGCCAATGCTGAAAGAGGGCTTCTTACTCGGTCACATCACAGGTGACGCTAGATGGTTGGAAAAGAGCATGTCGCTATGATTCCTCCAACCCCNAATTCAATTTGGCAAGCATCTGTAAATGGCAAGGATTTTGAGGTCTTAGCGCCGGGTAATGCAATCTTATTGGATGTTCTTAGAGACAAGGTAGGAACCCTTGGCGTCAAGCGAGGGTGTGACATGGGAACATGTGGATGTTGTGCAGTAATGATAGACGGAGAGCCCCGTCTATCCTGTTTGACTATGGCTAACGAATGCGCTGGAAGTGAGATTATCACGGTTGAAGGTTTAGCAGACGGAGCTCATCTTGCACCTATACAGCAATGCTTCGCTGAATGCGGAGGTTCACAATGTGGGTTTTGCACACCAGGATTTTTGATCACTTCACAGGCTTTACTCAATGTAAATGAAAATCCAACAGATGCTGAAATTGCCTGTGCTATCGAAGGCAATCTTTGCCGATGCACTGGATATCAGCAAATCATCCAATCAATTCAAGCAGCAGCAGCAATCTCTCGAGGAGATGTACAAGCAGCCAAACCTGCTAGTGATGCACATTCTGACCCTCATCCTATAGGTCCTGAATAATAAGAGGTGGTAAAGATGAGTGGTGGCTACATACAACAACCAGGAAGCAACTCCGATGTCAGAGTTGATGGTAAGCGTGTAGCAGGAAAGATGCGTTTCAAACCACCAGGTTCAGGTGGTTCCCGCCCAGAAATGGAAGAAAGAGACATGGAGTTTATTCCTGAATTAGAAGGAGGTAATGAAGCGCAACCTGCGGGTGCTCATCTACATGACAAATACAGAACAGGAACTACTGTAGGAAAAAGAACTCCTCTAGTAGATGCTAATTCTAAAGTCACCGGCCAAGCATGGTATGGCGACGATATCCGCTTACAAAATGAGATCATTGGTAGAATCTTGCGTTCACCCCATCATTATGCAAAGGTAATCTCAGTTGATACTAGTAAAGCAGAGGCTTTGCCAGGAGTNTTAGCGGTATCNACAGGAGTNGACGCTCCTCAGAAATTTGGAGTACTTCCTGTAACTAAAGACGAACANGCTATGGCGGTAGAAAAGGTCCGTCACGTNGGAGATTTNGTAGCATGTGTGGCAGCAATAGATGAGGCTACAGCACGTGAAGCAGTCTCATTAATCGATGTGGAATATGAGGTATTGGATGCAATACATGACCCACGNAAAGGATTGCAAGATGTTGATGACCCCATTCATTGGAGAGGGCCATATCATATCGGTTCTACCAATGTACAGAAGAGAGTATTCCAAGAATTCGGTGACCGTTCTAAATTAGGTGAATCTAGTGCATCACACCGAGGTAAATGGAAATTTATGGGAGTAAATCACGGATTTACAGAGCCACATGCTGTAGTTGCTCATTGGGACCCTAACGGCAGACTACAACTGTATACTCCTCAACAAGTACCACATTATGCTCACCGTGCTTTAGCGACGGTCTTGGATGTACCAATGCATCAAGTAAATGTGATTAGAACATATGTAGGAGGTGGATTTGGTGGTAAATCTGACCCATTCCCTCACGAAATGTGTGCTGCNATTTTAGCAAGAAAAGCAGGTAGGCCAGTCAGAATCACCTTTGATAGAGAAGAGGTCTTTTGGGTAAATAGAGGAAGACATCCATCTCATATCGAAGTCCAAATGTATGCAGATGATGATGGAAGGATTTCTGGTTTTGATATTGATGCTCTAATCGATGGAGGAGGTTTCGCTTCATTTGGCCATGTAACCTCTTACTACAATGGAGTTTTAGCTACAGCACCATATGAATTGGGTTCTTTCCATTATACAGGTGCTAGAGTTTGGACCAATAAACCTGCAAGTGGNGCAATGCGTGGTCACGGGGCTGTGAATACCCGCTGTGCAATAGAGGTCGGTTTAGACGATATGGCTGAACAACTCCAAGTCGATCCTATCGATTTAAGATTAGCAAATCTTCTTCCTCCACATTCGAAAACAATCACGGGTTTTAGAATCACTTCAAACGGAATGCGCCAAGCACTAAACCGAGTCCGAGAAGGAAGCAATTGGGATGAAAAATTCAGAAAGTTACCGCTAGGAAAGGGAATTGGAATGGGCTGTGGTTTCTTTATTTCAGGTTCAGGATTNCCAATCCATTGGGACCCAAACAAATTCCCTCANGCGACNGTTCATATTCAAATCGATATGGANGGNGGAGTTACAGTTCATACCGGTGCAGCAGATATCGGACAAGGTTCCAATACCGCAGTAGCACAAGTCGTGGCAGAGGTACTTGCTCTACCATTAGANATGATACATGTTCGCTCACATGAAAGCGATACTAGTCCGGTGGATTTGGGTTCATATTCCTCTCGAGTAACATTCATGAATGCAAATGCTGCAATTACAGCAGCATTNGAAATCCGTGGAAAATTGCTGGAATCTGCTAGCAATATTTTGGAAATACCCTCAGAATTATTGATACTTAATGATCGAAGAATTTACAATAAAAAAGATCCATCTCAAGGGACGTCTTATCTTGAAGCATTGCATAAATCACAAGAGGATAAGGGAGCCTTAATCTCTAGTGGGGCATACCGTACGCCTCCAATGGGTGGAATACACAAGGGTGCAGCTGCTGGATTAGCACCCGCATATTCGTTCTCTGCATATGTGGCAGAGGTTGATGTGGATATTGAAACAGGTCTAATCAAATGTACAGATGTATGGGCTGCTCACGATTGTGGTAAGGCTCTGAATCCTCTCGCGGTAGAAGGTCAGATAATCGGTTCATGCCATATGGGATTGGGGCAGGTGCTCTCTGAACAGATGGTCTATGGTCGGACGGGACATCTTCAAAATCCGAATCTATTAGATTACAAAATCCCAAGCGTTCATGAGATGCCTAATGTTACTCCAATCATTATTGAATCCTGTGACCCAGAGGGTCCTTTTGGTGCTAAAGAAGCTGGTGAAGGGCCACTTCTCCCAATTTTACCCGCCGTTGTAAACGCTGTATATGATGCGATTGGAATCAGAATCAACGATTTACCTTTGACTCCCGATAAAGTATGGGCTGCGATTTCTAAGAAGATGAAAGTTGAAGGTATAGAAGATGCTGAAAACCTACCAGTCCCCCGTCTTGATTTCTCTGAATTACAAGCAAAATTAGTGCAAAGATCTTCACTGCATAATGATAGAGATGTTCGCAGACAAAGGTCAGAAGATACCGACCCCTACATCAATGGAGTATTGTTTGGATTTGACCCTAATATCCCTCCAGAAGACCAAGATGGAGATTGGAAAATTTCAATCAGGCCAGAACCAGATCAAATTGAGAACCTAGGTCTTGCTGGAACCGCTTGGACTAAAACCGAGCAAAGAAAAATGGGTGGTGAGAAATAATGCTGATGCCACCCTTTGAACTTCATCTCCCGAATTCTATCGATGAAGCATGTTCTATTGCATCCAGTTTGATGGAAGCAGGTGAAGATTTTGATTGGATTGCTGGGGGAACCGATTTAATTCCAAATTACAAATGGCATATCAACACCAAACCAAATGTAATATCATTAGCAAAAATTCCAGGAATCGATACGATTTCGATGACTGAGATTGGATGTATGGCTAGACTACATGATTTGGCTGAAAGCGATGGATGTCATCCACTTGTTGCTTTAGCAGCAAGTAAAGTCGCATCTTCGCTAATTCGTAGAAACGCTACACTTGGAGGAAACCTATGCCTAGATACTCGTTGCTTTTGGTTTAATCAAACCGAGGATTGGCGTTCAAGCATAGATTGGTGTCACAAGTGTGATTGTAATACAGGTTCGGATTGTCGAGTAATTCCCAATCAAAACGAGTTATGTGTGGCAACATATCAAGGAGACATCGCTCCATCATTAATGGTTCTAGATGCGAGAGTACACTTGATTGGGCCCAGCGGTCAAAGAGAGGTTGCATTACATGATTTCTACCAATTGGATGGTATGACAAGAAATATACTTGCTAAGGGCGAATTTTTGCTNAAAGTGACACTTCCTTCAGGAGTCGAAGACTGGGTTGGTTCTTACCAAAAATTACGGGTAAGAGAGTCTTGGGATTTCCCCGAAGCAGGAGTTGCTGCTGCTTGGAAAAAGAATGATCGCAGCACCTTACGTCTTGCAACCACTGCTTTAGAATCCATTCCAAGACGTCATGATGAAGAGGTTTCACAGTCTAATGGAGACATTTCTCAGTTATCTGATGCGGTATTTAGGGTAGTCAAACCTGTTAACAATACGTCCCTACCGCCAAGGTATAGGCGAAACATGATCAAGGTACTAATCAAGAGAGCCTGTAAGGAGTGATATCATGAAGAGATTTTTGGCAATCTTATTGTGTGCTGCTATGTTTGCACCATTTTCCTTCGCTACCGCTCAACAGCCAGGTATTCCAGATTGGACTATTGGCTGGGAGAGTGACGATGATACCGTTTTTTTGGAATTAGATTCTAACAAAAGATTCAATGTAGAAATCGAAGGATACGTAGAGAATACACGCCCCACGCCAGTTGAAATCTTTTTCGAAGTAAGCCTTGACAATGAAGATGTATTTTCAGTAGACTTTCCAGAAACCATGACAGTATCCGCCGGTTCAAATTCCTCCTTCCAAATTACAATCTCAGGTATTGGTAAAGACTCGGATGGCAAGATGTATGATGCAGACCAGGTGTTTGATACATTAGAATTGAGTGCTGAAGAAAAAATTGCAGGCACTTCGATAGGGAGTAAGCAAATCGAAATGGATTTGCAGTTTGCAGTATATCATGAACTGATACCTTCAACAATAAAGAGCGAGATTGGAGACCTGCAGGCTGGAAGTGATGAGAAAATCAAATTCTATGTCGATAATGAAGGAAATAGTGCGGATTCGGTTAGTAAAGTAAATTTGATGATAAGAGGATGCCCGCTTCTAGATATTACAGGACAGGGTTTACTAGTTGGAAAAGCTATTGCAAGCGGTTCTTCAATTTCGCAAGAGATTACAATATCCGCTCCTTCAAACCACGCGAGTAAAAAATGTACAGTCGAGATTACAATTACTAGTGAAGGATCAGATAAGTCTTCTTCAACAGACTTTGAAATAAAAGTCGAGGCACCTGAAACTTCTAGTTCTTCTAACTCAGGAAGCGATGGTAACCAGAATACAAATCAGCAAAATAATGATTTTGAAGTAGAAAGTAATTCTTTACCGGCCCCAAGNTTTGTTTCTTGTTTACTAGTGTTAATTTTTACAGCAATCATTCGTAGAAATTGAGCCCATAGGGCATTTTTTNTCAAATGATACTAATTTATTTCACTTGATATTTGTTTTTTGACTAGAGCACACAACGAGAATCTATATGAGGGCATTGAGGATGCGAAGGATGTTGCGTTTACGCGTGTCGTAATTAGAGTTGATAATAAATGGCTGATGAAGACACCTCCGGATTAAAAATGGAGACATGGCTNCTCATCGGTTTTGTCACAGCTTTACTTCTTTCAACATCGGTGATTATAGTTACTTCATCCAACAAAGATACGGCTTATTCTGCATATGTTACAGATGCAGATGAATCACTNCAATTTCAACAGGTTTCAGCAATGAGGTCAGACCTGGGAGANAATGGAATGGGATATGACATCGCTAATACGATGTCTACTCCTATGCTTGTCAATGATTGGAGAGAACCTCATCGAACAATGCTAGTGATTGCTGGTGTGGAAAAACCATTTGATAATGCAGAAGCTGATGCAATATTTGACTTTGTAACCGAGAAAGGAGGCAAGGTAATAATTGCATCTAACTCTACTAATGCACAGACTGTTGCTGAGAAGTTTGGTGTCAAATATTTCGATGCTCCTGTTGTTGATCCTCAAAGATATTATTCAGTAACCGATTCAACCGATACCTTACAGCCAGCTGACAAAAGTAAACTTTGGACAGTTGCTAGTGTAAGCAAAGCATGGGTTCATGAAGGCAATAAAGCGCCATGTACAGATAGCGATCTTAAGAATGAAGAGATAGAAGATTGTTCGATGCCAGTATTATTCCACAACCCTACTGCTATGGAGGTACTGGGTGGCGATTTCCCTGAGCGCGAGGTGAATATTCTTGCAGCAGCAACTCCCGGTTCAATCCTCGCAAGCGTAGATACCGATGTCAATAACGAACTTAATGGACAACTTGGTGGAAACAATACCGGATTGATAATTCGTATGGATTATTCCGGTATCGAAGTAATTGAGAGATGTGCATTTTGTGGAGACCAAGATGGGGAAGTTTCTGTAACTGGAAGTATCGTGTTTGTTTCAGACCATTCAGTATTAGCAAACCATCTATGGGATATTAAGGATGCACAACTTACTGGAAAAGAACAGTGTGATTCTGATTTCTATAATCAAGACCCTAGTCAAAGTTGCTGGGGGGATGAATTATCTTCCTCGATAGGGAGTACTTCGTGGGGCGGAAATAGCGTATATTTCCAAGCGTTAATTCGAGACATGACCGAGAGCGATAATCCAGAGATTTCAACCACTGTAACTCGAGCAAATGAAAACTTCTACGTTGTATTCGATGAATCTAGACACGTTACTTCTGCAGCATCATCACCATTTACCGAAGCGATGGGTGCAATAGTAATGCTAACTAGTGATACAATGCTAAAGTGGCTTATCGTACTAAACTTGATGGCTTTGCTATCTATTGCAATAATGGTTGTTCCAGAAAAAGAGAATTGGCGCCATGTATTCGATTTAACTAGATTTAGAGAGAGACCAAACAAAGTGGACCCGAGCTTGTACCTGAAGAGAGTTCGCGAATCTTTGATGAATAAAGTAAGGCAAACCNATGACCTTACGCGTGATGAAATGGCACGCAAAACACCCGGCGAGATACAAACTATGGTTAGTGATCCTCGTCTTATCGAGCTGTTGTATAGTCAACAGCGTTCATATTCCAACGAAGAATTAAGGCAATTATTGCAACAAATTCGACGTTGGGGAAAATAAACCTAGGAGGTAAAAAGACATGCAACCACCAGCACCACCCGCAGCCCCCCCTGTACCGGCACCTGCACCAGCAGCACCGGCACCAATGGCACCACCAGCGCCAATGCCTGCAGCGCCCGCGGCACCTATGCCAGCGGCTCCTGCAGCGCCTGCAGCGCCGATGCCAGCGGCACCAGCGGCCAGCGGCTCCAGCACCAGCNCCGGCAGCACCTGCAGCACCAGTACAGGCACAGACCAAACACCAAAGCACACCAGAGGTACGTGAGCGCCTTCAGGCCGTCGGAGCTATCGCACAAGCGATTAGCGCTGAAGTTCAGAAGGTAATTATTGGAAAATCACACGTTATTGATAATGTGTTGATTAACATCCTCTCAAACGGAAACCTTCTGTTCGAGGATTACCCTGGATTGGCAAAGACCTTGATGACAAACACCTTCGCAGATGCGTTAGGTTGTGACTTCAAGCGTGTGCAATTTACTCCGGATTTGCTTCCTGCAGATATTACCGGTACCAACATCTATGATGCTAAGAAGGGAGAATTCACCTTCAAGCCAGGTCCACTATTCTGTAACCTGCTACTAGCTGACGAGATTAACCGTGCTCCGCCAAAGACTCAAGCNGCTTTGCTTGAGGCTATGCAAGAGAAACAGGTTACTATTGGTACAGTTACTCACAAACTTCCAGCACCATTTATTGTTATGGCAACACAAAACCCAGTTGAGCAAGAAGGTACATACCCGCTACCTGAAGCACAATTGGANCGTTTCATGTTCAAGATGAGTGTTGGATATCCAGACCGCGCCGATGAAGATGAGATTCTATCCCGTCGTATTACTCGTGGAAAAGATGCAGTAGATGTAGATGTAATTACAGACCCACAACGTGTTATTGCAATGCAGCAAGCTTGTGAAGATGTTTACGTCGACCCTGCCCTGCGTATGTATATGGTAGAAGTTGTAGCAAGAACACGTGAAGATCCTCGAGTATTGGTAGGTTCTTCTCCTCGTGGTTCACAAGCACTACTGAAGACCTCTCGTGCAGCAGCAGCATTACGTGGCCGTGATTTCGTCACACCTGACGATATCAAGACCGTAGCCGAACTTGCAATCGCACACAGACTAATTCTCAAGCCTGAACATCAGATTAAGGGTCTGGAACCAGGAGAAGTAGTACAGACTATTCTTCGTGAAGTTCCTGTACCTACTGTTTGATTGGGATTAGAAATTGAATAATGAAGGAGTTGCGTAAGCATGTGGAGTCGGAAGAGCGCCATGCTAGGGTCCCTAGCAGTTGCAATGTATTTGCTAGGCCTTACTTTGAGAAACTCCCAGTTGGTAACAGTTGCCGTAGTGATATTCGTATTCCTAACATGGGCTGCCCTATTTGGAACTCATGCGGATGTCGCATCAAGTGGAAGGCGTGCAGATGAATGGACNGGNGAAGAAGGANTTTCTNTGTCAAATGTNTCTGCTATGCGAAAACTATCAAGTGCACGTATATTCGAAGACGGGGAAGTCAATGTGACTTTACGTATGCAGAATCATTCTTCATTAGGAAAGGTTTTGGAAGTCAGAGATAGAGTTCCNGAAGTAATGCGTATCAAAGAAGGTGCAAATTATATCTTAATGGAACTAGGACCGCGCCGTGAAACCTTCATTGAATATACTGTTGAATGCCCACTTAGAGGATTCTATAGTCTTGGACCAGTAGCGGTTCGAGTACAAGATCCGTTCGGATTATTTCACAAGGAGAAAGAGTTGCATGTCTACAACGATTTCCTTGTGTTCCCTAAGATGGAAGACTTGAAGGAAACTTTTGTAAAATCAAGAGTTCCAAAAATCTTCACTGGTGCAGTNAATATTCGTCAACCTGGACCCGGTTCTGAGTTCTACTCACTNCGTGAGTATTTCGACGGAGACTCCTTCAGAGCAATCAATTGGTCAGCTTATGCTAGAAGTGGAAAATTNATGGTTAATGAAAGAGAAAGAGACGCGGTTAGCGATATTATTCTAATCGTTGATTCTAGAGCAGTATCTGAAACAGGCCCAGTATCTCGTAACGCTTTGGTATATTCAACAAGAGCAGCGGCAAGTCTAGCAAAATATTTCCTAGGAAGGCGTGACTCGGTTGGATTAATTACCTATGGTGACGAAGTAGTAAGCGTTGATAGAGATACAGGAAAGAAACAATTGTATGTGATATTAACCAAACTTGCTGGAGCGATGGCTAGAGGAAACATACCTCTCCAAGTTGTAGTTAACCGTATCTTACCGCACATCAACAAAGGTAGCCCGATAATCGTCATGTCTAATTTAGAAGATGACCCTACAATCGTAAATGCTCTGAGAGATTTCCGAGCAAGAAATTTCGATGTAACNGTGCTTTCACCATCTAGCCTTGAGTTTGAATTCGATGCGAAGAGAATCGATCGTACTGGTTATGAAGTAATGAAGACAGAGAGAGACGTCTTGATGAGCGAACTAAGTGGCCTTGGTGTCAATATAATGGATTGGGAACCGGATATGTTATTGTCCACAGCGCTTGCAGGAGCAAGAGGATTTTGAGGAGGAAGATGAATGGTCAAATCAGGAGATACCGCACATCTATATGATGGAAAGACAGTTCGTTCTGCAGCACCTTCCCGTAAGAAATTGGCAGGAACTTCATCGGTTAGTGGTGAAATTCCAAAAGATGCAATTCCAACAGTTGAGATACCATCCTTTGTCGAAAGCCTTCTTGGAGGTCCTCTAGTTCCTAAAATGAAATTCTTGCCCGCTGATAAAATGGTTCAAAACCTTCAGTTGGGATGCTATGCAGTATTGATTGGACTTGGTGTTCTAACCTATATTGTAACGCCAGCAGTTGGAACTCTTTGGTTCGCTATTACNGGAAGTATTACAGCAGCTAATATCATTCAACTCCTAGTTGTAATTGGAGCCGTAGGCTGTGGTTTCTGGGGTACAATGGGGCGAGATGCACGCTTTTTACTAGCATCTTATATTCTATTCATAGTTTCAATAATGAGATTCGCATCTTCGAAGGTTTCACTTTCTCAAGATTTATTTGGTNTATCTGAAAGTCCATTTATGCTAACCGTTCTAGTGGTGATCTATGCAGTTTTACTTGTAATGTTCTTNGAATTATCAAATGGTGTACTAAGATTTAGTATGCTAGATACATCGATTAGAACCAATGAAGTTTACGTAATGAATGTAAAGAAGATTGTTGGAAAATATCATCGTTCTCTNGTAATCAATCCATTGATTGCAGGCAGTTTAGCAATGCTTGTGCTATCTGCTAATACAATTTTACCTGCGATTATTTCATTATTTTCAGAACAGACAGCATTGCGAATGGAAGAATCAGTAGAACTGATTTCAGTTTATGGAGTTGCATTAGGTACCCTGTTTGTATTCATTATTGTCGGNGGTCTTTTTGCTCTAGANCTTCCAACTCATTTACAATCTTGGCGAGAAAACAAGGATTGATGCAATTTTGCNAATGTCTGAGATAAATTCTCAGTCCTAATTAAAATTCTAACATTGTTTTCATTTTGAGAAATAATCTTGTGTTCACAATCGAGTTGAATCGAATTAGAACCGATTACAGTAATGACTGCAGACCAATGTTCAATCTCACCTGATAAGATGCCATCTAGATGATGTAGGTCGTGGTTAGGTAATATTATCCGCAGGCTATCTGGACTTGATTCAACATGCCATGTTGTAACGTCATTATCTTCTAGAATAGATAATATTTCACTACTTAGAGGAGAATCGTGTTTTATTATTGCCACNCCTGGCTTACAACCGATTGCTTTTACATTATTTTCAGTTTTCAAATCAGGTCCAATAATTGTTGGTGCAAGCGGTAAAAACTCTGAATTCATATTTCTAATTTCTAGCGGAATTCCTTCAGCAATCAATGGAATAACAGTGGCTGGATGTATTACTGAAGTTCCATGTTTAGATAGTTCAGTGGCTTCATTATATCCTAGATACGGGATAGCATCAGTATCNATTCCCCATCTGGGATTAAGTTGCTTTATTCCATCGACATCCTTCCATAGAATCAGTTTTGAAGCATTCATCAAATTTGCGATAGCAGCGGCGGAGTGGTCTGAACCTCCTCGTGAAAGAATTGCGATTTCNCCATCTTCACCNTCTCCAAACCAACCAGTTAATATTGGGATTCCAATCAAAGCATCCCTGTCAAGAAATTTGTTAGAACGCTCCATATCAATGCGACTGGAAATCCCTTTGCCTTTCAGTTTCAAACCAACATCCTCTGCTCCGACTGGGTGGGTATTGAGTCCAAATTCTCTCAACCGATGAGCAACAACTAGAGCAGAAAGTCTCTCTCCTGCGGCAAGGATTAGATTCTTTGAGCGTATTGAGGGTTCATCAGATGTCAATTTGACTAATTCATTTGATATACCGTTTAGCACACTTTCAAATAATTCTGAAAATGGACCTTGATCTAAACCTGGTGCAAATAGTAGATGTTGAAATCTTAAATCCCGGACCAATCGTCCTGCAAATCTAGGTTCATTTGCGGCTCTCATCAAGCGGTCAGTCATCCCCCATACCGCACTAACTACAACTATGGGGGTGCCATCAAAATTTTTGATGGTTTCAGCGATTCTGTCAATGTCATTTCTCTCTCGAAGACATGAACCTCCAAATTTATGAACGACGATATTATCCATCAATATAGCCTCCTTTAACCGCTAAATCAGCTAGAACTAGACGAGTTACTGCTTCTACAACAGGCCTTGCCCGAGGTGCTATTACTGGATCATGACGACCCTTGATGACTAGTTCATCCATCATATTGGTAGATTGGTTGAATGTTTTTTGTGGTAATGAGATCCCACTTGGAGGCTTGAAAGTTATTTTGACATTTAGATCTGCACCGCTAGCCATACCACCTAATGCTCCATCGGCACCTTCTGCCAAAGTCATATCTTTTTGCCAAGAATCATTGTGCTGACTACCACGCATTAATCCTGCGTTTACACCCCGGCCAAATTCGACTGCCCTAGCGGCAGGAATCGCCATCAATGCACGTGCTAGNACAGGCTCAATGCCATCAAACCATGGCTCACCTAAACCNACTGGTAGTCCTTTGATTACCAAATCAACCCGACTCCCCAAAGAATCACGATTTTTACGTGCTTCTTCAGCTAAAGCAATTCCTTCATCGCCTTCTTTTCCACCNAATGCACCAATCGTTGCTTCAACAACCCATTCTTCAGGAATTAAATCACGACATAACGACCCTGCTGCAACAAGTCCAGCGGTAAGTCGAGCTGAGAAGGAACCTCCTCCGCGTAAATCGGCAGCCCCTTCTGTTTTCATATCGATAAGATGGTCAACATGCCCAGGTCTAGGTTGGTTTGGTAGAAATGAGTAGTCTTTTGATTTAGCATCTTCATTTTTTATCAATAGTAGAATCGGCATACCAGTGGTTTTTCCTTCGTAAACACCTGACATAATTTCTACTTTATCAGACTCTTTTCTTCTCGATGCGAGACCAGAACCTGGCTTTCTCATTGCCATATCTTCCATAAGTTTCTCCAAATCTAAGATTTCCCCTGCTGGAAAACCATCGATTAATGCCCCTACTGCAGGTCCATGGGATTCTCCAAATAGGGTGACAGTGATATGTTCGCCTAATTTCATTTCCATATGGATCCCGCCAGTAAAATTTAACCGATTTTATTCTTCATTATCGGTATTTATTGAATTTATTATCGAGGTTTCAATTATTTCTAAATCATCAAATTTACCGTACCATGAAAGAATCCGATTACAAATCGGCTCACTAATCGATGGGGCGAAAATCACGATTGCAGAACCAGAACCACTTATCCCAGCAGCTCTAGCACCATTTACAAAAGCATCATTTGTCAAAATTCGGCCACGTCCATCATTCACCGCACCAATTACGCCACGGCCATTCCAAGTCAAAGCAACTAATTCTTGCCCCTCTTGCAAAGCGGAAACTGCTTGCGAGAATGCTTGACGATGGAATGAGAAAGAATCTAATTCAGGTCTTTGTTCCCTTTCCCCTCGTAGAACAATAAACACTCTCCAATCTTCGCTAACAGGTCCTGATGCTTCCATGATAATTCCCGAGGATGCACTTTCTGCATTGATATCAATCAATTTCCATCCACCGGAAATAGCNGCCCACGAGTCATCNATACTACCAGTGAGAGAAACACCTGAAGAGAGTTGAGCAATAGTAGCAATATCTACAATTTGATGATCTTCTAGTTCGGTATCAGTGGCCTCACAAAGAGCCTTAATCGCTGCTACACATATCGCTGAACTAGATTTCAAACCTTGTCGAGGAGGTATTTTTGAATTAACAGACCAATGAATNTCNCCTGCCGGTAATTTGTAACCCGAATTAGTCCAAGCTTCGATAATTGCAGGAAATAATTCATCAGGGTCATCAATCTCTTTTCTACCGGGTGAATCTAATAATCTGACAATTACTTTTAGNTCTAAAGCAAGAGATGCTCCATAGCCAATACCGGCAGCATGCAATAGGCTACAAGAGCCGTTTGCCCGACCTGTACCTATTGTCGCCATTTAATTACCTCTCTACAACATCTGCTCCGATTTCAACACCAATGTGTCTGCCTGCAACTCCAGACCATCCCTTCAAAGAATCTCCAATTGCTAATTCGGTTATAGAAATCAGAGTTTTCGATGGGCTGACTAGACGGACAGTTTCTGCCTGTTGCAGGAGTATACCCGCTACATTATTGAATTTATCACGCCACTTGAATAATATAAAGGGTCGTTTTTCTATTTTAGTGCGTCCAACAATAGCCATTCTTTTGCTACCTGATTGTGAAACTACCATTATTTCATCACCCATTTCAAGTTCAGAAAGATATTTNGTTGTAGAATCAGCCATCAAGATATAGCAATGTGCTGCACCTGCATTTACTCTAAATGGTCTGGTTGGAACAAATTCAGACTCTACTGTTTCGCTATGAACCAGTACCATAGATGAGGCACTAGAACCGACTAGCATTCCTTCTCCTACGTCCAATAGCGAGGTGAGGTCAACACAAACACGATCACCTACACCTCCTTCTCTTATTTCTATAACTTCGAATTCTGTCAAAGCAAAATCTTCGCTTTCAACTTTTAATTGGGGCTTTATGACTTCTCCTCGCTGTGATTTTGCGATCAAAGCGGTATCTATAANCGCTTCAGGAACGAGCAATGCATCAACTCCAATTTGTAGNGCAAATGCTGCGCCAAGTACTTGTTCGGCAGAGGATATTTTCACAGCAACTTTGGTAGGACCTCCATCACAAGCAGCTATGATATTCTCGATTGGAATCATTTTCCATTCGCCTAAGTCTAATAATATCCATTCGACACTTCCTGCCATAGCACGTGCCTTAGACTGTCCTTGTGCATCAGCGACATCTACTCTACGTCCAACTTGTCTTCCTTCGATATACAGTGCATCTCCATCCACCAATAGGTCCTCGCCAAGAAAGAGGTCAATACCTTCTCTAGGCTTACCTCCTTCTTGCCACACCTGCATTATATCACAAGCCTGCAATCTTTATCGCATCTAGAACTTCTAATCCATCATGAACAATCGCTCTAAGCGCTTTTACCACTCTACCTGGGTGGTCATTAGAGAATACTTGACGGCCCATACAAACCCCTGCCCCTCCTGCTCTAATTGCCTGATAAACAATAGAGAGGGTTTCTTCGATAGATGCACCTGATGGGCCGCCTGCAATCAATACCGGGATTGGGACACTTTTGCAAACTTTGGCAAAGGAACTGGCGTCGCCAGTCCACTGTGTTTTTACAACATCACAACCCATTTCAAAAGCTAGTCTAGCAGCATGAGATATTGCCTTAGTATCATCNTCAGGCATAATATTCAGGTTTTCTCCACGGGGATAAATCATTCCAAGCAAAGGCACATTTAGGCGATGACAGTCATTTGAAACAATTCCAAGTCTTTCTATCATCGCTGCTTCATTCGGACATCCCATATTGACTTGAACACTGACTCCAGCAGCACCTCTACGAGTTGATTCTTCAACAGTACCAACGAGTATTTTGTTTGTAGAATCATCACCAGCATGTCTGGTTGAAACCGATAAATGAGCAACCATATGTCCTTGATGTAAATGCCCGAAACGACTGACTACACCTTTTTGAGCAACAATTGCATCAGCATTTGCTTGAGATAATTCCTGAATTAAGGATTCGAGATTTTCCAACCCTTGGACTGGATAATCAGAAACCCCATGGTCGATGGGAATCCAAACGCCGCGGCCATTTGGCAGCAAAGAATCAAGTTCGCCCATGGTTAGGCGTAGAGTAATCTATTGACAAGGTTTCTTGTCGCTATTCTAATTGAGATTTTGCTGCTAAAATCATTAATGCTGCTTCAGCTTTAGACAAATGTTCTTGCAAAGTGGAACGAGCAATACCTGATATTTCAGATAATTCGCGCATAGAAACAGTACGTGGGTTTTCATAATATCCATATTTTACCGCTATGGTCGTTGCCTCAATTTGTTTTGGAGTTAATACATTGATCATATTATTCTCAAAATGCTCCATATCTACAACCTTAACCGAATCTGGTGGAAATAGAATCCTCACCGTTTTCAAAAACCCGCTAATTTTTTCAGCAAGACCACGAATCGTAACATTTAGTCCCTGTTGGTCAATAGTATAGGGCGGAATTATGTGTAGACCTTCAAAACCAATCGCAGCGATAGAAATCGGATGCCGATTCCAAATTACCATAATGCCTTCTTCACCATCATCTGGGAGTGGATGTGGGGTAAGAGGACCCTCCACTTCTAGGAAAGGAATATTTTCTAGATCATTTGGATTCTTATCTGCTTGGAACTTTACCCTGACCAATTGCCTAACGCCTTTAGGCGTGATTTCAAGATGTGCAATCACTTCGAAATAATCACAAATTTCTACTACGAACTTGAACTCTGAACGTTCAATCGTATCGGAATTCCACCCCAGATGAACTTCGCGCATGCAGAGCGGTCAAACTTAACATAGATGAAATAATCCTCGGACAGTTAGTGAAATAGACAGATTAGTTCTTGATTCATTTTCGCAAAAGGTTGATTTGTAATCTTCACTTGAGTAAAATATGGCACTGATTGAACTGAATGGCGTAAGTCGTTTTTATGGGGAAGATGAAACTCTGGTAAAGGCACTTGATAATATTGATTTACAAATCGAAAAAGGAGAGATAGTTGCTCTTTTAGGCCCTTCAGGTTCGGGAAAAACCACTTTACTCAATGTTATTGCAGCATTAGATATTCCAACCGATGGCGAATATCGTTTTTCAGATGAAGAGGTACCGCTTGGCAAAGTCGAAAAAATGACTTCTTTCAGACGTGAGAATGTTGGTTATATTTTCCAATTTTTTAATCTCTTAGCNGATCTTACAGCTCTTGAAAATGTGATTTTGGTTCAGGATTTAGCAGGCTGCCGAGATAAAGAAAAAGCGATGAATCTACTTGATTCGGTTGGTCTGAAAGGATTGGAAAACCGTTTTCCTTCTCAAATGTCTGGAGGTCAAAGACAAAGGGTTGCGATAGCCAGAGCCCTTGCTAAGAGTCCAAACATTATATTGGGAGATGAATTAACAGGGAATCTTGATTCAGAAACTAGCAATATGGTCATGGAAGCCTTGATTCGTACATGTCGTAAAGAGGAATTGACTACGATTTTCGTAACACACGATGAATCACTTACAAGATTTGCAACNAGNATTATTCATTTGGACAGTGGNAAAGTCGTAAAGGATGAATCTGGTGGTGTAAACAATCTTGCTACAACCACCAAAATGGTAGTTGAAGATGTAATCGATGATACCATCAGTGGTGTCAAGAAAGCCGCATCAAAGGTAAAGGATTTTGTAAAATCGANATCGGAGTGATTGCTTTGAATATCTTGCTTTTACGACGATTGAGGCGCAGTTTGATGCGTACTAAATTGAGGATTTTNACAGTGGTAATGCTGATTACACTTTCAGTTTATGCAGGCGTCGTATTCTCTGAACACAATCGNAATGCAAGTTTGGTTTATGANGACTTTTATGACGAAACCAATCTCGCAGATTTAATGATTGAAACATATGATTTAGAGACAAAAGAAAACCTCTCCACTATTTGTTCGACNATTGAAAATATAGCATGCGAATCAAGTTTAATTTTAGATGGCCAGACAAATGCAACCTTNGATAATGGTACTTCTTATTGGCTGAAATCTAAATTATATGGGATGGAACAGGGGGCAGTGAATGGCCTATACGGCATNGAAGGTAGTACAANTCCAGGCGTAGATGAAATTGTCATCGANGCTCACTTTGCCAATAATGAGTCTGTTGCACTTTCGATTGGCGATAAGGTACAATTGATTGTAGGCGATAGTGGAATTAGAGAATTAACCGTAGTAGGGATTGCGAATAGCCCATTAGAATTATTCTATGCTGAACCCGGATCGCTTTTCCCTCAAGATACAAAATATGTTATCGCATATTTGGATGCTAACTATCTGGGTGAAATTTCAGGTAATGGAGCAGATGCTAGGAACACTTTGAACATAGATTTAGAAGGAACTCCCGAATATGATTTTTCAGATACTGAATTGATTGAAGGTAAAGATTTGGAAGTTACTAAGAGTGAGATTTTAGAGACACTCAACCAATCAGATACACCAGGTATTGTTCTAGACCGTGGAGACTTACGTAGTCCAGAACTACTAAGATTGGATTTACAAGGTTCGAAGGATGTAACTCCTTTTATTCTCATAGTCTTGTTATTCATTAGCGGTTTAGTAATCGCGATTTCTTTAGATCGTCTAATCAGAACTCAATCGAGAGAAATAGCAGTAATGCGTACTGTGGGNGCATCGAGTAGTGATGTTATGCTAGGATACCTCTTAGTTCCTTTATTCCTTGGAATACCCGGTGTCTTACTAGGGATTTTACTTGGATTATCTTCAATCGGTTCAGAAGCATTTACGGCGTTTTATTTTAATTTCCTNGGTGTGCCAGTAGTTGCTACTAGACATCACCCAGATATTTTGTGGACGCTAGGACTATCAGCCCTTGCGATTATTTTCTTGTTTGGTATTAGGCCAGCATGGAAAGCTGCCAAGATGCAGCCATTAGACGTCTTGGGACAAGGTCAAGAAAGGACTCCTAATCGAATAATATCAGCAATGACATCAAAATTATCTCCNAGTATTGGTCTAGGACTACGTTCTACCTTTAGGAAGCCAGCAAGATTGGTCGTGACTCTTGTAGCACTATCTCTAGCAATGGTAATATTGGGNGGAATGATGATGATTATGTCAGGATTTGAAGAAGTGTTTAACGATGGCCTCGATGAACAAGAAAGTTGGGAGTACCAATTTATTTTCGAATCTAAAAATCTCAATAATATTACAGATTGGGCGGAAGGAAACACCTCCGAAATAGAATATATTCTTACAACAAGCGCTACTATTTCAGGCACGACTAAATTGATTGAAATCAAGGGATGTGATGTTCTTTCTAACAATGAGGACTCTTTACATAATTTGAATCTCTTAAATGGAGAAATACCGATTGAAGGACAGAACCCTGTCGAAATAATTTTGGATGAAGGGACTGCGGAATTAGAAGGATATTCAATAGGGGATACAATCAAAATAAATCTTGAAGGGGAGGAATTAGAGCTCAAAGTAAGTGGAATCGCACGGGAGTTAAGCAGAGTGATACAAATGCACCGCAGCGACCTAGTTTCTTTTACAGGTGAAGAGGCTAATGGAGCACTACTTGTTTTGTCAGATCAAGGCGATATAGAAGATATTAGAGCCTCTATATCAGCACCAATTAAGAAATCTGAAATGGTCGATGGATTCAAGAAAATATTAGATCAACAACAAGCTATGATGCAATCCACATATGCTATTGGCGCTTTACTTGCTATTGCGATTCTTTTCAATACTTTACTGATTAATCTCTCAGAAAGAGATGCAGAATTAGCCACACTTCGAGTTTTAGGCGCAAGCCGTTCAAAACTTGCATTAATTTTGACGGTCGAACATGCTTTCATTGGATTACTAGGTGGAATCGCAGGAGCCTTTGCCAGTATCGGTATGTACAAATCCCTCACGTTAGTGATGTCTACATGGGCTTTCCATATGCCACTTATAATCAATTACACAGTTGCAGTACAGATTATTGGCTTTGTTTTGTTTGCAGCATTATTGACTACACCGGTAGGAATTTGGCGAATTGGACGCATGGATTTGCTAGAAGTAGTAGCGCGCCATGAGCGTTAATGATATGTCCCGTGGCCTACTCCGCTTGTAATATGGACTTCGCGGATTGGTCGATATTAACCATCTTCGGGGGCTCATTTGTAGCCGGTTTTTGGTTTCTAATGATTAGGAAAGATGACCGTTTCCAACGTACTAGAACGATACATCCTGGCACTACTAAGTCACGAGGTAGCCCGGACTTTTCCAAAGCAAGATCTGAATTCGACCGTAAATTAGCTGAAGTTAACCGTTACCTTGCTGCAAAGAAATTAGCTGAAGAGGGGATGGAAGAAGACGAAGGAGAAAAATCCCGCAAAGCAGCTGAGGANAATGCTTCAAGACTNGCTGAAATAGAAGAAGAAAANAAGGCAAAGGCTGAGGAAGATGCTAACAAAGCTGCCGAAATAGAAGAAGCCCGCCGNTCAGCTCAGAAGAGAGAAGAGGAAAGGCAGGCCGAAGAAGCAAGGCTAGCAGCAGAGAGAGAANCTCGTAGACAAGAAGAGATGGCAGCTTCTGAAACCGAGAGGGTTGAAGAAATAAATAATCAAGAAACAGCTCAAGAACTCGCNTCTAAAGAAGCATCAGATTCNGCGATTAAAGAATTGNGAGAACGTCTAGAAAGAGAAGGAGCNAAATCTTCAGATGTTCAGATCTCACTACTTTGGAATAATTATAACGACCTTGATTTACACGTAGTATGNCCTTCAGGTGAGAGAATACATGGAGGNAATAGGACCTCTAATTGTCATGGNGAACTCGATGTNGATGCCAATGTNAGGCCTGAAACTAAGAAGCCNGTAGAAAATGTNGTNTGGCCTGAAGGTAANGCNCCNGGAGGTACTTATCGCGTATATGTTCACCATTACAAGAANCATAAGAANCGCCGNGCAAGAGANCCTACNGANTTCAAGGTNATNTGTAACGGTGGAGGNATTGTAAAAGAATANCAAAGNGCACTAACCTTTGGAGACCCAATTATGCTAGTTTGTGAATTCACAGTAGANTCNCCCGAAGAGAGNGCTAAGTCTGCTGTTGACGCNCAATTAAAACTCGAAGCTATGGAAAGAGGAGAATTGGATGTAGAAGAAGCCTTAGAAGGCGTTGAAACCGAAGATGAAATCAATCCAGGGACTTTCATCCAATCAGATGTTTCAGATGCATTGGANCAGCATATGGCTGAAGAGNCTGGAGAATTTAGCGATGCAATAGACACGCTATTGTCTGATGAAGTAGAAGAAGTTGAAGAAGAGGAAGAGATGGANCTACTTTCTACTCTGATGGATGAAGAAGAGTGATTAAGAAAGGATATTATCTAAGTTATCTGTTTCTAAGGCCTTTCTAATCGAACGTGCAATCCTTCTACCNGTGGACATGAANGGTTCGTTAATATCACTGTAAGGTGAACCTCCNACAAAGGGATTGGAACCTGCAACAATTCGTGCACTAATTTCAAACACTCTAAATTCTAACTTGTCTGTAACGATTGTTTCTAAACAGAANGAACCGATCATTCCTCTGCTGCCNTCTTCTAATTCAAACGATGCTGAAACGGTACCCTCTGCCATCTCAAAAGCTCTTGGCAACAGGCTCTCTCGAATTACTACCGGGGTATTACCTGTTACTACAAAGCTAGGCTCAAANGCCATTTCNCTCAAATCACGTAGACTTCCTAATTTGTAAAATTCATCNACATTTGATTCATCTCTTCTATCCATACTCATCAATTCGAGACGTCCTAGGTCCTTNCCTTCGTTACTACCTCTACCTCGGACTTGGAAACCATCTGTAGCGAGAGGGTCGAAGAAAAAGTGNAGATAGTATCTGCATCCAAGAACGTATTCTTGTATTGTGAAATCTTCGTCAAGGTTTACATTTCTCTTGAAATCACGGTAATCTCTAGCGATAAAGTAGCCTTCTCCACCTTTTGCACCTGCATATTTGACTATTACNGGACCATCAATGTCGTGAGGGTCGTCAATTACCTTTGGCATGTCGCATCCACCTTCTTTAAGCCAGATTCTTTGCCTTTCTCTACTACTTTCCCAATGCAGAATTCCCCTGTTTCCGAATGTGGGAACTTCGAGATCTCGATAATTGTCTGTACCAAGATATTCAACAAGCGAACCATGTGGTATTATTACCACATTTTTGCTTCTAAGCCATTCAGCACGGTCCATTAATTCAGAATATGCATCGAGCATNAACCATTCATCTGGTTCAGCACCAGGGAATGCAGAATAGTATCTTCTTCGGTTTTCACCTACTGCGATACCGAGAGTTCGAAAACCTTCCATCCTAGCTCCATGTAGTATTTGCAATGAGGAATGGGAAGCAACAACACCGATTGTAATCGAGTCTTTGTCATAGGATGAGAGCCAATCTCGCAACTGTCCTATGTCTACGCCCATGTCGAGCGGTCCAGTGTTTGATTAATGACCGTTGCGCTTAATCAAATTAAAAAATTGCAGAAGACGAATAGTTAACAAATTCTCAGATGATTTACCCGTAATGTTTCAAGTGAGGCCGTTATGGGAGCGTCATGGGTGAACAAGTAGACTCTACAAGGATGACATATGGCAATTATTTGCAACTGGAGTCTTTGCTCTCATTACAATCTGGGCCAGAAGGGCATCTACCCGCTCCATGTAATGATGAAATGCATTTCATTGTTGTACACCAAGTATTCGAATTATGGTTTAAGCTAATCAATCGAGAATTAGAAGAAGCAATCACTCTAATGGAAGGAAAAGAAGTTTCTGAACAAGATATTCCAACTATTGTTCATCATCTTGAAAGGTGTGCAGAAACATTCAGATTAATGGCTCAGCAATGGAAAGTAATGGAGACATTAGCTCCTCAGGACTTTTTGGCATTTAGAGACCGCCTAGGCACATCATCCGGATTTGAGAGTTGGCAGATGCGTTCTCTTGAGATGCTGATGGGATTAGATCCCGAACAACGCCTCGGAGGTATGGACCCTATGGAGCATAACCGCAAACTGAATGCTGAAGGAAAACTATCTGATACAATAATGGTAGAATTAGAAAGAATGGCTTCTAGACCAACTCTAAAGGATGTAGTTAGANGATGGCTTGCTAGAACGCCTGTCGAAGGAGTTTCAGGCGACCTTTCAATTATGACTAAATTTGCTGAAAACCATCTAGATGTAATGTCCAAGCACGGCGAGTCAGTAATTGCTCACATGGTTTCAATAGGACATGGNACTGAGGAAAAAATCCGNCCAAGAATTGAATCAGGAAATGCTTCAGCCAGAGAATTCCTATTCCCTGATGGAGAGGTTGATGCTGCTAGAGCAGGTTTGCTATTCATTGAATCATACCGTGAACTTCCGTTATTAGCATGGCCTAGAAGACTTGTTGACACCTTGGTAGAATTAGAAGAATCATCCTTGCTATTCAGGTTNCATCATGCNCGNATGGTAGAGAGAATGATCGGAAGGAGAATGGGTACTGGNGGATCTAGNGGAGTCGATTATCTTGATATGACTTTGAAGTATAGAGTGTTCACAGACTTATGGGCAGTAAGAACTATGCTCGTAAAGCGAGATTTGCTTAACGACCCATCCAACTTAGAATTCTACGGATTCACCGCAGGAAACTAAAATCAATCTTCGTGAGGATCTGTATCGATTGGTATGAGTTCGTTATCATACTCATACATTGCAATCTTTAGTGGGTCTAGGACGAAGCGAACNGATGCTTCATCTAGNCCATAAAGGGAGATTAGTTCAGATTTGAAAGCTTCACGAAGAACATCTTCACTAGCGTTCAGTGGTGCACCCATTCCAATTTGAAGGGCTCTTGCACCAATGATTCTAGCGCGTTCAAAGCGTGTGTGTGCGCGGACAGGTTTTACCATTCATTACACCTCTTGCACTATTCGTGCGAGTTTGCCGACCAGCACCCTGTTCTTGAACCCTACGCTGACAATCATTCTTCCTCAGACACATTTATTGGGGCCTTTTCGGTCTTCATCAACTGAATTAATTGCATGGATGCGGGCAAAATCAATATTGAAAGTAGAATTATCAAAATCAATAATGTTGAGGTATCTACCGCTTCAAAAATAGTCTCATCATATTCTAATCCTCCATCTGGGATATATTCGATAGCGGGACTATTTGATGCTGAATCTAGGTAAACTTCGCCTGGTTCTGACATTACTATTACGATATGATCACCATCGAGATTTACCTCAGTCGAATTATTTTCAACCAAACTATGATTCACTGCCATATTGGTATATTGACGAGTCTCATTAGAATAAGACTTCACAGTCCATGCATCTATAGAAACATTCTCTAGGGTGTGAGACACTGTCAAATTGTTACCGATTAGTTCTGCAGAAGTAAAACCTGAGTAATTTGATGAACTATTTGAGATTACAGCATCCAATTCTTCAGCTTGTGTTTTTCCAGCAAGCAAACTATGTCCATCAATTACTAAACTAGGATATCCCCAGAGCAGGTATATGTCTTGGAATCTTGCTTTGGATGCCTGTAACCAAAAATCGTTACTTGGAGATGGATGATGAGTCATGATGAAAGTTGTATCTTCTTCCCTTTGAGCAAGTTGCTCCTCGACAGGGGTGCATGGTTCACAATTATCGGAACCAAAGTATTCAACCAAGTTATGCGGTTTCCATCCTGTACATGAGATATCGTTTTCTTGAGATGTATTATTTTCTTGAGAGGTATTGTTTTCTTGACAAGACAAATCTATGATCAATACATCGATGATATATCCATCAGCATGTTCTCCGTATAGCCCTCCATGAGCATCTGAACTACTAGGAATCATCGATGTTATGATAATCACGGATAATAGCAATTGTATCCTCATCACTCCCGCCCAAGACATCCGCTTTGTTAAAGGGGGGGATACTGGCCCCTCAAATCAATGGATTCACCGTGGTACAAGCGGCCGTCATCCTTGCCTCTTGGGATTTTTCTTGCGGCAATGGTGATTATCATTGTAGGAGGGTCTATTCGGGTACTTGATGCGGGTGAATCTTGTCCAGATTGGCCGAAGTGTTTTGGCCAATGGACGTTTGATGTTTCCGAAGAGGAACAAGGTATTTGGTATGAAGAAAATCCTACTGAAATAGATAGTAGGGGTGCTGATTATCGTTATACTACCCTAGAGATATTCGTAGAATGGTTTCATCGATTAATTGCGAGTTTGATTTCAATACCAGTCTTAGCTAATTTCTTACTGATAAGAAGTAAAAGAGAAATCTACGGAGATCATTTGGTTAAAGTCTCATTTTTCACAGGAATATTGTTGATTATTCAAGGCATTGCTGGCTATACTACTGTCAAATTTGATAATGAGGATTGGACAGTTGCTCTGCACTTGACATTAGCCTTATCGTTCCTATCGATTTTATTGTGGCAATGGATGCTAATGCGTAAAAAGGAAGGAGCAAAATGGTCGATGTTAAGCGTTCCAGCAAATTTCATCGCTTCAGAATTCAAAAGATTTGTCTCTTTAACATCGGCAATTCTTTTGTTGCTAATACTCGGGTCTTGGGTCGCTTCAACCGCAGGAGGCAATTACAATCAAGCATGTTCTGTTGGATTCCCAGATGGATGGCCTAAATGCCAAGGTAACTGGCTTCCATCATTTGATGGTGCAGGAATCTTGGTTCAGATGATTCACAGGTTTGGAGCAGGCATTGTCGGAATCGCTTTAATTCTAGGTGGAATGAAAATCCGTGAGAAAACTCGNGAATATGATGCACCAATTGGATACAGTCGTTGTTTCGATATAGCAACAGGATTTTGGTTGGTAAATATTTTCGTAGGTGGATTATACATCGTATTTGCAAAGATGGGAGATTTCCCAGAAGGATTATCTCTAGTACATTTGACCATTGGAATTGCCGGTTTCCTATCTGCGGCAATAGCAACGATGCTATTGCGTATTTCATCTTATGATGAAGAACAGGTAAGCGAATCAGTCATTGACGTCATAATAGTTGAGGGGGGTGGCGAAGATGAGTGATGACCACCCTGGAATGCCTACCGTACTTTTGCAATTGATGAAATTGCGCGTCGTAGTCCTTCTACAAGTAACTGCNATTTGCGCTATTTTGGCTCATGATTTGCTTGTGAGATATGGTTCAATAGATGGTGATAGAACNTGGTTNGACACTCTATGGACCTCGTTTGTTACTTTGGTCGGCGGCACTCTTGCTGCTGGAGGTTCCAACGCGATAAATATGGTCTATGACCGTGATATTGACCCTGGTATGTCTCGTACTCGAAGTAGNCCGATTCCTAAAGGCTGGATTAGTCCTAAAGCAGCGCTCATTTTTGGAACCCTTCTAGCGGTTTCTGGTAGCGCTTTTTTCCTAGTATTACATTGGAAAGCAGCTTTTTGGTCGGCTTTCTCAGTATTGTTTTACGTATTTGTATATACAATNTTNCTGAAGCGGAGAACTCCTCAAAATATCGTAATTGGAGGAATCGCAGGAGCAACTCCTCCTGTGATTGGATGGGTTGGTGCAGCAGCAGCTACTGTTCCAGAAAATTTCAATCCTTTCGATTTGGGTTCACCAGTCCCGTGGATGTTATTCATGTTGATTTTCCTATGGACTCCCCCNCACTTCTGGGCNTTAGCCCTGTATCGNAGTGGAGAATATGGCAAAGTAGGNGTGCCTATGATGCCAGATGTAAAAGGCCCCCATAGGACTCTATTGGAGTCAAAGGTTTACTGTNTTCTATTATTCGGATTAGGCTCAGTGCCTTGTTTTTGGCCTGAATCAGGACTGCCATTAGCATGGGCATTTGTAGCAGGATTTTTGACAATATGGTATTCTATATCGGTTTGGAGGATAGATCCAGAGGAGCCTCTTGATGAAAATGGGAGAATGCCAAAGGCATTTGCATCTTTCATGCGAAGTTTAGCCTACCTCGGTTTAATGTTCATCAGTTTCGTATTTATCGTTGCATTGCCGCCTAGTTGGCTAGGACCATTTGGCATCCTATGATGGCGCGGCGAGGGGGATTCGAACCCCCGTGGGTGAAACCCATCGGATTAGCAATCCGACGCGATGGCCAGGCTATGCGATCGCCGCTTGCGTCTCGCCGACCTATCCATTCGGGATAAAGCAGACGGTAATCTTCAATTGAAGAAATCATCAAATTCGTTTGGATCGAATTCTGCAGGTTTTTTACTGGCTTGCTTGCCAATCTTTTTCTTCAGTCTCTTGCGCCTCTTTAGGACTAAAGGCAGGCCTATGAAATTCAACATTACCACGACAATCATTACCACTAAAGCGGTTTGGAATGACTTTGTTTCCATTGAATCTTCAACCTCTCCAAACCACTCAACGCCCATTGGAGGCTCAGGTTCTGGCTCAGGTTCTGGTATTCTGTGAGAATTATAATTCCAATATTCATCTGGAACATTTACTCTTTCTACATTCTCAGATGGATAATCGATGAAAGTTAATTCATTNCCAATATGGTCCACTGGTGTCAAAATGTAGTAGTAAGTACGCAGTGGCCTAATTCCATCATCATCAGTACCATTTTGATAGAAGTATCCCTTCTCTCCAGGAACGTTTTCTATATTGGTAGCAATCGGTTGGACATACTTCAAATCAAACTCATCCGGCCTCTGCTCAATGCGATACATATTCCAGGTAATATCTCCTTCAGGCTCATTAGAAGGCCAGTCCCATGACATTGTAAGTTCATAACAGGAATTCCAATCTTCGAATTGTGCATGACATGCTGTATCGTTATTGTAAACTATGGAAGAAGTAAATCCAGAAACTTGCTTATTTGGATCGATTGCATCACCACAAGTTAGTCCAGGGCTACCATCTTCCAATGTAACATAGCCATTTAGTGGAGAAGGGTCGCCCGCTCTATTTGCTGGAATTAACGCATAAGATACACAGGTACCTGTTTCAAGTTTCACAGGGTCTAGCCAAGTTCCATTATTTGCTTCAACATAATCTGCATAACTATCTTGCAGTAATCCATCCCACAATCCAATACTAGTTTGGTTTGAAGGGTCAGGGAAATAGGTTGGACCATTGGCAATTCCAGTGATTCGGTATATCTTCCATCCACCAAAGTACTGATTGTTTAGGTCTCCTTGAGGTTCCCAAGACAGACTCATTGCACCATCGGGNAATAGNGTGATTTCGGGTTGACCTGCGGTAATATTAGGCGTGGGTATTTCACCAACCATTAGTAAATCCATATTTGTAGTTAGGTTTACTCTAATTGTATCATTATCGATAAGAGTGTAAGAATTGTCTCCTTCTAATGGGTCCCAGTTAATCTGATCCATACCAAATAAGCGGTTAACTTCTATCGAATCTCTTGGGATATTGTCAGGTAACATCTTTGAAATGTTCAAATCAAATTCCATCCAATCCATGCCTGCATCAGACGAACCATCAGTTGGAACTACATCTATCGACATAATTAGCAAAGCCTGTTTATTATTTCCAGAACCATAATTGAATCCAGGAACAGGTAAATCAAATTCAGCAACTCCCTCAGCATGAGTTCTGGTGACTGCAGTGCCAGTCAACCAATCCTCTGTGTCGATATTTGTACTGTTGAAGACCGTTATCTCGATTGTTTCAGAATCTATTGTTCCAAGTGCGTCAGTAACAATCACAGAGATTGTTTGGTCGCCTAGACCAAGGAACGAACCTGAAACTTCTATTTCTTGTCCATCACCAAGCGATATAATTCCCGATTGCATCCAACTATATGTCAGTGGACCAGCAGCTACAGAAGAGGTCTTGGCTGTTAATGTGATATTGTCTCCAGTATTGTATTCGCCAAAATAATTGCTCTGTACTATTTCAGGAGAAATAGCTCCAGCAACGACTTCTGCGGTTTGAGTAATTATATTATCAGCCGGGCGAATATCTTGTCCTTCGTTTAGCATTTCTGAAGCCATTACCTTGAGATTCTTATCTCCTAATGCGTTTAGGTCGAATATACAATAGTATTCGTGACTAGGTNGTATTTCATCAGGATAACAATCCTCTTCACTTTCTATTTCATCGGTCAAATCCATTACTGTAAATCTTACCAAAGGTTCAGTGACTGTATGATTTCCTAGATTCTTTATGACAACTCCCACGCTATTATTTCCATAGAAATAGGTGGGGGAGGTGGGTGCATTTAGAGGATACATTTGCATTATCTGAATATCAACAGTATCATCAAAAGTAACTTCTACACTTTGCAAATTATTGTAATCATTCAAGTCGCCGTAATTAGCGCCACTGGATTCTATTAGGCCAAATTCCATTGTGTAAGTTCCTTCTTCACTATGGGTAAATGCAGGCAAGGTTCGGGTAAAGGAACTTTGTCCCCATGCTGGTAAATCGGTAACAGAAAGTGTACTAGAGCCCACTTCATCACCAGTTGAGTTGTATAATTTCCATCCTAGACCAGCATCTAATTCACAGGAAGCACAACTATTCACTACACCGCTTATATCCATGAAATAATCAGTATCTGTATTGAGAATCTTTACATCATTATACACAGCCAANCCATTAAGTTGTGTTGTAGGGTCTTGTACATNTATTGAAACATCAACCAATGCAGGAGTGAAATAAAATACGGTTTCAAGATAGTCATTACTACTATTTCCAGTATCGCTTTCACTAAATTCGTAAATGATTTTGTAAGCACCGTCAAAGTTGCTGTTTGGACTGAAAGGGTTAGTAAATTGGAAGTCAATACTCTGCCCTACAGGAATTGGCTGGATTTGTTCAGAACCATATTGTTCAGAATCAGCCTTACAATTACTAGATGTATCTTCACAAATCCACCATTCGATTCCTCTATCATCTTGGGTATTAAAGAATCCAGTATTGGTGATTTTAACTTCTATGTACAACTGTTCGTAAGGTTCCAAGTATTGCCCAGGCATTGGAGAAAGAGATTCTGTAATCTCATAATCACCACTCACTGCAGACGCTGTTGGTACGATTAAAACCGCACTAAGAGATGACAGTAAAAGTAGGCTAACAAGGCCTAAACTTTTGCGCGATGCGCTGCGCGATAACTCAAGGTTGGCACTGGACATCATGCTTCCCTACAACTCGATACTCAAATATCAATCGGTGGAGTTTACATTATGAGTTATATTCTAGCCTTTGTTTACATTTACGGCGACATACTATTGAGTATCAACTCCTCCCCGCATACATGAACCTCCGCAGACGAGTTTTTCAAACTCAAGATTCGGATGANGGGGGCGTGGTTGCNGTAGTCGAATTTCTNTCTGCATTTACTTTGTTTTTGATGATACTAACAGCCTTTATGTCTCTGGCCCAATTGGAATTGGGCAGCAACGATCCATATACAGATATGGTCGACAAAGCTGCAATAGATGGTTTGGAGAGATTGACCAATGGTGAAGGATGGTTTGTTCCTGATAATGATGGCGTTAGAGATTACCAAAATGCAACAGCAGATTGGCANACAATAGATGCCTCTACTCTGTACTATGGCTCATTACAGCCAGGTATTATTACAAATGGTAAAATCAATAATGAAAAGGTCGCTGCTTTAGCAAATGTCAGCCTTAGCAATATGATCACTGGGCTTGGCTTAGCAGATGATATGCAATTGCGCCTAGTTATCAAAGTAGAGAGTTCTCCAGATTCAGAAAGAGTCGGTGAGATTATTTTTGCAGGTGGCTCAGACCGTAAAGCAGCAGGAATTTCCTCGGTAGCAAGTCGTATGTTTACCGACCAAGGAGAAGTAGTTTCGATAAATCTTGAAGTTCACGATGGAGGAAATCCTCCACCTGTGCTTAGAATCAGCGAGTTTTCTGTACGTCCAGCAGATTCAGGGCCTGAATGGATAGAGGTTCAAAATTACAATGGTTTCGGACTTTCATTGGACGGCTGGTCTTTCCAAAGAACAGATTCTTCTGGTTCGATGGATGTTTTACTCACTGAGGGTGTTGTTCCTGGTGGAGGCATTGTCTTGTTTAGCGGCGACCCTAATTCACAAGAAAGCGGCAATGCAAGCGAAGTCTACAATTTAGGCTCCAGTGGATTTTTGGGAATAGGTTCAATAGATGGTCTTTCTGATACAGCAGGAAGATTGCAAATGTTGCACGCCGATAGGGATGAAGCGGTGGGAACTGAAATCTGTCGAATCGAGTGGGACCCAAGTACTGGTATCGCTGTAAATTCCACCTTTGTTTGGAATGGAGATGCTCCGACAAAATCCTCTTCTTGGGAACTTTCAAACACACCTACTCCGGGTGAAGTTTGAACCTGTTTTGGCGTATGCTTCAATTAGTGGCAAGGATTGGGTTGTTTGATAGCCATGCAGCCGGCCACAGTTTACAGCCGCGACCGTTGTATCACGGGAATCCATGGAATGGATGAAATCTTGCGCGGAGGAATACCTTACGGTTCAACTGTTTTGGCCTCCGGTACATGTGGTTCAGGTAAGACCACATTTGCTATGGAGTTCCTTGTTAGAGGTGCTTTGGCAGGAGAAGCATGCGCACATTTTACCGCAACAGAACCTAGTGTTAAATTGCTAGAAAACATTCGCCAATTCGCATTCTTTGATATGAATATGATCGATAATGGTTTGATTAACGTATTCGATATGGACGTATTGTATTCTTGGCTTGGTTTGGATAAAGCGAGTTTCGACCTTGATGACGTTCACGCTTTGATCAAGGCGATTGTTGATATTGTCAACACAATTGGTGTAACCCGCTTGGTAATAGATTCGGTTACAACTCTTTGTTACAAGATTAAGAGCGAACAATTGATTCGAGATTTCCTGTTCACTCTAGGAAAGAAACTTGCAACACTCGGTTGCACAACTATTTTGATTTCAGAGATTACTTCAGCAACCGAAAACGCTCACTGGTCATCTTTCGGTGTAGAAGAAGCGATTGCAGACGGCATCATTGTAATGGGCGATGTTGAAAGAATGGGCCATTTGCTAAGATTCTTACAAGTGGTAAAGATGAGAGGAACTGCACATTCACGAGCTAAACATGCTATTGAATTGACTCCGATTGGAGTGATGCTAACCCCGATGCTCAAATGGGGAGCAGTCAGTGATAAGCAGAGTAGATGGGGGTCGTGATTATGTTCGAATTAGACCAAAGAATCGCCGAGCAATTAACCGAGGTAACCCTCAGTTCTTCAGTTCAAGTTCGCTGTGGAAGTTCTAATGCATTCATGGTCACAGCCTCTACAATCATCCCATTAATGCAAATGTTCGAGATGGGTGGTGTTTACATTTGTGCGAGTAAAGGTGCAATAGAGATTATCGAATCTTTCGAATCGATTGGAATTGATACCTCAAATATCCAATTTATCGATTTAGTAAGTTCTGGTGTTCTTGGTGGAACAGATGTTCAGTTCCCAAATGTTTCATTCGTAGATAGCCCAATCATGCTAGAAAGTGTTCTTCTAAAGACGCTATACATACTTAGAATCTCTCAAAATGAAAGGAACTTTGTTTTCATTGACTCAGTAAATGCATTGGCTATTTACAACGAAGAGAGAATGCTTGCTGAATACCTTCACACTTTCATTAATACCTTTAGACAAAGAGAAGTTTTGTCTGTAATCCTAAACGTACCAGACCAGGTGCCTCCAACAGTTCTAGCAAACATGGATTTGTATTGTACCGATTTAATCGATCGGGGCCAAGTGGTTATTCATTGAGGTGATTTAAGATGGCTAAAGAAGTAAAATTCGATCTTGAAGATGAGGAGTTTTTTGGTTCCGTAGGTAGTTTTGGAGTTCCAAAATTCGATAATGCAATGCATGGTGGTGTCCCTCGTGGCTTCCTTGTTGTTGGTTTTACAGCAGTAGGTTCCGGTTCAGAATTATTCGCAAAGCAGTTCACCTCTCCTGCTGAGGAACCGGATAATACAATTCTAATTTCTACTAACGAAAGTCAACTAGAAATCGCTCGTGTTTTCAAGAAATATAACTGGCCAACCGATATTGCGGTGAGAACTCTTGGAGAAGAATACAATGCTAGGGTTCTAGAAAGACAATTACTAGCAAGTCGATACCGACTTGAAGGATTCAAACTACCCGATATTCAAAGACTTGCCCAAACAAGATTCGTTGATGATAACACCCAGGATTTCCTCACAGAGATGACCAATGAAATCATGGCAATGGGGCCTTATTTCCGTGGGGTTGTTGATTCTCTTGATTTCTTCATGCAAAGAGAAGACCCAGCACGTGTGGTTGCTATGCTTCGAATGATGCAGGCTCACACTCAATTGCACAGAGGGATCTTATTTGTTACAGTTTCAAACGATACAATATCTCCTGCAATAAAGCAAGAAATGGCAGCCATTGCTGACATGGTTTGTGATTTCAATGTTAGAACAATCGGTTCAGATTTCGAAACTTCAATGATTGTTTCTAAATTTAGAAACGCTCCTGAGAATCTCTCAATCATGGTTTACAGAGTTACGCCTGCAGAAGGTATCACTCCAGAGACTGTCGAGCGTATCGCCTGATGGTGGTTATTTTGGAAGAAGAACAACCAAAGAAAAAGAAGTCAAAAATTGGCTCTAAATTGGGCTCTTTAGCAAAAGAGGCCGCTAAGAAAAAAGCCGCAGATGCCCTTTCCTCCGCATTACAGCCCGTAAAAGACAAGGTTAGCGAAAAGGCATCAGAAGTTGCTGAAAAGGCCAAAGAAAAGGTCAAAGAAAAAGCCACAGAAATAGTCAAAGATCAGATGAAAAAAGAAGCAAAGAAAAAGTTTCTTCGTCGGTAATCATGATTGATGCTTACTCAGGTTTATTCGCTTTGAAGCGACTAGACATTCCTGGGAAAAGCAGTCTTGCTTTGACGTTAGTATATCCAATCTCTCGCATCATTTGCTTGTAGTAACTATGAGTTCCATAATGGGTATATGTGCGGGCCAGCCATTTCCAAGGATGATTAGGGTCTTTTGTTACGATTCTAGCTACGACTTGTACAAATGTCCCCATGTATAGGCGGCCNAATAAACCGTGTAACCAATTCGCCTTTCCAGCATCACAGATCACTAATTGACCACCTGGTTTGAGAACTCGCATAATCTCTTCCAATCCCTTACGCTTGTCCTTGAAATCACGGAATGAGAATAAGCAGAATACTCTGTCAAAAGTATTGTCGTCTAATGGGATTTCTTCGGCTATTGCTTCGACATATTCAGCCGGACTATCTCCACGGCTTTCTCTAGCAGCATCCACTCGCTTTTTGCAGACTTTCAGCATTTCAGCAGATGGGTCAAGACAGGTCAAATCAACATCTAAAATATCTGCTGCAAAAGAGCCTGGGCCACATCCGACCTCTAGAATTTTCATTCCTTTAGAAGCATGAGAGCGTACATGTTTGCGCATACCTTTGTCAAATCCTAAAGTCATAATTTTGTTGACTTTATCATACACTGGAATAGTCGCCTCTAATTGCCGTTCCAATTCAGTCCAAGCCTCATCATCAATTCCAGATGGGTCGAATCCTCCGGTGCTGGAGCGGTCGGACATGGTGGTTCGGTAAGCATAACAGATTTGACCGTTTGGGGAGTAATGTAATCATGTCAGGTAAACAGNATCTAGAAGACTAACCACGAGGGTTATGAACCCCTTGTTATTGGAGCGGGTTACAGGGCGATTTTTATGGGTATGTCGGATGTACTTCAAAGCATAAAAAATGCAGAGGAATCAGCAGAAGCAAAGATAGCATCTTCCACTGAAGAAGCCGCTAAGATATTGGCAGATGCCCGTAAAGAAGCAGCAGACCTTGTACAAGGCGCTCAAGATGGCGCTGTGAGTTCCACTGTCAAAACCCTTGAATCAGCACGAAGTAAGGCTGGAAAAGAAGCAGATGGTGTTCAAGCCGAGGGTGCAAAAGCGGTTGAAGGAATTCAATCTTCAGCTGGAGACCGCAGAGAAGCAGCGGTCCAATTAGTCATAGATTCTTTGATGTCGAACTGAGGTGTATTACATGCTGAGCACAGTTGAGATGTCTCGTCTAACAATGGCGGGTTCTAAGGGCGACCTCGATGAGGCGCTTCGACTATGTGCTAATCTTGGCAACGTTCACATCTCTCCATATTCAGGAGACGAAGAAGGAATTACTGTCGGTGTACCTCATCCTGATGCAGACGATGTTTCTACAATGCTGGCTAAGGTTCGTGCAGCCTCTACTGCACTAAAGTGCGTCAATAAAGAAGGGCCAATCTCTGCAAAGGACGTCAAGAATGCGATTGATGGTAAATTCCCTGGAAAGGTGGANAAAATAACCGAAATCATTGCAAAGAAAGCAGACTCGATGGCAGACATTTCTCGCCTTGAGGAAAGAGCATCTATACTTACTACAATTTCTCCTCTCGACATTCCTTTAGAATTGATGACAGAGGTCGCTTCAATCGAGGTTTACCTAGGTGAGACTCCAAAGGCAGGTAAAGCANAGCAAGTATTCGGTGGCGACTTAGGTAAGCGTATTGAAATGCATGTTGCTGAAAATGTAATCGCTGTTGCTTGTGAAGGTAAGGACGCAGCAGAAGTGCAGATGGCTATGGGCGAATTAGGCGCTAAGTCAATTCAAATTCCTAGCGGGAAGGGCAAGCCGTCCGCTTTACTAGAAGAAGCAAATAAGGAAATCAAATCATCTGAAAAGATAGTTTCAGATTGCGACTCCAAGATGGAAACATGGGTTGAAAACAATGGTAGAATGCTACTAGCAATCCAAGAGCATCTCGAGAGGGAGAGCGAGATCCTAACCGGTCACACAATGTGTGCAACCAGTGCTCATGCCTATGCGCTTGAAGCATGGCTTCCATCATCCGAGGCAGATGCGGTTAGAAGTATGCTCTCCAAGGTTTCATCCCATCTAAAAATCGAAGGCTTTGTTGAAGAGCATGGCCACGGTCATGATGACCACCATCATGAGACCGAATATCCTCCTGTAGAATATGATACAATGGCGGCAACACGTCACGCATCTCTACTCACCAACCTAGTAGGGCGTCCTAAGTATGGGACTATTGACCCAACCAGTTTGATTGCATTCACATTCCCTATCTTCTATGGATTAATTCTAGGAGATGCTGGATATGGTCTTGTAATCATGCTACTCGCATTATTCTTGAAATCCAAACTAGGTCATGACCCAGTTGGAAAAATCGCTTCACGCATTTTGATGAATATGGGTATTGCAACTTTCATTGTAGGAGTATTAACCGCTGAAGCATTCGGTTTCGTAATAGAGAAGTGGGAAATGTTTACCTGGCTTTACGAACCTATGTACAATGCAACCCATCACATGTTTGAAGGAACTGTATTCGTAGAATGGTTTGGTCTATCTCATACATACCTACCATTCCATCGTGCAGGAGGCGCTCTTCAAGATTACATCCTTCTCTCAATCTATCTTGGATGTGCACATCTTCTACTAGGATTCATTATTGGATTCATCAATGTGTTTAGAGCGCATGGGCCAGTAGCGGCATTCTTCGAGAAAGGCTCCTGGTTACTCATCTTAATCGGTGGCGCTGCACATGTATTGCGATTCTTAACCGATGATTCATACGGTACATTCGAAGGCTCGATTTGGTCAATGATGGTCATAGTTGGAGTAATCTGCTTAATCTACGGCCTTGCTGTATACGAAGGATTTGGCTGGCTTGGTGGAATTATCATGGGCCCAATCGAAACATTCGGTCTACTTGCAAACACTCTATCTTATCTTCGAGTAATGGCGGTAGGTGTTGCTGGAGTTAAAATTGCAGAAGTCGGAAATGAGATGGGATTCCATGGTATGGCAGATGCAATCTCGTCTGGAGACTACTTAGTCGCAATATTCTGTTTACTAATCTGGCTTGGAGTTCAGGTTTTCGCACTCGCACTTGGATTGCTCTCACCGAGCATCCACGCTGTNCGTCTACACTTCGTTGAGTGGATGGGCAAGTTCCATGACGGCTCTGGAGAAGAGTTTGCACCAATAGGTGGCCGTCCTCTACATGTGGAGGGCCACTGANATCACAGTCCCAATTTTGGACAAAAAAAGGAGGAAAAAATATGAAGAAAAACATGAAGATGAGCCTACGCGCACTACTTGTACTAACTGGATTAGCTCTGTTGGCACAAGGTGTGTTCGCAGCAACAGAAGGATATGATGGATGGGGTAAGTACATGGGATCAGGTATCGCACTAGGACTAGCAGGTCTAGGTGCTGGTGTCTCTCAGGGAAGCATTGGCAGCGCTGCTGTCGGTATGCTAGCTGAAGATGGTTCCAAGTTCGGACCAGCTCTAATCTTTACCGCATTGCCAGAATCAATCGTAATTCTAGGTGCTCTACCACTGTTCCTATGAGCAGTACTGGCTATCTCCGNGAANTTTTCTCGGTGGTAAAGCCGGAGGTGAATAAATGACGCTAGAACAACTCGCAAAGGACATATCCGCTTCAGCAGAAGCGGAAGCTAAGGCTGCCATCAAGGCAGCTAAGGACGAAGCGAAGACCATCCTAGCTGAGGCTAAAGCACGAGCATCTTCTATTGAAGGAGATGCATCGGGTAAGGCGGGTAAAGAAGCAGACCAAATCGCTCGCGAAATGGTTGCATCTGCACGCCAGGCCAATCAGAAAGAAATTCTCGTCGCCCGACGAGCAGAGCTCGATGCTACTCTAGCAAGCGCTCGTGCTAAATTGGGTGAAGCAAGTCTTGCAGGTCGTGCAAGTTTGCTAAAGAGTCTTGTCAAGAAAGCGACAGAACTCGGAGAAGGAAAGATGGTTTTNCACCCTACTGCAATCGATAGACCTGTTCTCGAAGATGCCGGAAAGGCATTCACGATAAGCAGTGACGTCGATGGTTTAGGTGGCTTTGTACTTGAGTCCGAAGATGGAAAACTTTCGTTCGATCTACGCTTTGACACACTGTTGGAGAATGCATGGATTGAACAAAGGGCTGCAGTTAATGAAACCCTATTTGGATGAATAACCCACGGAGTCGAATAATATGCAAATCTTTGGAAATAATACCGCTTACGTGGCTGCACGTGCCAAATCTCGCAAAGCGGGATTGATGGACCGTACCAGACTACGTCAGCTCATCCAACAGTCTCCTGACCAATTGACCGTCGCAGTGGCGGACAGTGGTTATAGGACTGAGATTGACCTATACGCCGGTCATTTTACCGGCGGAGATTTGGTTGAGGCCGCACTAACACATAACCTACAGGCAGAATTATCCAATATTATTCGCCTGTGCAATGGTAAAGTCCGTAATCTCGTAGAGATTTACACAGGACGCTTCCGTTATCACAACGCTAAGGTTGTACTTCGCGCTGTATTAAACGAGGTTAGTTTAGAAAAGGTCGCTCACTCAATCCTCCCTGAGGAAAGTGAGGTCAACGCACCATGGCTGAAGATTATCGAAGAGTCAAACACTCTTCGAGAAGCGGTCGAGCAAATGCGCCGTCTTCCATTCGGAAAGGCGCTACTTGCTGTTGGTGAGGATGAAGGATTACAAGCATATGAAGACACACTTGATAGCCATTACTTCAAACACTCTATGTCTAAACTACAGAGTGGGGCGCCAGATGTTCGCATCTTGCGCAACTTTTTGGCTGGTGAAATAGATCACCGAAATATAATCAATATACTCGAAGGACAAGCATTTGGCCTGACTTCCGAGGAAATCACTCAGGCACTCATCTCCGGTGGGCGCCTTGTTACAGAGAGAAGTTTCTCCCAAGCGATTAGCTCAAGAGATAGTCTTCTCGACATACTACGCCAGTCTAATAATTTCGACTTTGATGGTTTCCAAGAAACTATCACCGCTTCTGACGAAGCAAAGACGTTGGACCCAGTAATCACTTGGTTGCGTGACAGAGAGCACGTCCAAATGCAGCGTATGAGTTACCTCCACCCGATTTCAGCACTACCTGTGATACACTATGTATCTCTAAAGGTGCAAGAAGTCGAAGACTTGCGTCTCATCGTGCGCGGCCGTATGGCCGGTCTGCCCGTTGAGGTTCTGGAGGCCCACGTGCTTTGAAGGTGATATGAATGGAAATTACAGTCGTAGGCAGTCCCGAGTTCACTCTCGGATTCCAATTAGCTGGTATTAGTGATCTGTACAACCCTGAAGGAGAGGATGAAACCTCGCAAACCTTCAGGGAACTACTCAACAAAAAGGGTGTGGGAATCATTGTGGTTGACTCCGCGATTCTGGCCACCCTGCCTGAGCGTCTAAGAGACAGACTCTCAGAAAGTGTAACCCCTACGGTTCTAGGAATTGGAACCGAAGAGGACACAACCCTGCGCGAAACAATTCGCAAGGCGATAGGAGTCGACCTTTGGAAGTGATTCCAACCAATCCGAGGAGGAATAGGAAATGAAAAATGAAGGAGTAATTTACCGAATATCTGGACCTGTGGTTACCGCCACTGGAATGGAAGCGGGAATGTATGATGTTGTCCGTGTTGGCCTTGAAGGTCTCATGGGTGAAGTGATTGAACTGCACGGCGATAAGGCTGTAATTCAGGTGTATGAGGATACTAGCGGTATTCGCCCAGGCGAACCGGTACTCAACACCAGAGAAACCTTGTCCGTTGCTTTAGGACCAGGTCTGTTAACCCAGATTTACGATGGTATCCAGCGTCCGTTGGCTACTCTCGAAGAAGTCATGGGTGTATTCATCACTCGTGGTGTTGACGCAGATGGTTTTGATATGGAGAAGAAATGGACCTTTGAGCCAACCGTCTCAGTAGGAGACGAAGTTGTTGGTGGTCAAGTTATTGGAAATGTCCAAGAAACTGAAACCATTGTTCACAAGATTATGGTCAAGCCTGGAATGGGCGGTGTGGTCAAATCGATTTCAGCAGGCGATTACAATGTAACAGAAGATGTCTGTACTTTCGAAGATGGTTCAGCGATTCAGATGCTACAGAAGTGGCCGGTTAGAACTCCTCGTCCGTTCCAACAGAAGTACGCACCAGATACACCACTTATCACCGGAATGCGCATCCTAGATTTCCTCTTCCCTCTAGCTAAGGGTGGCGCAGCAGGTATTCCAGGACCGTTTGGTTCAGGAAAGACGGTAACACAACAATCTCTAGCAAAATACTCCGATGCTCAAATTGTTGTCTATATCGGATGTGGAGAGCGTGGAAATGAAATGACAGAAGTACTGGATGAATTCCCGCATCTAATCGATCCTAACACCGGTAAGCCATTGATGAATCGAACAGTTATGATTGCAAATACTTCCAACATGCCAGTGGCAGCTCGTGAAGCATCTGTATATACAGGTATCACAATTGCTGAGTATTTCCGTGATATGGGATACGATGTAGCATTGATGGCGGATTCAACAAGTCGTTGGGCTGAAGCAATGCGTGAAATTTCATCTCGTCTTGAAGAGATGCCTGGTGAAGAAGGATATCCTGCTTACCTATCAAGTCGTATCGCTGAATTCTATGAGCGAGCGGGTCGTGTTCAGACCCTAAACGGTGATGATGGTTCAGTAACTGTAATCGGTGCTGTATCTCCGCCTGGTGGAGATATTTCAGAACCTGTATCACAAGGAACTTTGAGAATCGTGAAGGTTTTCTGGGGTCTAGATGCAGGACTGGCAAGGCAACGTCACTTCCCTGCTATCAACTGGCTGGGATCTTACAGTTTGTATCCACCNTCTCTGGACCAGTGGTTCCGTGATAATATCTCACAGGATTACCCAGAGATTAGAATTGCAATTAGTAGTCTTCTTCAGATTGAAGCAGAATTACAAGAGATTGTACAATTAGTAGGTTCAGATGCACTACCAGTAGACCAACAACTGACTCTTGAAGTTGCACGTATGATTCGTGAATACTTCCTGCAGCAGAATGGTTTCCATGAGGTAGATGCTTTCTGTACTGTTGAATTACATTACAAGATGGCCAAAGCGATTCTAACATTCCAAGAATCTGCAAAGAATGCTATGGCTGCTGGTGCTGACTTACAGGATGTTGTAAACGTCCCAAGTCGTACCGACCTAATGCGTGGTCGTTTCGAAGCGTCTTACAAAGATGATATCGATGGCCTAGTTGAGAAAATGAATGAAGAGATCGCTGCTGCGGTACAGGAGAATTGAAGGAGGAATCAAAATGTCAGGAAAAGAATACCGAACAATAACCGATGTCAAGGGACCTCTGGTCTTCTTGAACAAGACCGAACCAGTTGCATTTGGAGAGATTGTACAACTGCGCCTACACGATGGCTCAATGAAGAACGGACAGGTACTAGATACCTCGGACGAATTAGTTGTAGTNCAAGTGTTTGAAGGAACTGCAGGAGTTGACCTGAATACAGGTGTCAAATTCATGGGAGATGTTTTCAAATTACCAGTTAGCGACGACCTAATCGGTCGAATTCTAGATGGTGCAGGACGTCCACGTGACGGTGGCCCAGATATTGTTGCAGAAGAAAATGCAGACATTATCGGAGCTGCTATCAACCCATATTCTCGCCAAAGCCCACACGATTTCATACAGACAGGTGTCAGCGCAATCGATTGCTGTACAACTCTAGTGCGTGGACAAAAGTTGCCAATTTTCAGTGCATCTGGTCTACCTCACAATGATATTGCTCTACAGATTGCACGTCAGGCTAAACTGAAAGATTCCGATGAGGAATTTATCGTAGTATTCTGTGCAATGGGAATTACTGCTGAAGAATTCAACTTCTTCCGTAGTGACCTAGAGCGAACAGGTGCTCTTGAGAATGCAGTACTATTCGTCAATCTAGCGGATGACCCTGCTGTTGAGAGAATTATTACACCTCGTCTCGCACTTACCGCTGCTGAGTATCTTGCTTTCGAAAAGGACTACCACGTATTGGTTATCTATACAGATATGACAAACTATTGTGATGCACTACGTCAGATTGGAGCAGCTCGTGAAGAAGTTCCTGGACGTCGTGGTTACCCTGGTTACATGTATACTGATTTGGCAATGCTTTACGAGCGTGCTGGAATTGTAAAAGGAAAGAAGGGTTCTATCACCCAATTCCCAATTCTAACCATGCCCGGTGACGATATTACCCACCCTATTCCTGACTTGTCAGGATATATTACTGAGGGTCAGATTGTTATCTCACGTGAATTGCATCAAGCGGGTATCTACCCTCCAATCAACGTACTACCGTCCCTATCTCGTCTGATGGGGTCATGTATTGGTTCAGAAACAACTCGTGAAGACCACAAATCTGTATCGGATCAAATGTATGCAGCATATGCACAAGGCCGTGAATTACGTGGACTTGTAGCAATTGTTGGTGAAGATGCTCTAAACGAACGTGATAAGCAATTACTAGATTTCTCTGGAGTATTCGAAGACAAATTCTTGCGCCAATCTCGTGATGAAGACAGAACTATCGACGAAACTCTAGAACTTTGTTGGAACTTGATGTCAGAAATCGACACCAAATATCTAGTTCGTCTTGACCAAAAGTGGATTGAGAAGTACCATCCAGACCACAAGAAGTGAATCTAATTATAATTGTAAATAGGAGGTGAAATGAGATGGCATTGGATATTAAACCAACCCGCAGTGAGTTGATTAATCTTAAGCGTCGAATTAAGCAAACCAAGAACGGTTACAAATTATTGAAGATGAAAAGAGACGGACTTTTCCATGAGTTCCGTTCACTTCTTTCAGACATGATCGAAGCCAAGAAAGATTTGACAGCAGCATACCGTCTTGCAAAGTCTAGAATCGATTTAGCTAACGCAATAGAGGGTGGATTGAAAGTTCGCTCTGTTGCAATCGCTAATTCCTCACCACCCGAGGTAGAAGTAGAAAGACGCAATATTATGGGAGTAGTAGTTCCTTCTATNTCAGGTACAAATCTAAAGCAGGCNTTTGGTGAGCGTTCAATCGGTTTCACAGGTTCNTCACCATATATTGACGAAGCAGCAGATTCCTTTGGAGACCTTGTTGAAAAATTGGTTACAGCAGCAGAGATGGAAGCAACTCTGAAGNGACTATTNGCTGAAATAGAGGCAACTAAGAGGCGTGTAAACGCTCTTGAGTTCAAGGTNATNCCAGAATTAGAAGAAGCTCAGGTNTTCATTCAACTTCGTCTTGAAGAGATGGAACGNGAAGAGACATTCCGTCTAAAGAGATTCAAGAATAAGTGAAATNNACTTCAATCCCCATAGGGGATTGTTTCATTGAGGAGAATTGTTCCCGTACAAACAGGGAGGGCGCTAGCATGTCGGATGAAGAGCAAATACCNGTCCACTCTGAAACGTGGAAGCAAAGGGATTTGATCGAGAGAATTATTTCTCGTTATGTACATGTTTTATCNGATACNGGTGGCTTTTGGCCNACCTTTTTAGTNCAAGAAAGANATGATGATGATATTCATGAGACTCTTGAAGAGATAAATAAGCANCTTGCTCGTTTAGATTGGGTAGTAAGNCTCTATCCCGACGAACCATGGTTGATGCAAGTTTTACCAATACCTACCAACCAGTTTCCAAGGAAATCAGTACCTTTTGTTATGTGGATAATCGCAATACTCTCTACGGTTTATGCCGGAGAGAAATGGATGTCATCTGGTCGCCCTGATGGAGGATGGTTTCACTCCAACGGGACATTGGATGCCTTTATTGGGTACTCACTTCCAATCTTAGGNGCGATTGTAGCCGCCTCTTTCTTACAAAAACACGTAGCAGCACGCTATGGAGTCCGTGTTCCACATCTTTTCCCATTATTTGGTCCAGCCGCTTTATGGTGGCCATTCGGGCTAATCGGATTTACTTCGATGCCACGGAACGATGCTAGATATTGGCCAGATAGAGGAGCAATGGGTAATACTGCAATTTCTGCACCTCTTATGTTGATTTCTTTAGGTATGGTTTTTACATTTATTGGATTGAAACTAACTCCGGAAAATGTGGCCTTGNTTTCTGCACCATTAAGNCTCGAATTACCNCTATTGGTCCAAATTATTAGTTTGGGAATAGAAGGTGANATTGATTATTTGCTAAAGACGGCTTGGGCTCATCCATTTACTAGAGCAGGCTCTGCATTGATGTTCTTGGGTTGGATCTCATTACTGCCAATTCCAACATTCCCAGGTGGTAGGATTATTATTGCCAGAATGGGTATGTCTGAAGCAAGGTCGGGGTCCACACAAGTTATGTTGCTAATCGTAATAATGCTCTTCGCATTCTTATTTGGTGCATTTTCAACTTGGACAATATGGGCTCCAGTCTCAGTCATTTTGTTGATACTTCTAATTCAACGTGGAGGCGACCCGAGATTGCCAATTGTATTGGATGACATGAAAGGTCTTTCAGAAAAAGACCATCGAAAAATTGGGATGCTGTTATTCATTGCATTCTTATTCGCTCTACCAGCTCAATCACCATTTGTAATGGAAGATGATTGGAATGAGGATTTGGAATTCAGTGTAGATTCAAGTGATGTCAAAATAGAAGATGGATGGGCAAATCAAACGATTAAAGTAAGCAACCCTTCACTTGTTACGCAGGATTGGACTTTTTCGATAATGGAAGGTCCCNGTAGCCACTTCAATTTAACTTTAAATTGCGGAACAATAGAAGAATCTGAAAATAATTGTTCAGGNGTTGTGGAGCCGTTGGATTCCAAATCTATCGAAGTATCTTATCAGTTAATTGATAATCAATCAACGGTGAGAAGAGATATTGTTGTCAGAGTGAATAATGTTGATCTACAATATACAATTTCGCCAAAGTTTGATNTTTTCCCATATATGGATTGGATAAAATCTNGTAGTGAAATTGAACCCATTNTTTGTGTTGANTTGGTTTGGAAAAACCCTTCTTCAGTCAATGTAAGTTTGAACCGCACTCTACCGGAACACTCATTGTTTTCACTAGACAATACACCAAATTCAACCCTGATTCTAGATGGNGAAGAAGAACAAGTGTGTATTGAAGCCAAAGCGGGCACTAATTTGGAATTGGTAGATGGTATGACAATCATCATTGGTATTCATGAGTTTGAAATTATGGTAGCACAGAACACTACAAGGCAATTGATATTCCCACAATCAGGTTTGTTAATCCAAGCAAATAATTCGATTGCAGGCTGGGGTCAGTGGACTCTGGGCGGCGAACTCCGTCTAAATCACGAAGGTTCCTGTGAAGCAGAGCACACTACAAATGTTCCAATGAAACCAATCGAAGGTGATTGGATTTGGGACCTTGAAGTCAAATCAAGCGCAACTATACCTGTTGTAGAAGAGGTTCCATTGACAATAAAAGCTCCAGTAGATTCATTGATTACTTGGTGCCAAAAGAACGAATATTCTTCTCAACCAGAATTTGTTTATACTGTAAGTGAAGGNCCACAGTTGTATATTGTCGAATCAAATAACAGTAGTTACAATGATTGGACTGGGCCAGTACAATTTACCAATAACACTTTGACAATTTATAATCCAACCGACCAGAATATTACGGTTGAGACCGAGCAACATGGTACAGGTGACCGTTGGGTTGCTAACAACACATTTGTATTACTAGCCGGCCAATCAACAATAATTTCAGCAACACCTCCTGAAGATGGTTATTCTTTTGCTTGGTTAGAGCATGATTCATGGAAGGTGGAGTTACATCTTTCTCATCACGAGGTGTAATCGTGCGAATCGCAGTATTAGGGGCCGGTTCTATCGGTTGCCTAGTTGCAGCAAAGTTAGTTGAATCAGGGCAAGATGTAATCGTTCATGCAAAAGGGGANCATGGGGCAATATTAGCTGTTAATGGATTGAAAGTTGCAGGNCAATGGGATTTCAGCGTCGGNCGAGATGATTGGACCGTTTCTTTGGATGAAGNAGGACTTCATCCCGATTTGNAAGGAAGTTGTGATCTAGCCATCATCACTTGTAAATCAAAAGATACTCTCGCACTAGCTGAAATAGCACGATACATTTGTTCAGGTTCTGTACTTTCTTTACAAAANGGCTTAGGCAATAANGAGATACTTGAACAGGTCTTAGGTCCGCATAGAGTTGCAGTAGGAGTAACTACAAATGCAGTATTCAGAAACAGTCCAGGTGAAATAAATTGGTCTGGTAAGGGTGATGTATCTGTTGGAGGGTATGCTGCAAATGATTTCTTCTCAATACTTTCATGCATGGATGTAGAATTGGTAGATGATTTAGAATTGGCACTATGGTCCAAATTATTACTCAATGTTGCAATCAATCCATTAGCAGCGATTTGTGGTGTTAAAAATGGTGAATTACTACAAGATCCGCTTTTAGGACAAGCTGAATCCACAATGCTTGAAGCAGCCTCTGTTGCCCGAATGGAGGAAGTTNACCTTCCTTTGGACCAGGAATTAATTTCCAAATTACATTTAGTATTGAAGTCAACTGCAGAAAATAGATGCTCGATGTTACAGGATGTAAAAGCTGGAAGAGAAACTGAAATTGAAATGCTGTGTGGGGAAATAGTTCGTCGAGGTGAAAGATGTGGTGTTTCGACACCTCTCAACACTTTGTTATTAGCACAGGTGAAATCTCTNAGATGAGGTCTTTGTTGTAATGNAANCCTCTGTTTTCAGTACGCAGTAAAGCATCTTCTGTAATCAGGTTACCAACAAAAATTAGGTTTCGTAATTCAACCAATTCTCTAGTTGGTAGGCTTTTTCGCCAAATTAGATCAACTTCATTTGATAATAATTTCAACATTCGTTTCGCCCTTTCGAGNCTAGAAAACCTTCGAACGATTCCTACATCATCAGTCATGGTTTTCTTTAGGGCTTCCAAATCACGTACTAGTGGCGCATGTTCTTCTAGATGCGGCAGCCCTTCTGCCCTCCANTCAGGTACTTGATTGGAATTGTTTTCCGGATTTGCGATCATATGGTCTGCAGCTCTATTTGCAAAGACAACAGCCTCCAATAGACTGTTTGAAGCCAAACGATTNGCACCATGCATGCCGGTACANGCAACTTCTCCAATTCCATAAAGCCCTGGAATTTGTTTACCATCTTCTTGCAATACAATTGCATTTGAATCTACCAACAATCCTCCAACCATATAATGAGCTGCTGGAGCTACAGGTAGAGGGTCTTCTCCCAAGCAAATATTGTGCCGCTTGAGTCTTTCTTTGATGGTTGGAAATTCTAATGACAATTTTTCTTTATCCAAATGGTCTGTAACCAGCCATACATTATCCTTGCCGGTAGTTTTCATTCTCTGGTCACAAGCACGTGCCACCACATCTCTAGTCGCCAATGAACCTAGAGGTGAGAATTCAAGTGTAAAAGAATATTTTTCAGGCTCTCCGCCTTCTGTTCTATATTTTTGTAAACCATCGTCATCTAGTAGTACTCCACCCTCTCCTCGAAGTGCTTCTGTAATCAAAAATGGCCTATCTTTAGCAACCACTAATGCGGTTGGATGAAATTGGACGAATGCCATGTCTTTCGAAGCGGCTCCAGCACGAACTGCCATTGCCAACCCATCTCCGCTAGCCACGGTCGGATTGGTAGTCTTCTCCCATAAACGACCAGCTCCTCCAGTTGCAATCATCACTACATCTGCTGATATACTAATCATTTCACCGCTGTCTAAATCAAGACACCAAACACCTGCAATGCCATCTGAAGGATTTCCATGGTTTCTTTGAATTAGATCAACTCCGAGCGTATGAGGCTTCATAGAAATTTTACTATGATTTTCTACCGCTTCGGTCAAAGCTCTTTCAATCTCCTTCCCAGTGGCATCTTTAGCATGAAGGATTCTACGTGCTGAATGCCCTCCTTCTTTGACCATATGGAACTCATCNCCATCTTTCTCAAATCGAACTCCAATAGATAGTAAATCTCGAATCCTATCTCCTGCTTCTTCAACAACGCAGCGAACAATTTCCTCATCGCAAAGTCCATCTCCACAGACTAGTGTATCTGAAATGTGGGATTTCATCGCTTCCCCATCGGTTTTGTCCAAGATTCCTGCAATCCCGCCTTGAGCCCAATTTGTAGAGGAATCTTCAGGTCTTTGTTTTGTAATTATTAGCACTTCATGACCGGCGTTACCTAGGCGTAATGCCGAGAAAAGTCCAGCAATCCCGCTGCCAATTATTACGACCTTTGACATGAACTTCAAAGCCTCGTTGTGATATTAGTTTTCAAAGTTCGCCCTCATTCTATCGACAGCAATAAGGGCGAGTTCAACCTCAGGCATGATATGGGGTTACTAAAGAAGGTCACAGCCATCTTCGGATTAACCCTAATTGCCATCGCTGTAGCAAATGTTGAATTTGGGATATTGGTCGACCTTGACCCAAAACAAAAATTGGTTTTAGCTAATGCTGCAGACGCTGGTTGTAATGAAAAAGATATCCAAAACGACCTTGATGAAGGAGAGTTAAATTCGTGTGTAGGTCCTTTAGGNCAATGGGATGCTGCGGACATATTGATGATCTTTGAAGGCTGTGCAATGTTCCTTGCTAGTTTCCTTCGATGGCCAAAGAAAGGCCGTTGGGCTAAACGGTTCAGACGAATGACAATCGTAGTTGGAGCAATGCTCTGCGGACTTGCTGTCGCTGATAGTATGGATCTAATGCCTGGAGTCTCTTCGTCTGAATTAGCCGAACTACTCCCATTCCCTGCTCCAGCAATCGCAGTTCAATTAGCAATATTCTCTTTCGGAATATTCTTGTTAAGAGGCCCTAAGTATGTCGTTCATGATGAATCTTCAGAAAGGGCGAAACAACTTGAAATGCGCAAGTTACACGCTGATATGGACCGTGCTTACAAGGAAGGCGGTAATCTTGGTAAACTCGGAAGCAAGAGGCAGAGTAAAGCGATGTCAAAGTACACTACTGTCAAAGATTTGTGGGTACATCAAAACCTAGATGAATTCGAGGATGAATTCGAAGCTGGGTTAAGAGATGATTTCGGTGGACAAATGGCAAGAGCATGCCACCTTTGTAGTGGCCAAGGTTGTGCTGGCTGTAACAACACAGGTACAATCTCTTAATCGCTGCACGCGGCTTCACTAGAGGTGTTTGTTAAACGGCTCCTCGCGAGCGCGAGACGCGTAACCTTCAAAACCCCCCATGGCTGCTGCTAGTTTTAGTTGAGGCCGCAGTGCTTTGATTGAGAGGGAAAGGGATGTATCTAAAAACACTGGAAGTTGAAAACTTCAAATCATTCAAAGGAGAAGCAACAATTCCTCTTGACCGAGGCTTTACAGCGATAACAGGGCCGAATGGTTCTGGTAAATCTAATTGTGGAGATGCAATTCAATTTGTATTAGGACCTCGTTCTTCCAAGGTTTTACGTGCACAAAGCGCCAAAGATCTAATCTTTAATGGAGGTAAGTCAAACCGTCCAGCAAGGAACGCTAAGGTGACTTTAGTGTTCGCCAATCCGGCACTATCCAATGGGCGAAGAAGGCTGCCACTAGATTGTGAAGAGGTCAGAATGACCAGAGAAGTGAGATTAACCAAATCAAATAATCTCACAACATCATATTTCTTGAACGGAGAAGAGAGTGGGCAAAAAGCATTCCATAGGATCCTTGGCCAGGCAAATGCTCGACCTGATGGCTACAATATCGTTCTACAAGGAGATGTTACGCGTCTATCTAGCATGACTGCTAAGGAAAGGCGCAAGGTAATGGATTCGGTTGCGGGAGTAACTTCCTACGATGATGAAATCCGTAAAGCTGAGCGCCAAAGAGGCCAGGTCGAGGAATATATCGAAAGGATATCCCTTGTTGAAGATGAGCAAAAAACAAGATTGAAAACTTTAGAAAAAGAAAAGGCTCAGGCTGAAAAAGCAAAATCTGCGAAAGAAGATTTCGACCAAGCAAACATCGAATTATACCAATCAAGACANTTTTCAGCAAAAGCAGAAATCAAACACCATNCTGATGAGAGGACAAGATATTTGGCAGAAGCTACCGAACTNGAAGAGTCAGTAAAGTCGGCNGAGAAGGAATTACTAGCATTCGATGANAAAATCGGAGCATTAGAATCGAAAATTAGAGAAGCCATGGGTGATGATAAAGGCGGTTTACTAGAAGAAATCCGTAACTTNCAGGTTTCTTGTGACAGAAACCAAGACAGGATTCAAGAATCAGAAGGAGCACAAATTGAAGCTGAAGAATTATTGATATCCCTCGAAGAGCAAATCCTAGCNGCNAAAGATGATCTNAATCTCCATGAGGAGGAATTACTAGCTGCTAAAACCGCATTAGAAGATTCCAAGAGGTTATTACTGGAATCAGAAGAAATCGAGAAAGAAATTCAAGATACACTTGAAAATTCGGATGCATCTACTGCCCAATTATCGCGCGCTCTTTCAAAGGCTACTGAGGACTTAGAAGCATCCCGGCAAAAGGTACATGCTGCTAAACTNGAAGTTGATAAAATNGCAGGCCAAGCAGAATTATTGGCNGAGCAGTTATCTATTGCAGAGGAAGAAGTAGATGATGCTCTTCTCGCTCATGATGACCTCCTATTACAAGGAGATGAATTTGAAGATGCAGACCCTGAGAAGGATAGAACTAATCTTGCTAATGAATTAAGAAATGCTCAGAAAGCAGAGGAGAGGCTNATCGGTGAGAAATCTGCAGTAGAGAGAAGATTGCACGAAGCTGAAAGAAAATTAGTTAGCGCTCGTGCAGAACTTGAGAAGCGTTCTGGAAGCAATGGAATGGCTCCAGGTGCGGCAGCGGTAATGGCTGCTAGAGATAGAGGCGAATTAAGAGGNATCATCGGAACTATTGGAGAATTATGCGCTCCAAAAGAAGAGAAACATTCCGATGCACTAGCGACAGCAGTNGGAGGGGGNATGAACTCTGTAGTGGTTGAGAACGACCAAGTCGCAGCCGAAGCAATGGCTCTCCTCAAAACAAAAAATAGTGGAAGAGCAACCTTCCTTCCTCTGAACAAGTTGCAAACAAACCGCTCTAGTGGTAAGGCCACAATGGTCGCTAGAAAGCCAGGAGTGGTAGGTTTTGCACACGAATTATTAGATTACGATCCACGTATTGCTACTGCGGTTCAATATGCGTTGCGCAATACCCTGGTAGTCGATAACATNGGAACAGCACGTCGTTTGATGGGCGGTGTTAGACTAGTAACTCTTGGAGGAGAGATTACAGAACCTGGCGGTGCGATGATTGGCGGTAGTAAAGCCCGAATGAAAGTTGGATTCGGCGGACGTATCCAAGGTGCAAGCGAAGTCGAGAAGATTTCTGCAGAAGTAGACCGTCTAGCATTGATGGATGCAACAGTCGCAGGAGCATTGGATGAGGCAAGAGCACTACAGCAAAGTGTTAGAGCCAAAATAAACTCGATTGCTGAGGATGACCAATCTACAAAACTCTCAACATGGAAAGCAGAATTAGATGTTGCAAAGAAAACATTGGATAAGGCTAACGGCGCAGCGGCTGTATTAGAAAAGAAGTTGAAAGACCTCGAAGCCAATCATGCCGGTAAAGTCGCTTTATTGGAGACTGCAGAACAAAATTTAGTTTCAGCCGAATCAATTAGAGATGCTGCAGCCGAAGAATTGCAATCTTCTAGCCCTGAAGGAATTAGAGAGAAGTTACTAACAGCCCAAAGCAACAGATTAGTTGCTGAAGGTGCTGCTACCAAAGCTAAGATGACTTTGGATANTGGTGAAGATAAAAGTGGATTATTAGGAGAAAGAGTAGACAATTTGACGGGTAGAGCCGATGAAATTCAGGCCTCGATGTCAGACCGTGCAATTTCTATAAAAGAGTGGTCTGCTGCTATATTAGAGGANGGCAAACAGCTGGAAATAAAAGAGNCAGAAAGAAAAGTTCTTCTCGAAGAGCATGAAGGTTTGGAAACAGAAAGATCACAGTTAGTTGANGAAAGAGCAGACCTCCGTGCAGCAACAAGTCAAAAGGCGAATGATGCGGTAAACCGTCGTTCAATGTCTGAAGATATAACTCGCAATCTAGCGATAAGAGAAATGAATCTGGTAGAATTACTGGCAGAGATGGCTGAAATGTCNATCCCTGTAGCAGAAGAAGGTTCTGAATTATCAAACGTAGGGGATGCTGAAAAGAAATTACGTGAATTACAACGTAAATTAGACAAATTNGGTCCAGTAAATATGCTTGCAATCGAACAGTACGATGCCTGTAAGGAGCGTTTGGATGAGATGAAGAGTGATTTCAAGACNCTACAAGGACGTAGAAAGAGACTAATCGATATCACTGAGAATCTAGAAAGTCAAAGGAAGACCCGATTGCTATCTACTTTGAAAGAAGTAAATGAGAATTTCAAGGTAGTGTATGAGCGATTGTCAAATGGCGGAAGGGGAGAATTATTCCTAGAGAATCCAGATGAACCATTCAAAGGAGGNTTAGATATGTGGGCTCAACCGAAGGGTAAGTCCAACAAATCAAGGCTACAATCACTATCTGGTGGCGAGAAATCAATGGCATCACTCGCACTTATCTTCGCAATACAAGACCATGATCCAAGTCCGTTCTATTACTTTGATGAAGTCGACCAGAACCTAGATGTAATCAATTCAAGACTAATTGCCAACGAATGCCGAAACCGTTCAGAAGCAGCACAATTCATCATGGTAACACTTCGTAAAGTGTCACTTGAATTGGCGGACCATCACATCGGTATTACTCATGGAGGCGACGGCTGCTCTAGAAGAATTGTTGACTTCAATAGAGAGAGAGCCATCAAATTAGGAGAAATTGCAGAAAAAGAAGCAGCTAAAGCAGCCGATAAGAACCACTCCAGAATTGAAGAGGCTAGAATCACATTGGATGAAATGCCAGGAGTTCCTGAACCTCTACCTGCTCCTAAGAGTTTAGGAGGATTAACCAAGCACATTACAGAAGGAGAAAATCCTGAATCTATCAGCGGATTTGAAGCATTAGCCGATAGGGCCGAGGAATTAACCGAGGATATTGAAGAGCGAGCAAAGGTCGCTAATGCGGTACTAGAAGATACAATCGAAGAAGAGGAACTTGAGAAGGAGGTGTGATTTTGCAGCAAGCACTTCTTGATAATTGGTTCCTACGTCAAGACATTATGGACCAATTGCTAAGTCGTGAAGAAGATGAATCTGAAGCGGCAAGATTTGCTGACAGAGTCGTGATGATCGCTCAAAATGATGGTGCTGAGCATCAAGTCTTAGAGGACCCATTCGATAGGTCGGTCGCATTGGTACTTTCACTTGTCAAGGAAGAGGGAATGGACCCTTGGAACATTGATTTGTCAGCATTCTTGAAACTATTTACAACCAGGGTCAAAAAAGAATCCGAAAGCTTAGATCTACCTGCATGTGGACGCTTGATAAGACTGTCTTGGGAAGTACTAAATCAGCAGGCTTCAGTTTTGTTTGAACGAGTCACTGCGCCTGACTTTGACGATGATGACGACTTTTCAGACTTCGGTTGGGAGACCGAATATGATGATGAAGAATTTATGTTTACAGCATCGATTTTGGAGGGAAGTGCTGATACTCTTCTTCCAGATTTCTTTGGAGAGAGAGTTAGAAGAGATGAAGGCAGACCATCGACTCTTGGAGAATTACTTTCGGCATTGAAGGATGCATGTGATGAAGCCGAGATACTCAAAATGAAGGAAGAGAACCGTAAGATTCACGCTGAAGAATTGAAAACTATGCTTGCCAATGTTGGCTCAAGAATGCACAATGAGGATTTAGAGGCAGATATCAAACGCTGCTGGGATGCTATGCGTGCTGTAATCAGCAATACGGGTGAGACTCAGGTTCCAGTGGTTGAAGTTACTGAAGAATTACGAAAGATACTGATCTCTACATTTGGAGAAGTGCCAGAAGGATACGACCTTGAGTCTCGAATCACATCATTTGTTGCTGGCTTGTTTTTGACACATAGAGGATATGCTTCTATCAGTCAAGATGGCCCAGATGACCCTATAATGCTGGAAGATAAATGGCCTGAAATCGAAACCTTTGCCGAAGTAACCAAACTCGCTGAGAAACTAAATGATGAATATTCAGATTCGATAAAGGATGAAGAGACAGAGTCGCAAAGACACGCAATACGCTTGGAGGAAAGAGCGCGATTAGCAAAAGAGAAAATCGAAGCAGAACTTGCCGCTGCAGAACTGGAAGCTGAAATTAAAGCAGAGGAAGCGGAAATAGAAGACCTATTCATCGAGTAAGGAGTTATTAACATGTCAGAATTACCTTTGGAAACACTTCTTGAAGCAACACTATTCAGTGCAGGTAAATCGATGTCTCCAGAAGATTTCTCGGAATCTTTGGGTTACGAAGTAGAAGAGATATCAGAGGCCCTAACAACTTTGCAATCTACTTTGAAAAGACGCAAGGGTGGCGCTTTACAAATAGTCGAAATCGGGGGCCGTTGGGCTATTGAGGTCAAGCCGAAGATTGCCGGTTTACTTCCAACAGAGACAAAAACCGAGATGCCACAAAAGTTGCTCAAAGCAGCAGCACTAATCGCTTATCACCAACCAATGCCCCAATCAAGGTTGGTCGAATTACTTGGACAAAGAGCGTATGACCACATTCGCGAATTAGCCCAATCTGGTCTAATCAATCGTCGTAGAGATGGTAATACCAGGAGATTGACGACAACTCGTCGTTTTTCCGAAGTATTTGGCTGTCCGCATACAGATCGTAAAAAGGTAAGAATCTGGTTTAGGGAAATGGTCTCTAGTTCAGGAATGCTAGATGGTATGGAAGAGAAATTAGCGCTACGTGACGATGATGAGCACGATGATGGAATTCAGATGACTCTTGATATCGGTGAAGATGAGTAATCAATTAGAACGTAGTTCTGCAAGTATTTCAGAAACTAATTGTTGAGTTATAGGTCCTTCCCTCGCCTTTACTATTTCAGCTACAGATTCAACTTCTTCGCCTACTGCTCCGGCACTTACAGCCATATTTCTTGCATGAAGGCTCATATGTCCGGCCTGAATGCCATTCGTCGCTAAAGCACGCATTGCTCCAAGGTTTTGTGCTAACCCTGCACAGACTATGATTCCAGCCAATTCAGTTGCAGATTCAACTCCTAGGATCTGTAAATTCGCTTTTGCTGCCGGATGGACCTTCGATGCTCCACCTACAATTCCTACAGCCATTGGAGTTTCCATGCTTCCGACAAGGTTTCCATGTTCGTCCTTAGACCACTTTGTCATAGACGAATATTGGCCATTAGATTGGCAAGCCCAGGCGTGGCAACCGGATTCAATCGCTCTCCAATCTTGCCCACATGCTAATGCTACTGCACTAATTGCATTCATTACTCCTTTATTGTGAGTTGCAGCCCGATGGGGGTCTGATACAGCGAAATGGTATGCTTCCAATATTGCATCAATAATCTGTAAACCATCTTCTCTATCTCCATTATTACTCAATTCTTCGGGGGTAAATGTTGCACTTGCTCGAGCTAATCGGTGAGATGCTAGGTTTGATAGAATCTTTAGATGTACTCGGCCATTGGTAAGTTGCTCAACCTTTGGACTAACCAATTCAGCCATTGTATTAACTGCATTAGCACCCATTGCATCCCTGGTATCAACCAATAGATGAATGATTAACATCCGGCCAGACATAGTATCTATTTGCCGGGTTTCAATATCCTTGCAGCCACCTCCTAAACGAATCATTGTAGAGGGTAGGGAATTGCAAATGTCGATTAATTCCTGCTTTGAATCATTGATCACTTTCTCTGCATCAGTAATGTTTTCTAAATCTAAAACTTGTATCTGTGCAATCATTACAGGATTATCGCAATTTGTGGTAAAACCCCCACTTGAAAGGCATCTTTTTGCCATATTTGAGGCAGCAGCAACTACGCTAGATTCTTCAAGGCAGAATGGAATGAGGTATTGAGAGCCATCTATTAGGAAATTAGTTGCAATTCCAACCGGTAATGACATGGTGCCAATTACATTTTCAATCATTCTCTCAGCCGATACTTCATCGAGTTCTCCATATTTACTCAATGCTTCAACACTCTCTGGAGATAGTTCAGCAAGTTCTGCAACTATACTCCTACGTTCTTCAACCGATAGTCGGAAGAATCCCTTTAGACGACTGTCATCGACTGGCATGATTGTTGTTCCTCTATCTGTGAGGGGGGAGTGTCTTATTGATGAACGATGCGCTCAATCAACGCGTTAACTAACGCGTTAACAATGCGTTAACACTCCGTTATTACGCCCCTTGTTTGCCGATTTGGTATCTTGATTGACGCGTACTAACAGGTCTCTTTAGTATCAGATTTCACTGAAACATCATATACTGTTGAGAATCCACTGTCTCCTATGGGTGCAGAAGATCCTCCCTTGGGAATTCCAGCGTTAAGAGAAAATCCATTTCATGGTAGGCCTTTGGAATCTGGAAAATCAAATCTCCTTGTAGGCCGTGAAGAGTTATCTGCATCTTGGAGTCGATTTTTGAAACAAAGAAATCCTCGAATGGTCTTGTTAATCGGAGAGAATGGTTCAGGNCGTACCTCACTTATGCGTTGTTTAGCTGAAGAAACTGGAAAATACGTACACTTGGACATGTTTCCAAGTGCAAATAGGGCGAAAAGTATTCTAGATGAAATCTTTAGTTCTCTGATAGGATTTGAAATTCCTGGCAGCACTCAAGAATTAGTCAGTAAATTAGTTCAGTTCACCGATACTTCCGAAGGCCCTATGCCGCTAATTTCCTTAGATTATTCAAATGCGGATGGCAAGGAATTATCCGATGCTGTTTCTGCATTGATGGCTTCATTAGAGCGTTTGTGTGCATTGGTAGTGATTACTTTGACCACCGACCAAAGGGCGCAATGGCCTGAATCATTAATTCAGAGATTTGACCACAAAGAGGTATTGATGCCTTTAGATAAATCTGAAGTTAGTGAATTATGCCAACTCAGAATGGCTTCAGTATCAAGGACTGGTTGGCAGATGCCAGAAGAAGCGTTGGAACATTTGATGGAAAAATCATCAGGGATGCCGACCAGAGTTATGCGTATAATGCGTGATATGGTCGAATATGAGCGCTCTAACCCTCGAGAAGTAAAATATGAGCCAGAAGTTGTACAATCGCTTCCAGAGCCTTCTGACGAGGAAATAGAGCAAGATGAGGCATTGGCAGATAGCGCTACTCAAGAAGAGAATGATTTTGATTTGGATCTTGATGCGTTGGAACAAGATAAAGCTGAGCCAATAGTCTGGAATGATAATCCATTACCGGTCGCTACTGCAGGGCCTTTTGGTGGAATTGCTGCTAGAAATCGTTCTTACACTAAGTCAAATCCGTCATACGATAAGAACACTGCACCTAGAATCCCTGAACCAGCAAATGTAGATTCAAATCAACTTTGGATGGAAGAAGGTAGCGAGCCAACCTTGATTCAAGAAGAATATCCCGAAGATCCTCTTTTCCAAGATAATACAGTTGAGGAATTTGAGCCTCCTCCTCAACCAAACATCGAAATCAGTAACGACGGACTGCTGGCCCAATTTGTAGAAGCGCTACGTCTTCCAAATGGTATGGGATTAGCAGATTTATTGGCTGCCATGAGGCGACCAGTAATCGGTCAGCGAGAAAGTAATTCGTTGGATGTAACGACTCTTAGGAATCTTTCTCGTAGTGAAGCCATATTGGTAGAGATAGGCTCTGAACGTAAATTCTCTCCTTCAGATGCTAGATTATTAGATCGTTTAAACATTAAACGCCCGAGGCTTTCGCAGATGTGTAATCGACTCTATAGAGCGGGAATAATGTCGGCACAACAGGATGGGCGCTCGAGAATGTTTTCTATTACCAATGATGCTAAAGCGCAACTTATTGCATGGGGAATGATGGAGGGAGACCAATGAGTTGGACAATATCTAGATCTTGGGAATCTCCAACAATAATTTCTACATTGGCTGCCGTTGGCAATAATTTGCTGGTATCTGCAGGTTTGGAAATAATGCTATTAGACGATGAAGCACAAATAAAATGGCAACGCTCTATGCCTTTTAGAGTACATGGAGCAGAACATGGCTCTGGACAAATCGCCTTATTGTGCGGTCATGGCTTCCACTTGGTACGTGCTAGTGATGGTAGGCAATTAGGAGAGGGGAGATCGACAAATGGGGGCTTCAGTGATGTTATGGCACGACCAGGAGGCGGCTGGGTACTTTCTTGTAGAAAGGGTCAATTACATGTTTTCAACCAAGAAGGCCGAGGAATAAAACGCTTAGATAGCGGTAAAGTACGACGTTTAGTAGGTTGGTTCGACCGTGAACATTTGATGTGGCAAGANGACAAAGGGCGTTTACGTTGTGCCCGTCTTGCAAAAGATGATTCTCAAAGGCTTATCGAGGACAGAGTTTGGTCTTGGGCAAGCCGAATGGCTGGGGGTAAAGTGCTTCTTCAATCAGCTGATGGCATTCTTTGGGAGGGCGTGCCTCACCCCTATGGGTGGGATGGTTTGGAAGCGATAGACAAGCGTTCACTAGAGCCTTTAGCAGCATTTAGGGCAGGTGATGGATGGTGGGTACTTTCAATCGAAGGCTCAATACATTCCATGAGTTCAGAAGAAGAGCTCGGGCTATCTGATCTAGGAGAGATGCTTTGTGGGGTTGCTACCGACACCATGGTTACAGCAACACGCAACGGTTTGGTACGGTTTTGGCAATCTCCAGACTTGGCAAACCTTCGTCGTGCTGAAATGCAAAGAATGGTCGCAGATGCACAAATTGCTAGTGATTGGGATGAAAGAAAAAGAATTTTCCAAAGAGCCTGTCAAGCCGAAGAGGAAGGAAGAATCTCTTTGGCTGTGGAATTATATGATTCATTGGGGCGCAGCAATGACGTAAACCGCTTATTGAAGAGACAAAGGGGTGATTAATTTGCAGTTAAATGACGTAGTTACAGAAGAAAAAGTACTACATTATCTCAATTTGACAAAAAGGGCTAGGGAAAAAGCAACACCGATTCATGAAGAGGGAAGCAATGAGTCTTCTCAATTGCAGATTATGATGCGTATGGCAGATGATTATGCTTCGGATGCAAAACATTTCATGGATACTGGTGACTACGTACGTGCTTTTGGAGCGATTAATTACGCACACGCTTGGATTGATGCAGGTGTGAAACTTCGTTTATTGGATGGCCATGGTGATGATGAATTATTCACTCTGCCCTGATCATTCTTAGATGTGAACGACCACTTACTTCAATCCAAGACAGGTTTTCTTGTGATAGTCTTCGCTTTAATTCGGTATCGACAGTCAAAATAGGCCAGGAATGTTCTTTTGCTAAATCAAACAACTGGTCATCAGTATGCTTGCCAGACTCAACTAGAGGCTCGATTAGTTCTGCTTTGGCAGTTAGCATATCGAGTAGAAGATTACCATCAAGTGATTCCAACTCTGAAATCACCGATTGAGTAGTTGTAATCTTGCTAATTCCTGAACTTTCTAGAAGAGCCTTATCGATATTGATACCNGCTTCGATGACTGCGACCCATCCGCAGGCATCGATCAGTACTTTTTGCATAGAACTCACTCGATAGTACCGTGCCCAATCAATCTCCATCGAGAACCTACACGGCGAGATAATGAGATTCTTTGGTCATTATCTGCGCATATTGGAAGTCTCAAATTGAGAGTAGCCTTTCCTTTGCCAGTATTTGATACCACTCCGACACTAGTCGCGGTTGCCACATTGACCATCAACATCTCACCTGGGCGTAAAGGCATGATTGGTGAAGGTTCTTCTCCTTCTCCTGCTACCATCTTATCCATTAAGTGGATTGAAATATTGATGCTATCCCTTACTTCAGGTAGGTCACCTTTGCGAGCTACAACTTGGCCAGATAGATTATCTGCNGTAGTTGTCGCAGGGTCTAGAGGTGTAGCCATACCACAAAGACCTCCAGAATGCATACTATCCAAGCTCAATCCGCCACCTTGCATACTGCTAACTACAGAATGAATCGGCTCGTAGTGTGACTTATTTCCCTTTTCGATTTTACGTCCAGGTCCGATTACGATTTCATCACCAATTTCAAAGGAGCCTTCAACTATACTACCCCCGATGACTCCACCTTTCAGTTTTGTAGGTCTTGTACCAGGTTTGTTGATGTCAAATGAGCGTGCTACATGCATAATAGAGCGCTTATCTTTGGTTCTGTCAGGTGTAGGGATATATTCTTGTATCGCATGAATTAGAATATCTAAATTCACATCATGGTGCGCTGAAACTGGAATAATAGGGGCACTTTCTGCAATACTTCCTTTCAAGAATTCTTTAATCTCGTTGTAAGATTCTAATGCTCTTTCCTTGGTCACTAAGTCGATTTTATTTTGAACTACAACAATATTTTCGATTCCTGCAATTTCAAGAGCCATTAGATGCTCTCTTGTTTGAGCTTGTGGACAGGCTTCGTTTGCAGAAANCATTAGCATAGCGCCATCCATAATCGAGGCACCTGTGATCATTATCGCCATTAGAGTCTCGTGACCTGGAGCATCAACAAATGAAATCACTCTTTGCAATTCAGTCACATCATCATTTCCACCGCTTGGATTGCGGCCTGTAGCATAATATTCGCCTTTCTTTGTTTTGTAGAAGGCGGTATCAGCATATCCTAGTTTGATTGAAATTCCTCTCTTGCGTTCTTCTGAATGAGTATCGGTCCATATACCGGATAATGCTTGAGTAAGAGTTGTTTTTCCATGATCTACATGGCCAACTAGTCCGATATTAACTTCGGGTTGGGAGGGAAGCTTACGTGCCATGCTTCCTTCACCTTTGATACTCCTAAGATCCGCCTAGTGGCTTCACTCGCTGCTCTCCTCATTATTCGCCTTTAGTATATCTTCGAGCGATTTGTTTGCAGCTTCAACCACTTTGAGGTTGATTTGTCGAGTATCTTGTGTGATTGTGTTTCCACGGAAGTTACGGCGCATTCTCATTCCATCTGGTTTGTATCGGAAGCGCTTCTTTTCTCCGCCTTTTGCTTTGTAGACCAAATCATGGCCCTTGAATCCAGTCGATGCGGTGACTAATACAGATTGACGGTTTCCACCGCTTAGATCTGAGCGCATTGGAGTTCCAGTCTTGTCCGAGCCACCAGTGATTTCTAATTTGTAACCCGCAAGTGTCTGTTCTCCTTCTCCGACAAATATGCCATCAACAACATCGCCAATTTTCTTTCCTAGAAGTTGAGATAGGTTGTTTCCACTAATNGTGGTGTTGTATGAGCGGCCGCCATTAGCGGGGTTTGTGTCATTAACTACTGCAACAAATGATGTATCAGCCATGTAAACTACTCCTTTGAGCAACCTGCCGACATGGGGCGGGTATTTAGGCTCACCGCCCAGCAAAAATCGCTACTTAGCGGCGTAATTTTGCAGGAAGAAGGGTTTCTAGACGCCTAGCAACATCGCTTGGTAGCATGTGGGGCATCGAAATATGCTGTGTTCTTCCTCTGCCATCTTCGAGTTTGGCAGTTCTAGTAACCACGATATCCTCCTGGGCTAAACGCTTGAGATGTTTCCATACCGTAGTGTGTCCTTTGTGTTCGGTATCATATTCTTCACAGACCACATGATACAGTTTTTCAGCCTCTCCGCTGGTTACACTTTCTCTCTTTTTCAATCTGCGGCATAAGCCAAGNAAAATTAGCATTGCATGAACTGGTAAATTATCAATATCCATNGAATCAACATTATTTGGCAATGTAATGATAGTACTTTGAACATCTTTAGATTCTATCATTGAACGACCAGATACCTCTGCTCGCTTAGCAGCTCCTTCTAACAATTCGATGACTTGACGTGCATCTCCAGAAGGTGCCGCTGCTTGAGATACCAAATTTAGTATTTCATCGGTAAAACTTCCAGTTACAAGTCCTGCAGTGGCTCTCTGCTTTGCGATTTGGAGNAAGCCATCTTCATTATATGGTGCTAATCTAAGATGGTTGGAACGACCCATTCTNGAGATGACTGCGCCTTCTAAAAGGTCNAGAACTTGTTCTTGAGATATTAAAATCAAGGAAAGAGTTCCTGCCCCATCGCGGTCTTCATCGATTCTAAGTAATTTGTATAGTACATCATCACCAGAATTACGTAATAGATGGTCNACTTCATCAAGAACTACGATCAGATGAGTATTATCTCTTTGCAGCATACGACGAAGTGAAGTTAGTAATTCACCAACTCCTAATCCTCGGTCTGGATGACCGGGGTCTAAGTCTTGGACTATTTTTTGCATCACTCTAGATGCTGTTGCAGCATTTCTACAATTGACATGTACACTTCTAATGCTGCGCTTTTCCGCCAAGTGCCTACTCAAATCAATACAAAAGCGTTTGATGAGTGCAGTTTTACCTGAACCAACCGGNCCNGTGATAACAGCCCTTCCAGTTCCTTCAGGGTGAGCCAAACCAACGAACATACCGGCTAATTGGTTTTGTGATTCATCTCTGCCTACCAACATTTCAGGTACATAATCAAAGCCAAAAACTTCTGGATTTGCTAAGACCAGGCCGGCGCCGATACGGTCCAAATAGGAACTCATGACCAAGGAGGGTTTTCGTCTACGGTTATTGAAGATACGGGAGAAAATATCTCCGACTTTTGAAAATCTTGAAAGCGAATCAAGGTATTTCATCAAATTGATAACCGGTTTCCCATTTCTTTTCGCCTAGAGCAACTTCGAGTTCGAATGGAGTAACNAGGGGCTTNCCATATCTTACNGAATCATCGATTGCNATACGTGGNCATGCGGTATTNACAAAAGCATCTACNGGATAAAAGTCGATTAGATCAGGTCCGATATGCTCCANGGCTAGTAAGTATCCTTTCTTTCCATGTTTAGCAAGGACTTTCTTGAGCCTTAAAGCCAGAGTACGACGCATCTGGCCCGGTTTTTCCCCAATCAATATAGCAAATGTTTGAGCATCTTGAATAGCCATAATCAAGCCAAATCTCTGGCGTAGGATTCTTTCTATGCGTTCGAAACTCATCTCAGACGCATCTCCGCTATATGGGTCTAACATTGCCAGAGGCTTTCCAGTATGCAAAACCAATCCTATTGGATGGAAGTCTCCACTTCCAAGGAAAATATAGTGCCCAATATCGCTGTCATCTCCCGAATAATTGCAGCCTAGTACCTGTCCNGGGAAGGTCAACCTTGCCCCACCTACTGGCACTACTACATCGAATCCAGCTTTNTCGAACTTTTCTTTGAATTCAAATATCAAGTGTAGGTGTTGAATTGAGCCAACAAGACCTAATTTCGTCCCAGTAAGTGGCGCAACTCGCCCAACTGCATCTACAAAGCGATCTTGAGCTTCTTCTTCTGACAAGTCGACTACACCTTCAGCAAATCTTGCATCTGCGATAGCTTTGTGTTTTGCCAATATGGGTAGTACAGGGGTTATTTCGGGGTCTCCATCATAGGTTACATCGATGAACTGAGTTGGCATACCTGAATCAATATTCATTTGAGAATGCCCCATATGTGCTACAAGTTCAACACCCATCAATTTCATTTTGTCATGAACCAAATCACATGCTCCATAGCATGGATCAGCAGCCAGAATAACCTTTGCAGAAGTTTCTTCTTCAATCTCATCCATCATTTCTAATGCCTGCATNTTNAGGCCTTCAGGGATTTGTAAAGCAACTAAGCGNTGGTCATTTTCTTCAATTCTTTTGATNAATTCTTCCAATTGAAAATCATGNCTTTCTAAATCCATTANTCCACCTCCTTTAATCCATTATAGTAATATTTGAGCCATCCATTTCTACTTTGATTAGTGAATCAAATTTTATATCTGGCATTTCTTTTTGTAAAACCGCTAGACCAGGGCCCTTTTCAATAACAGTAATCACTTGAACTACAGTAGCTCCCGCTCTTTTTACACCATCGATGACAGAGCGTATTGTTCCTCCTGTTGACAACACATCATCCAAAATCAGTATTCTCTCATCTTTTGAAATATCATTTAGATACATTTCACCCTTTGAATATCCAGTAGTTTGGTCGATTACGACTTCTCCATCCAAGCCATAACTACGTTTTCTAGCAACTACTAGTGGCTTGGAAGCCTCTATAGAAAGTGGCGCGCAGAGGGGTAATCCCATTGCTTCGATACCTAATACTAAATCGATATTTTCCCACTCCACCAATTTTGAAGATAATTGTAATACTGCTGAAAGAATCTCTGGTTCAAGTCTAGGAACACCATCTGTAATTGGGTGAATAAAATAGGGGTAATCCCCTTTCCACATCACCGGTGCTTTAGACAAAGACTCGCGTAGTCTTGACAAAGCATCCATTAGACTCGCCTCATTCCCCTGCTAGGAAATCAACGTACTCATCAGGATCTAGTAGGTTTTCCATATCTATTTGATGCGGGTCTAGAATAATAATCCAGCCAAGGTCATAAGGAGAATCATTAACCAAGTCAGGATTAATTTCCACTTCTCCATTCACTTCAGCAATTTCCCCAGAAAATGGGCTAGGGAAAGTAAGTTTTTCCTCAGCAGTCCATATAGAGAATAAACTCTGATCTTCATCCACTTCAGTTTCAGCGTGCGGAAGTATAACCCGCAACACTTCTCCAATCTCAGTACCTAGGAAATCTGAGATACCAATTACTAGCCTGTCATCCTTTTCTTGGTACCACAAATGCTCTCTCGAATACTTCCTACTATGCGCAATTCCGAATTCTACGACTTCTTCGTCCAATGTCGTCAACTCCGACGCGCCGTCTTTGAAGTGGTATATGAACACAATGATTGACTTTATATCGTGTTTACAGATGAATTATGAGTAAGTCCCTCTTCGGTTGCAATATGCAGTTCGAGGAGACCGAGGAACAACAGATGATTAGAGAATTGGTTAGGGACTTTGCAGAAACAGTTCTACCTCCTACCATTGAACATAGGGATAAAAACCAGATTCCTCCAGCCGAAGAGTGGGAGCAGTTCATCGAATTCGGACTACAAGGTGTTACAATTCCAGAGGAATACGGTGGCAATCCAGTAGACGATATTTCAGAATCCATTATCGTAGAGGAATTGGCTAGAATCGATCCTTCGTTTGCAGTTATGTTTTGTGTACATGTTGGACTTTGCGCCAAAACCATTGCACTACATGGCAATGAGCAGCAGAAACAGAAATATTTGACAAGATTAGCAGCTGGAGAAGTTGGCGCTTATTCCCTTTCAGAGGCTGGAGCAGGTACAGATGCGGCGGCTATGACATGTAAGGCTAAACTTTCAGAAGATGGAAGTCATTGGCTACTAAATGGAGAAAAGATGTGGGTAACCAATGGTGCTCAAGCACAAATTTATGTTTTATTCGCTAAAGATGTAGACCATCCTGATTATGGCGTCAAGAAGCATGGCGGTTCTACTGCATTTATTGTCGAGCAATCCTTTGAGGGCTTTACAGTTGGTAAGAAAGAGGACAAGCTCGGAATACGTTCTTCAGATACTTGCACACTGATTTTAGAGAACTGTAAAGTTCCTGCTGAAAACGTGCTAAAAGCACCAGGAAAGGGTTTTGCAATCGCAATGAATGCATTGGACAACTCAAGAATTGGTATTGCAGCCCAGGCACTTGGAATTGCTCAAGGAGCATACGAATGCGCATTGAAGTATGCCCATGAAAGAGAAGCATTTGGCAAGACTATTGCTAATCATCAAATGATTACTACCTATCTAGCAGATATGGCAACAAAAATAGAAGCGTCTAGATTATTGGTTTACAAAGCATCTTGGACAAAGCAGAATCATTATGAAAATGNAGGNCCAAGGCATACAAANGAAGCAAGCATGGCTAAATTGTATGCAGGAGATACAGCAATGTGGGTCTCTGAAAGAGCAATACAAGTACTCGGAGGCTATGGTTATACCAAAGAATTCCCGGCTGAAAGATTCTTCCGTGATGCTAAGATTACCCAAATTTACGAAGGGACACAAGAAGTTCAAAGAATCGTTATAGCTAGAGCAATTCAACCTTGAATTGAATCGCAAAGCATTACTGTTCGCTTTATGCTAGCCTTGTAATCAACAATGTGAGCTAATAGTTTAATTTCCTCTCCGACCTTGTAGCCTAAGACTTCTTCATCAAGGTCGGTATGGACTTGAACCAAGCCCTGATAAGGACCGCCATCTATCATTCCATGCAGACTTTGACCGCCTCTGTATCCGGTTTGGCCCAATAATGTCCGTTCAATCTTTTCGATACGTAAGTGTAGTGTGAAGGTCTTGGAACCTTCTCCAATGATAGTATTTCTCTCACTTGTTAGCCGAGTTTCTTCAAGTTGCAAAATCATACGTTCAAGTTCGGTATCAATTCCCTCTGTTAGCAACACTTCTTCACTAACAATCTCTTCATGAATCGGTTCTTCAGGTAATTGTTCGGAAACATCTTCGTCTGCAAGAGTAATTTCACCTGAGTCATCAACTTCAACCTCAATTTCAATACTTTCAGGCTCTTCTATTGCCACTTCTTCATCGATTTCATCCATCACCTGATCGATTTCTTCATCGANCGCAATTTCATCATCAATCGGCTCAGGCTCATCAATTTCAAGACCAAGTTTTAGCCAAAGGTCTTCGATTTCTCCCCTGTCAAGAACTCCATCTCCATCTTTATCCATATCTCCCATTGCCATCTTTACAGCAAAAGCGGGAATACTAACACCTAGAATGGCGGTTAGAGCCCCTGATAATTCAATAGCATCCAACTTGCCATCTTTGTTGAAATCTGCATATTCAATTAATTTTGAAGGAGTGATATTCTTTTCTTTAATTTTTGTAACCATTTGTTCTACAAGAGCATCGGAATCCATACCTGGTATCAGATCAACACGCTGCTTAGCAGATTCGCTCGTATTCTTAATCTTGTCTTCTGCTACCTCTTTAGCATCCTGAGCGGCCTTTCTGGCAGCCATCTTCGCATCATTTGCAGCCTTTTCAGCAGCATCCTTTGCTTTCTTTTCAGCTTCCATCTTTGCTTTGGCGATTACCGATGTGCCACCTAATACTGCTGCAACGCCAGTAGTTGCAGCAGCAATCTTCAATCCCTTTCTAGCCATTTCAGAAGACATCAGGCCTTCAATACGTCTTTCGTCAGTATTTCCCGATACTCCATACGCCTGAGAAAGCGTGGTTAATTCACTTGACTCAAGTTGCTCTAATGGCTTTCCTCCACGAACTTGAGCTATAATTCTACTAAGGGTTTGGTTTTGTTGATTGTTAAANGCAAAAGAGGCTGGTTGAGTGCTATCATTAACGCTACCTTCAGTGATTGCCTCAGGTAAGTCTAATTCTTCATTTGCCCATTTCCACTGGCCTGAAGCATCTTGCTTTAACACCATTTTACCTCCATTTTCATTAGATGACTGAAAATGGTGAATGGAACCCAATGCGGCTAAAATTATTCCTAAACAGCATATGGAACCTCCAATCTCTGCTCCACCTATGAAGAGCAATCCTGAACCAATAAGTACTCCCCAACCGCCACCTTGTTGCAATAAGTTCGTATTTAGCCCTTCTTCCACAATAGGGGCAGAGGCTTCAATGACATCAATGTTGGGCCTTCAAGGCCACTTTACTTGTGGCCAATCTTCAGGTTCACCATGTTGCCAAGGTATCGTGCAAAGTACATTCTCCATTTCCTCTTTGCTCTTCAAACCCCTTTCAATTTGGACCCTGTGTAACCATTCTTTCAATCTACCAAGTTTTATGCCACCGCCTAAGCCGGTTCTTTGCATAATCCAATCGCCGTCAACCAAACATTGAACATCGGTGGGAAAAATCATTGATCCTTCAATTAAATCAGAACTCTCGCCACGNCAATACTTCAATTCTGCATGAGTTAATACTTCCTCTCCNACTACTGCTCTATAGAGCCTNAGTTCTGTTTCTTTTGGAGTATTGTGTATTAAAAAATGTAGGTGCTTTACCCGCTTAATTACTTTGGATGGTGCTTTCAAATNTTTCAAAATATTACTTACTTCTTTGCTGGACTGAGTTTGTAGTAGCAAAGCGATTCTTGCTTCTAAATCATTGTTGATTAAACTAATTTGTTCGAAGGCTTCGAGACTAATTATAGATTTCAAAATAGCTAATAGGATACCATCTCGATTCATTCTTGCTAAAACAATACCAGAATTATCTCCTACACAAATTTGGGCAAATTCATTCCATACACGTTCAACAGAGACCTTTGATAGCATTGCTCGATTATTGACAAGTGCTGCGGATAAAGAATCATCTGGAGCCCAAATTCCTAAATCTCCTCGATCCATAAATCGGTATGCTCGCATTATTCGTAAACCGTCTTCAGATAATCGATGTTGAGCATTTCCAACCGCTCTTAGCATACCGTTTTTTAGGTCAGCTCTGCCATTAAAGGGGTCATGCAGCAAGCCTCTTGAACAATCGAATGCCATAGCATTCATCGTGAAATCTCTTCTGGAAAGATCTACAGACAGACTTTTTCCCCAATTCACTTCGTCTGGCCTTCTTCCATCTCCGTAGCCTTTTTCTGTTCTCAAAGTAGTAACTTCAAACATACTTTCTCCACTTTTTACAGTTATAGTTCCAAATTTTATTCCTGTAGGGATTGTTTCTTCNAANGATTCTANGATTTCTTCAGGCTCTGCATCTGTTGCTATATCGTATTCATGAGGCCTTTTTCCAAGAATNGCATCCCTGACNGCACCTCCGACAACCCAAGCNCCAAAACCACCTGCTGCAAGAACATTCAACACGTGTGAGAGGTCATTATCTGGCTCAATTAATCCCGGTTCGGAGGTTCCAGCAACATCTGCAAGATTACCCTCCTCCATCGGTCTCACCGTTTCCATCTGGTGACCAACTTCTGCAAAGCATTATCCCATAGAGTCAACCGCATCGAATCAATGTCATGGGATGCTGAGGATGTCCAATTGGTCCCGCTATCTTGGCTCAAGCCTCATGAAGAAATTAAACCTCGTAATCGTGACAAGTTATTGGATATGACAAAGCGTTGGAAAGGCTACACTAAGCCATTATTAGTCGATTCAGTAACCGGCGCCATATTAGATGGTCACCATCGCCACTCTATCGCTGAAATATTAGAACTTAAGCGGGTTCCAGTTATTCTTCTAGATTATTTGTCTGATGATGAAATAACAGTATCTGTATGGCCAGGAAGTGGTTTGGATACCTTGAGTAAGCAAGAAGTAATTGATATGAGCCTCTCTAGTGAACTATTCCCNCCNAAAACAAGTAAACACACAATCTCTGGAGATTTACCNCCAATTTTTGTTATGCTTGAGCAATTGATGGATGAAGAGTGATTATCGCTTACTAGAAGAGATTATCTTCCATAATTTGTTTCCTTTACCTTTCACCTTCACATTATGCTCAGGGTTTGAGATTGGTGTNATGTCAACTTCTCTAAGTACTCCTTGTCTAGCGATTGTAATCTTGATAGGGGTATCTTGCTTACCATATATTGCAGCATTTATCGCTTTGCTAGAATTAACACGTAGTCCGTCGATAGCAACAATTTCATCTCCGGTATGAATCAATTCTCTGCATGGTGACCCGGTCAAATGAGTTCGAACCTTTGTTTTGTTAGTTGAATCTACTAGATTTAGTCCAATCCATGCTCCCTTTTGCTCTTTTTCACGTTCTAATTCCAAACCGAGTGTCGCAAATGCCGCTTCCACATCAGGTGCTTTTCTATTGGATACAAGTTCATCGAGCATAGTCCCAAGTCTTCTTCCTCCTGTTGTATTTACTAGTGCTTTTTTAATATCGGAATGCGTGACTCCTGGATTTTTCGAATTTAGTCTATGTTCATGGTAAAGAGTTGCCATTACATCATCTAATCCAAATTGCCCCTTGGATCTCTTTCTTAATTCAACATCCAAACAGAATATTGCCATCTCTGCTTCTAAATAATATGAAATTTGAACTTCTCTGCTGTATGAATTTGGACGATATAAGTGAATCCAAGCATCATGACTAGACTCTTGTAGAGACTCATTTTCCATGCCATGCCTATCGCAGTGACGCTTCATTTTCCTCATCCAATCCTTATTCCAGTCTTCTTGACTCCATGCACCACTGCGTAAACAAATAATGTCACCTAGCCATGAGGTAGCACCCTCAAACCACCAGAGTAAATCACTGTGAACTTCCCGAGTGAGGTCATAATCTAGGAAATTCTTAGGGCGTAATTGCTTGACATTCCATTGGTGTAAGAATTCATGAGAAAATAATGAGATCAAGTCTCTCCAATCCTCTTCATTACCTTCTTGTAAACATCTTCTAGGCATCATCGAAGTTTGACTGCGCAAATGCTCTAAGCCACCTCTTCCATTCTCAGTGAAATGTAATACAGTGATATATTCCTCCCATTCTGGAACCCCNAACAAAAAGTAGTGTTCTTCGATAATTTTGGTCGCTTCATCCACAAACCTATCAAGTGATTTCTTTGGAATTACTAATCCTCCTGAATCCCAAACCTTCAGGTGTTGAGTACGACCCATCACATTCCAAGTAATCATTGGATTAGCATTTGATTCCATAATTGCATCTAATAATTCATCTCGGCCATGAGCTTGCCACGAACCTTCTACTCCTGGCAATTGGGTCGCTGTTTGCCAACCCTTTGGAGTGATTAATTTCACATCATGAATATCTTCTAGACGGTCTAGATCTATTCCTCTGCTTGGAATGAGCCATGTGTATGGAGGCATAATATGAACGTGAGTTTCATCTAAATGGTTGGCACGACAAGTCATCTCAGCAGCGAGTAACTTGTAAGTAAGTACTATTTTACTAGAGTCGCTGATACCCTTTATTCTTATTCCATCAACATCTACTCTCTCAACTTTGATCTCTTTTCCATCTACCATTGCTAAAAGATTTGACAAATGTTGAATCGGCTCACGAATTAAGTAAGAACCGGGGACCCATCTTGGAAATCTCATTTCAAAGATATTCTCAGTAAAAGGTCCTTTAATCTCTATACTGATATCCATTCTTCGACTTGCTCCATCCGTCACGTCGGCTTGGAAAACTATACCTGAACTCATATGTCCTCACCCTTTAACTCAGATATGGAGGCTGATAGGTTGTTCGCTGCAAGTCTGACCAAAGGAGAATCATCTTCGGTTAGTTTTGTCACTCTTTTTTGATCGATATCTGTTTTACTCAACATTTGTTCAAGCAACTTTGATCTAGTTCTAGAATCGATTTCTATATTTTCAATTAGTGACCATCTTAGTTCATTAGCAGCCTCTTCATGATTAGAACGCAACCATCTAACAATGATACTTGGAGCATACTTCGCCACTAATTGAATACGGTCATCAACTTGTTCTACCTTTTCCCTTAGGGTTTCAGCAATCATGTTTCTGACTTTTGGATTTGAGTCACTACAAGCTCTGCGTAGCATTTCTCCTCCTTTTAATACACATAGAGATGCGGTTAATGCACGTAGGGAAGGGTCACTGGATGACATTGCCTTTTCGATAGTTTCTTCTTTCAATTCCATACCTTCTTCGACAGCTGTAGAGATGGCAGCTCTTCTAACAGTAGAATGTAAGTCTTCGATCAATGTACTAATTAGTGCTTGGTCTTTTGAAAACTCGGCAGCTATAACTCTGACAGAGTGATGTTCATCAAGAGCCATAGTCGAGTGTAGTTCTTCTTCAGATGCTAAGGCCTTGGCTGCAAAAGACCTTGTTGTATTGTCATTTTCTCTGAGAAGTTTTTTTGCGATTTCAGGTGCCTCTATGTTCTCTAGTAATTCCGCTGCAATCCTCTTTGTTTCGATGTCAGGACGATTAACTAAGGCTAACAAATCGTCTTCGGTTTTAGCCCATTTTCTATGGGCATCGATTGCTTTAGAGCGAAACCAAGAATCTTTATCCTCTAGTAGAGGGATAAAGCCTTCCAGAGCAATTTCAGAATTAAAATCGAATAATGCTCGGACCGCTTTTCTTCGTGTACGAGGGTCTTTGTGACCAAGTCGAGAGATTTCTGATTGAATTCCACTCATTTTATCAACTCATGGAATGAAGTCTGAATGGCTAGAATCATTGTGTTCCGTATTTGGAGCCCCTGGTGATGCTAATCTTGATTCAGCCATCAATTGAACAATAGGCCAGAAGCGCATGAACCAATCTCCTTCCTCCATCATTAGTTTCATCATAGGATGCTGCGAAGGGTCTTCCAATTCATCAGGAGGCGGCATATCATCTGGTAATTGGCGTAAATTAGCGACTAAATCTGACAATTTTATCCTGTCCTCATTCTCAATTAATTCCATTTCAGTCATCAATTCAATCATGTGCTCTACCATTTCTGCCATCTCAGCGGGTGATGGAGTTTGTATGATTGTATCTGCGATATCTACAGGACCAAACAATACAGGACCTAAGTCTGTATCAAAGAACTCACCACCCTGCATTTCAATTTTCAGTAGATTTTGCGAATCTTTTACTCCTATAGGAGCGATTGCAAATCCTCCCTCACAAATACTATCCTTTAGCCAGTCAGGAAGTTTTTCAATTTGTCCAGTAACCAATACTCGGTTCAGATTTGTTAAATCATCTTGTTCTAGTTCTTCTTCAACCAAGCATCTGACCGTAGGATAACCTCTCAAAGTATTTGCTAAATGAGAGATGACGTCACTGGAAGGATCGATTACTGTAACGAGTCCTTCTGCTCCAACTATGTGGGCAATAAGTGCGCAAATNTATCCNCCCTTTGCACCGTAAACTACAACATTTTGTTCCTCAAATAGTTCAAGATTATACAATAATGTAGCAATCATATGGGGTGCAGATATCGTTTTTACTCCACCATCATTCGTTTCCAAGAACACAACAGGTCTATCGTTGTAAAAGGGGGATGTATCGAATTGTGTAAAATCATTGATATCGATTTTCCTCATCGCTTTTTCTAGTTGATCGGGTACGATTATACCCCCGTCACGTAAGCGACTAATGAGGCCAATCACCTCTTCCATATATAGGGGTCAACGCTGTTCATTTGTAAAGGTGGCCTTTGAAAGATTAATCTAAATTTTTGATTTTTCTTTTCAAGCCTTATGACCCTTTGTTGGTGATAACCAATATTCCTAGCATAGCTCCCGCTAGACCACCAACAACTGCTAAAATTGGCTGACCAGGGGCGATAGAAGAGAACCCTAGTGCTCCACCAACCATCAATGGTGGACACAACATCATCGATCTAGTAATCAACAACCCTCTATCCATTACAATAGGGGGAATAACAGTCAATGACTTGGTTTTCCTTTGAATTCTAGACAACCCTACCTTCTGTTCTAAAATCGGTAGTATGCGTTCTCTTAACTCGGATTCAGTTTTTGAAAATCTGAAAATTAATCTTATATCCCCAGCAAGCAGCAAGGCTTTTTCAATAATTACAAGAGGATTACTTGCACCGGTTAATGAGATTGAAACTCCCATACTTTCACCCCTGATATGAGATAAAGCTCTCCAGCGCCCAACGCCCTCATTGTATGATTCAAGTTGGGAGCGAACGGTGACAACATCTTCATCGGTATTTTTTCTTCCACGTTTACGGCCATTCGCCAGAATTGGGGTAAGGAAAACCGCAGAAATTACTATTGTTAGCGACCATACAAATGCGGCATAAATTAACCCTTTATCCTCTAGCGTAACCGCCACAGCGACCGCAATCATAAATCCCGCATATAGTCCAAGAACTATCGATGCGGAGAGGCCGCGTTTGAAACCGACCTTCTCTTCCATATCCGATGCGAGAGCACGCTTGGGGAAAACATATCCCTTGTATTGAAGTGGCAGGGGTATGGAGAGGAATGGATTAACAGGCCGCTCCAGAGAGAAAAAAATAGGATATTGGATTGGAGGAATTTCCACTTTCTTTGTAATTTCTTTCTTTCTAGTTCCCGCTTATCTTCCTTCCAATACTGTTCCTGAACTATCAGGGAGAGCAAATTCAATCGATTACTTCGACGAAAAATCATGGGGTAATATACAACAAGGAGAGGTGAATGGAGTTGGTCATAATCAGAGTGAATATGGCCATTTTTCTTGGTCTGAATTAGATCCTTATGCTGGATTCATTTACGCCTTTGGAGACTTGAATTGTCATAATAAGGCAGAAAGGAGTTGGGTAATCAATGGTAATCAGATGCCGGTTTGTGTTAGAGATGTGGGGATTTTCCTAGGTCTTGCAATAGGCGGTTTTATCTTTTCAAGGCGTGGCTTAAATCGCTGGACTATACGTGATAGTCTATTTTCAATTTTCCCAGACCAAAGATTGGAAACAATATATAGAAAGAACTACAGAAATAGATTATTCATATTTTTAATCGCCTTATCTGTACTTCCTATGGCGTTGGATGGATTCACTCAGATGCTAACAGATTATGAGTCGACTGCTTTTATGCGATTGGTTACAGGAACTCCGTTTGGACTCTTTCTTGGATTGATTATGAGTTGCTCTTTTGCTGCTAGGCCGAAATTCTTTGAAACCGATGCAGGAAAGGTAGTATTGCCATCAGGCACCAAATTTTCAATGGTCGATGACTCAGAAGAGTGATTACTTCGGCGGCTCCATAGACCACCAAATCATCAATTCCTCTTCATTTTTTGGAACAGGGCATTCAGTATGCCCACTCGAGATTAGATTTAGTCTTGCCATTACCGCAGTAACTGCTCTGCGCGTGGAAGGTGGAGGTCTTTTTTCATCACCATCGCGAAGAATCTCCTTCAAAGCATCGGCCCAATCGCGATTAGGATTGCTTCTTCGCCAACTGGCAAGAGCGGTACGTAAAGGCCACATGGCAAGGCATAGTCTCCCATAGCCCAATCTACTATTTCGCAATTTAAACATCTGTGCTTCTGCAAAAGGAACATGACTTTGTTGTCTATGCACCCATCTTTCCTTTTCTAGCCATTTTATTATCCGTTGAGTATGTCTTTTTGTTACCGACCTAACAGGCCCTAATTGTCCGTGTAAAGTAGGTACATCAGTCGTATCTGTAAGTGAGAGAGTACCCAATATCGCCCATGATGCATGAGAAATTGGTCGGCCAGGAACATCTGCGCCTTTTGCTCTTTTTTCATCCCAATTTTCTTCAGCCAAAGACATCCACATAGCCGGAGATTTACCACTTAACCAATTTTCAAGCAAAGAAATATGTTGAATTGGAGCCCCTGGCAATCTTTGTTGAGTCTGCACACCAGATGTCAGGCTTTTCAATAGATGGCGATCGACTTTGTCTAATTCTACATTTTGTGGTTCAGGCTTACGATTGAAAAATGTTCTAAGGGCCAAAGAAAGATTTTTTTCTAATTCATCAAGGCCACCTTCATTTAGAATAGGTCCAACCACTTCTGTGCGGTTGAAAGGTTCAGGCGTTTCAATTTCATCAGATAATATCGCCTTAAATCCAGCCCTGACCTTAGTTTGAATTTCTGTTGTTTCAAAATACTCTTGTTTGTTAGAACCAGACATTCTAAGAGTTCCTGAGTTTATTCTTTTCATCGCTTTTGCAGGATCACAATCGATCCACACTACTAGGTCTGGAACCATTGCAGCAGCATTCATGCCTGCTACTTGTTCTAGCCCTAGATCTCCTACGATTCCTTGGTATACCAAAGATGAGTGAATATTTCTATCAGAAATAACTAGTTCACCTTTTAGTAAACGAGGCTTTATCCAAGTGTGTGAATGGTCAACTCTATCTGCTGCAAACAAACCAGCTTCCTCTAAAGGTGTGTAATCACCCTTGCTAACCGCCTTCAAAGCCAATTTCCCAAGTTCACTATGTCTTCTTGGTTCGTGGGTTACGTGTACCGCAGGAAATGCATACCTTTGTGCTATTGCGGCCAATAGACGAACGGCTTCACCTTTGCCAGAACCGTCTCCTCCTTCAACAGCAATGAGGTACATGCATCATTCATCCTCCGGATTATAATCTTGAAACTCTTCTCGGTTTAATGTTAGCAAAATCATTCCTAGAACAATCAAAGTTGGTCCGAAGATAATGAGTCCACGGCTGAATAGAGCAACCCAGCACAAAATCTGCGTACGACGATACTTTACTGCTCGACGAATCTCAAAAGATGCATGGACTCCTACCAAAGCGGTTCCAATAGTGATTAGACCTTCTATAGTAGCAAGTGCTACTGCATCCTCCATCGACCAACCTTCAGTAGTGGAACGCTCATCCTTGATTCTTTTACCATCTCCTTCTAACATTGTGATTGTAGAAATACCAATTGGTTCGGGAGTNAACAATAGTTCAACAGTTGTATATTCTGCTTTTGAGAATCTCAATATTGAATCTTTTACAGTCACATTCTCTAATTTATATCTGCCATTATCATCACTTAGTGTTGTTTTTATTACAACTTCAGTATCTGGATCAATCAATTCGATTGTAACATCTTGAACAACATTTCCNTCTNTNTCAAGTATTGAACCATGAATGTCCAAAGCTTCTGTGTCACTAAAGAGGTTAGAAGTTAACAGATCTGAAGGGTTTCCTTGNAAAATTAGTACTCCTGATACGATTCCCATTATCGAACCGATCAGAACAAGAGTGGATGCAAGACTTCTACGATTTTCGGCTTCATCCAAGATTAGTGGGAGTTCCTTTATCTCAGGCTCTTCAGTTTTTTCGACTTTGATTACTATATCCTCTTCAGTATCTTTCTTCAAGCGTCGTGATTTTAATCGTGATCCGACTAATTTTTCTTGCACTCTATTACGGAGTTTAGCAAGTTTGTCGCTCTTTTCATCTGACATGTTACCCCTCCGCTATTCCTAACCGAGTTCGTGCGCGGATTTCACCCCTCCCCTCGTTTATCCGCGAAGATAATCCACATTACAGCGCAAAAAACAACCAACCAAGCGCTGATTAGTAATATTTGATTACTATCATCTTCATCTGATGTTAAATCGCTATTATCGGNATCATTTTGTTCTATATTTTCAGGTTCATTTGGTATTTCTTCAGCAGGTTCCTCAACATCTGTCCAGGCTCCACTCCTCAGCCCTAGTTCTACCAATCGACCTACAATTGAAAGGGAATCTGCACTAACTTTGTCTGCAGTATCATTGACAGTATGCCAATGTCCACCCCATGCAGGTGCGCCTACTCCATAACTAATGTCGATTATATCGATTGCAGGAATTCCCGCTTGTAGAGCGAAAACATGGTCGTCAAACACATATTGATTGGAATCACTTTCGTACACTCCAGAGCCATTTTCGCCATCACATCCTGGCCTTTGGTTATCAATTCCCANAGATACTGCCATTTCAGTAGTACGATCCCATAATGTTGCATTTCCTTGCCATGTTGGTTTAAGGTTAAGTTCTATATCGCCTACCATATCNACAAGTATGAATGACTCAAAACTTTCCGCCTCTTCTTTACTTAGGTTTTCAGACCATGCTTTAGCACCCAGAGCATAAGATGGNGTTTGGTTACTATTCCCTTGGTCCTCACCATCTGTGAAAAATAGCATAATTTCGTGACTTAGATTCATTGAAGGGATTATTTTAGCCAATTCAAGTAATACTGCAACTCCGCTAGCTCCATCATTTGCCCCTAGAATTGGTTCTCCTCTTCTACTTTCGTTGGGGTCTTGATCTGCTCTNTCTCTAGTATCATAATGTGCTGCTAATATTACTGTAGAACCTGCTCCTGCATTCCATCTAGCAAATAAGTTGGTCAGTAAATATCCTTCNGAATAATGTACAGATTCGGTNATTTCCCAACCAGTTAGATTTTCCTTTATCGATTCTCGGAGTTCATAACTTGCATTTGAATTTGGAGTTCTCGGACCCAATGAAGTTTGAAATTTCACGCTACTATTAGCGGCNTCTCCATCGAATTGTAAANCTGGAATNAGGTCGCAATATGTCTCTTCTTGAGAGATTTCACCATTTGAGTGAGGCATAAAAATAGTGATGAATAAAATCATCACTAATGCCACAACTCTTGTACGCATAGTGATGCCACGCCAACTCACTCTTAAATACCTCTTTTTGACTCGGTCATTTATACGCAGTACTGCGATTCAATGGAGGTCCAAAACATGTCTGAACCGCGCACCAATAGAGTCTGGATAATTCTAATGACATTCTTGCTCTCAATAATGTCTCCAATTGCTTCTGCNGATTCTTCTGAAGAAGTGATTATTGAAGAGCAGTCCTTTGAACCAGTATTTGGTGATTTATCTGAAATGGTCTATTCCAATGCTCATCCTTACATGATGGACGAAACAGAAGAATCAATCTATAGTGCAACTAGATTGATGAAAAATGCATGGATTGACGAGGGTATGCCCGGAGTCGACTTGGAAGTTTCAGCTACAAGCGGTCGCGCATGTACTCCTTACAATGCAGGAGATAGTGCAACGGTGCCAACATCAGGAGGTAGCATTGATGTTACAGTTGAGAAAACAACCACTACAGCGGCCTTCATGGTTCAGTCCGGCCAAACGTTATCNTCTACAATTTTGAATAACTGGGCAAGTACTTGGGATACAACAGTATATCCAACTCTAATGACCTATTTTGGTAAGAATTACAATGATGGTAGAGGAGTTGCAGCGCCAGATGTAGACAACAACTGTCAAATNGAGATTATAATTTATGCAATAGATGGACCATACAACACTGGAGGATATTTCTCACCAGGTATGTCCTCTTCCAGAGAAGCGATTTTTATCGACATCGATGATGCGCCTTTGACATGGTCTAAGGTAATTCTAGCACACGAATTACAACACCTTCTACATAATGCATTAGACCCTTACGAGAATCTATGGATAGATGAAGGTGCAGCAGATATGGCTGCATTCCTCTGCTTTGGTGGTTCTTCAACCCTTTACGGCCACGTNAACGCTTGGACTGGTGAATCATTCCACTCGGTAAGATGGTGGAATCAAAGAATTGCAGATTATGGGGGCGGATTCATCTTTTTGCTCTATCTTGCAGATCACCTTGGAGGAGGACCAGCGATCCGAAATCTAGTACAGGATACATCAACTGGTGCTAATGCAATAGAAAATTTAGCACGTAATCCAGTAGATGCAATTCCCGGAGTTATCGGAAGAGATTTCATAGACATTTATACCAACTTCACTATAGCATCTACTTTGGATAGCGACCAAGGAATCTATGGTTTATCGAATCTTTATCTTACTCCAGCTTGCGGTTCAAGCGATTTCTGTCGAATACAACCCGTTGAAACCAATAGCGATTGGATTGCACCTTGGTCATCAACTGGTAATTCAATCGAAGGATGGGGNGTTCAAGTTTTCAAATTTACACCAGGTAGTGCAGCATCTGCACCATTGACTATGCGTTTCACAGGTGATTCTCCGGGAATGGATGGAGTCATCATGAGTCGTGCGGTTGCTGATGGAATTTACACTCGTACCGATATCAATTTTAATGGAGCAGTTGGTACTGCCTTAGTACCTAGTTTCGGTAATGCCACAGATGAGATTTGGGCAATAACATGGTATGCGAGCAACCAAGGAGATTGTGATTACACTTCCTGTGGCTCATCATATCCTCAAGGAACAATAGACGCTGAAGCAGCAAGAATTACATCTCCAGCAACAATCTCACTGAATAGCACAACAACCTCGGATAGAGACGGCGATGGTCTAGCAGACACCGCCAAGGTCGAATTCGATATACTTTCGAATGCTTTCTTTGAAGATCTAGATGTTTCTATTGAAGTTAGAAACAGTTCAGGAGTCACCATTGATAGTATTGAAACTAGAGTTGAAGCAGGTGGTGGAGTTACTGTAACTACACCGTTTTGGTTTACTGCAGCAAATAGTGAATTACATTCTTTCCATTTGACGATGAGGGATATGCTAGGTGAAATAATTAGTACAACTCAAACAGGTACAGAGTTCCTTGAAAACATGCGTCCAGTGGCTAATGCTAGTGTTGATCCTAGTGAGGCTCAAACCTGGGATAATGTAATGTTTACAGGCGATGGTTTCGATGCATGGGGTACTTCNTTAGCAAATAATACTCTTCCTTATCTAGACTCTCCAGTGGCTTATGCATGGGATTTCAATGACGGAAATACATCTGGTTTGAAAAGTCCAGTACGCCCATATCAAATGACTGGAGAATTCAATGTAACCCTTAGAGTATTGGACCAGGGTGGTACTTGGTCAGATGTAGATTTTGAAACTGTAAATATCACTGATGATACTCTACCTGTTCCAATAATTACAGTAAACAATGTCATAATTGAAAATTATATTTCAATACTAACAGGTCAGACTATTTTGTTCAAAGCAGATCAAACCAGTGATAACGTTCCAACTGCCAATCTAGACTATACTTGGGATTGGGGAGACGGTACTTCTACTGGTGGAATTGGTGTCTATGAGGGATTCCATAATTGGGCTGACGGTGAAACTGAAAATACATCATATACGCTTACTTTGTCGGTTAGCGATGGTGTAAATGTCGGTCAAAAAGTAATAATGGTGCATGTAAACAATCGTGTTCCAGTTCAGGTTTTCTCTGACCTAATTGTTACAGAAACTTATACTCCTGTCATGTTACCAGATGTTTTCGAAGATAATGATGGAACAATAGTTTCATGGTCATGGAATTTTGATGAAGCGGTTTGGCTTGGAGGCGGTGATGTAGATTCTTTCAATTTGTTTGGAGATGTGATGTCTTCTGACCAAAATCCGACTCCTGCATGGAATTCTCCAGGATTGAAAACTGTCAACATCACTGTTACCGATGACGATGGTGCATCTTCTTCTGCTCAGATTTCAATTCAAGTTCTAAACCAATTACCAGTGGCACAATTTATTGTAAAAGATAGTGCGACTTCGGGTTCTCCAGAGATAGATTTCCGTTCTGAAGAAGGAGAGGTAGATGTCCAATATACATTTGATGGAAGGAGTAGTTATGATCCAGATGGTTCTACATTCGACTCCAGTATTCTCAACTTTAGTTGGACTTTTTCTGATGGTTACACTGATGATAAACAATTTGTAACTCATAATTTCTCCACTCCTGGGGAACATTCTGTGATGTTAGTAGTGACTGATGAAGATGGCGAACAGAGTGAAGCTAGAACCTTGACGATTAGGATTAGTAACCCCTCTCCAATAATCCAAGTAAGAATTTTGGATGCTTGGCTTAATGGTGAACTAATCACTGAAGATACGCCTATGGCTGAAGGAACATTACCTTCCGCTTGGTCACATACCTTTGATGATGAAGGCAATACAGTAACTGCTCCAGGACAGAAATTGTACTTCGATTCTGTTGGCACTAGAGATGGAGATAGATTGTTTGAAGGAAGGTTGGTGCCATTGGAGACAAACCATTCTGATTGGAACGGCCTAGTTGAATACTCATGGGACTTNGGNGATGCGACTCCAATTTCTCACGACCCAATGCCTTGGCATTCTTATGAACGGTCGGGCACCTACAAGGTCACGCTCACAGTAAGAGACGCTTACTTGACAGGGGACGTGACTAGAGAAACATTCACTGTAATTGTTAATTCAGCTCCTGTAATTAATGGAATCTCAATTCTGGAAGACAATATTTACGTNGACACCTCAACCGGATTGAATGCTAATGTCTCTGATGCTGAATCAGATGCTGGATATACCGTTTGGAGGGATTTGAACGTTAATGACGGACTAGATACAGACAGAGATGCAGAGATATCTTCTGATTTGGTTATACAATGGGATTTTGATATATCCAAAGATTCCAATGAAAATGATATTGTGGATGACGATTGGATGAATCCTTCTGGTGCAGATGGAGTAAGAATCGCAGGAAGTTGGGAAGAAGTCGGTCTAGTCACAGTTCGATTGCAAGTTTGTGATGGAATGGGTGTTTGTACTGTTTTGGACAAAGAACTCACTGTTCTAGAGAAGGAAGATGCTGCCCCTAGCCTTTCAGACTTTTCATTACAGGACTGGAAGAATTGGTTGGTCGATGCTAGTGGCGAATCGATGGTAATTCTTGCTTTAATCGCNGCTGTTTTAATCCTGGGGTGGGCGATGATGAGAAGTCCTACTGAAGTTGAAGAGGATGCTGAAAATGCCGCTCAAAGTTACGAAGTCGACGAAGTACAATCTTATGGTGGCGTTTTAGGAATGGATCAGCACAACCCTCCACCTGCTCCAAAGATTCTTTCTAAAGATGAACGTAGAAACGATTCTAGTGGCTATGTAAGGCCATTACGCAGGCGTCGTTGAACGGAAAGCCGATTAACCCCCGTGCCTCAAATCACCCCCGTAGGGGGTGTTGATATTGGGTTCTAGGCTTGTTTTGTTAGTACTCACAATCATGGTCCTACCGATGTTGGTNCCATCTCATATGTCGCCAATCGGAGAAGTTAGTGCCGCAGATAGGTGTTCAGGCGACATTACTTCACCAGATTGGAACAGAACCATTGAAAGATTCGCGATAACTCCTTCATTCGACTTCTTTGATATGTGGTTCGAGGAAAATGGACCAGATGGAGATAGAAGGAGTGACAAAGCCGAAAATCAAAACTCGGAAACGCAAGAGCAAATGGAGCCATATGATGGCCCTGAAGAAGAATGGATGACTTGGGGCAGCCCAAATAATGACCTTGCTTTACTGAATGATGATATCCAAACNACTATGCTAATCGGTAACGATGCAGTAGGTGTTTTGAAAATAAATTTAGATTCTACTCAGAGAACCACAATCTGTGTATCCATTTCCACTGCGTTAGAAGAGGGTGGTTATGAGCCTCATAATGCCGATGTTTACCTACTAACTTCTTCACAATACGAACGATATGAGTATTCTTACAATGTCGAACATGGAATGTGGGGTCCAAGAGATGAAGGAGGAGAGGTCTCAGAAATCGCTCCCGAATGGAGAAGTTTTGATATCAGTGGATGGAGGACATTCAGAGATGTACATCAATATGAGGATATGAACGAACTATCATTCACAGTATCTTTGGATGGTCCAGAAGTGTATGAAGGATTGTTTGGTAATGATGAGCTTGAATACTTCCATATCGTAGTTGATAATACCAATAATTCTCACACAAATGATGCAGTCCCAGATAATAAAACGATAGTGGCAGATGTAACTATTGTAACCGATGACCGTTCAACAGTATTACCTCCTTGGACGGTTTCACTGCTTTGCATGGCATTTATGATTGGAACATTAGCGATACCTATGGTGATGAATAAAAGATACATGAAGTCNGGGTTGGACCTCACAGCTCCAAAACAACAAATGGAATCGGGATTAGTCCCGACACTTGAGCAAAAGCCAGAATCGTAATCAATATTCTAGTAGAGTCCAAGCATCGCGAAGATCTCTAACATTGATTAGTCCCTTGTCACTTAATTTGAATTCATTACGTAGAGTTGCATAAACTAGGCTCTGGTCTAAGACAGGAGCATGTAATCTAACCCAATCGCCTCCACCATTTATTCCCATTAAACTGTGAGATAGTTCTTCTCCCTTCAATTGGAATGCTGCTTCTACTACCTGTAGGGAGTCAGCATGACTGTGAGCGGTACCGCAAAATTTGACAATATCTCCCTTGTCTTGATTTTCTCTAATAATATTAGAGATTGAATCACTATCTGGCATATTGTTGATGTCATGCTTAGATGCAATAATTTGGCATCCATTTGCCTTTGCTTGCTCAACTAATTTTTGTCTTTTCTTATCAGCAATTGATAGTTCAAGGTCGATCCAAGACACAGAAGATGCTATTGCTTTCTCAAGAACTTCGATGCGTTGTTTCTCATTTCCAGGGAAAAATCCCCCTTCTGAGACAGGACGGACAGCAAAAACAACTGGTAGTGGTAAAGCTTCTTTCAATGAAGAAATAGTGGCCTCTACGTCGATTGTACTAAAATCAGTTGTTTCCCAATCCTCTTCGGCTGGCAAGCTAGGCGCTTCACCTTCCTCTTCATCTGAGATAGTTGGGTCTGGCTTTACTAGAAACAGACGATCAAATCTCAATTCGACCATGTCTGCACCTGCTAGTCTTGCTCTAGCGGCTTCATCAGTCAATTCTTGGACCGTAGTTCCGTCTAGAGATACGCACACCTTTGGGTCAGCCATAGTTTCGGCGACCTTCACACCTTCATTAACGGTTGCGCTGTTTACTCTAGGAATGATCTGTCCTAAAAAAGAAGAAAATGTCACTTCTGGAGCAAAAATAATCTCACAAAACATTCACTTTTAGTCATGGGTGAGAACTAGGTTGATATACCCCCTAGGGTACCCTTTGTAATGGGAGAATTAGTAAACTGTATTACGGCAGACTGAGAGCCAAATAAAGCAAAAAAACAACACCTTTCTTTACACTCTTAACAACACCAAACAAAGACTATCTTTTTGAAACTTTATACAGATATTAATTAACACTAGAATTACCGAATCAGGGGCTTAGAAATGGTTGACGATTATAGCGCAGACAGCATACAAGTATTGGAAGGGCTCGAGGCTGTTAGGAAACGGCCAGGGATGTACCTTGGAGATCCTCATGACGGTTCAGCTCTACACCACTGTATTTGGGAAGTNGTAGACAACTCTGTAGACGAACATTTAGCAGGCCATACCAATCATGTAGAAGTGGAATTAAATTCAGATGGNTCTCTTTNAGTAAGNGATTATGGAAGAGGCATTCCAGTTGGCCTACACGAAGAGTACGGAGTNTCNGCTGCTGAAGTAATNATGACTAAATTGCATGCTGGTGGGAAATTNGACAATAGTTCATACAAAGTTTCNGGCGGTTTACANGGNGTTGGAGTATCTGCTGTAAATGCNGTATCTGAATGGATGGAGGTGACCATTCANAGAGATGGANTCATTCACAATCANAGGTTCGAGGCTGGAGTTCCTATGGCNCCTCTCTCTGAAATCGGTAAGTGCCAAGACACAGGGACTACTATTGTATTCAAACCTGATCTCGGNATATTTACNCATATNACCGAATTNGAATTCGANCAAATAGATACAAGGCTNAAGGAAACATCNTTTTTGAATGCTGGACTCAAGATTACTATTACCGATTCACGNGGAGATGAGCCNCATGTTAGCGAGCACATCTATGANGGNGGTCTTGGTGAATTTGTATCACAAATTAATTCTGGAAGAGAAATTCTGCATTCCGAAGTAATTCAAATCAGTGGCGAAAAGGAAATTGAAAAAGGNGCCGTAACNGTNGANCTTGCTCTACAGTGGTCAAACGCTTTNAGNGAATCTATNCGCTGTTANACNAATATCATNCGNAACAANGATGGTGGAACTCANATGTCTGGNTTGCGTACNGCNTTGACAAGTTGTCTTGAATTCATATGCNAAAAANNGNAANNTGNTNAANGGAGANGCACTTTCTGGNGANGATGTNAGAGAGGGGCTTGCAGCGATAGTCAGTGTAAAACATCCCGACCCCTCTTTTTCGTCTCAAACCAAAGATAAATTGGTCAGTAGCGAAGTGACAGGAATCGTTCAAACAGTTGTCTATGAAAAATTGGGAGATTTCTTTGAAGAAAACCCCTCTGTTGCTAAAACTATTATCGAAAAGGCCTTACTTGCTTCTAAAGCAAGAAAGGCGGCACAAAAAGCCAGAGAACTCACTCGAAGAAAAGGGGTTCTAGAAGGTGGTGGACTGCCAGGTAAACTTGCGGATTGTCAATCTAGAGATCCTAGCGAGTGCGAGGTTTATCTCGTGGAAGGCGACTCTGCAGGCGGTTCTGCAAAGACCGGAAGAGATCGTCGCATACAGGCAATTTTACCATTGCGAGGTAAGATTCTAAATGTTGAGCGGCAGAAACACAACTTGGTCAAGGTCTTCCAAAACCAAGAGATTCAAACTATGATTCGTGCATTAGGGGCAGGTGTTGGCAATAATGAAGAAGATGAGGGCGCATTCGATACATCCAAATTACGCTATTCTAAGATAATAATCATGACTGACGCAGATATTGACGGGGCTCACATTAGGACTCTGATGTTGACTTTCCTATGGCGATTTATGCGCGCTGCAATTACCGAGGGTCACGTCTACATCGCCCAACCTCCTTTATTCCAACTTTCAAAGGGTAGAATTAGCCGTTATGCATTCTCAGATGAAGAGCGTGATGAAATAATGGAGGAGTTGAAAGGAGATAATCCGAATGCAAAGATTGGTGTTCAGAGATACAAAGGTCTTGGAGAAATGAATCCAGAACAATTGTGGACTACTACGATGGATCCTGAAACACGTACAATGCTAAGAGTTACAGTAAGAGATGCAGAAGAATCAGATAGAATGTTTGAGATTTTGATGGGAGAAGATGTTCCCGATAGAAGGGCCTTTATCGAGCGCCATGCAAAGGAGGTGACCAACCTTGACATCTGATGAAATTGAAAATGATAACGAAGAGACTATGCCATCAAACGCTAGTTTGCTAAACAGGCCATTGAATGAGGAAATGAAAAATTCTTACATTAATTATGCGATGTCCGTAATCATCGGAAGAGCTCTGCCTGATGCTCGTGATGGACTAAAACCAGTTCATAGACGCGTGCTTTATGGAATGCACGAAGGAGGGCATACCTCGGATAAGAAATTCAGTAAATCAGCACGTTCGGTTGGTGAAGTAATGGGTAAATATCACCCACATGGCGATCAATCAATCTATGATACCATGGTCAGAATGGCTCAAGAGTTTTCTTTACGCTACCCCTTGGTAGACGGGCAAGGTAACTTTGGGTCAATTGATGGAGACCCGCCTGCTGCCATGAGGTATACTGAGAGCCGATTAGACAAGATCTCTAAACATATGCTAGAGGATATTGAAAAACAAACTGTTGATTTCCAACCGAATTTCGATGATTCAGAAGAAGAACCTACAGTTCTCCCTTCCAGGTTACCTAATTTGTTGCTTAATGG
>PALS01000016.1 GCA_002706615.1 Methanobacteriota archaeon
GTGGGAATTCCATGGGTGGACCCTCGTACCCATGAGCCAAATCCACAGGCTTCCTCCGTCCCGTTACCCCACGGCACCCATCGGAATCACTGATGGATTTACAAAGTTCTTCAAATTAATATGTTCACTCAATAATAATCTTAAACCCATCAAAATATGAAGCAGTATGTCCACAACACCATGGATTCTGAAAACTTTTCAAATTGACCAAACCGGAACTACAGGGGCCCACATTTTCATCGAAGCAAGAAAACCAGGGCTTTTTGCATTTATTTTGAACTTAATTGGTCTTGATCCTACTGCACAGTTGAAAGTAACCAAAGGTGCAGTAAGTTTTCGTTCGACTAGTCTTTCGGGAATGACTGAAACCTCAACAGCATTAACTCAAATTGGGTCGTTTCAAGGAGGTTATTCCAAGCCAATACAATATCTGATTTTGGCAGCGTTTTTCCCTATTTTTGGAATTGTAATTGACATACTAATGGAAGAATTTTTATTTATTTGGATTATGCTGGTTTTTTCATTAATCTGTTTAATTTGTTATGCACTGGAAAAGAATCTAGCATTTGGATTTGAAACTTCGGGTGGAGCATACTACGGTTTAAGCTTCAAAAGAGGTGTTCTCAATAATGTGAGCGTGGATATTAATCAAGTTGACAATGCGTTATTACTGGTCAATGCACTGATTGGGGCAGCCACATTAGGTACGGATTATTCATTGTCGAGTGGAGTTCAAAAAGTGTCTTCTCAGACTACAATTCTTGCTGTACCTCCTGCTAACCAACAGGTCCAAGAAGTACAATCAAAAGTTTACACACAACCTGTTATCAATTCACCAGAAACAATTGAACAAACTTCAACTACAGCAAATTCTCAAATGGCAACAACTGATACTACACAACCCGACTCGGGGGCCAATCCACCATCTGGAGGAATGTGATTACGAGTGGGAATTCCANNGGTGGACCCTCGTACCCATGAGCCAAATCCACAGGCTTCCTCCGTCCCGTTACCCCACGGCACCCATGGCCCCAGGTAGGGCTGCTCCGTTCCCGGCCTGACCTGATCCCCCGGTTATTCATTTCCCGACTCCTTCCGGTTTCGGTTCATGACACCCGGGTCACGTGGGGGCGAGACATCGACGTCCGCCTATGGGAACTCATGGACCGGCTGAGCCGCCCCTTGGTTTTCGGACCGCCATTTGCGATTTGCGGTAGAGGGCACGCAAACTCCCCTCCTATCCCGACAGCCGGTAGGGCCTGTGTGTTTTGAATGCACCGAATCGATTATTCTGGCTCTTCTTCATACTTGGAAGGGCAACTAGTCTTGATTACATTGGCCTCAAATACCCATTCGCCATCGATTTTATTCAACACACCCTCTGCATAGATTGTACGATTATCATCTAATCCATTAGAGACAACAGCATTGGTGAAATCAATTCTTAATTCTTGAGATTCACCATGTATTAGAAAAGTAAAGCTTGAGTTTACTATGGAACCATCGACAACTTCGCCTCTGATAGCGATTTCACGCCCTTCAAGGCTTTCTGGGTCATCTAGGACCTCTTCGACCGTTCTCGTAGCCTCAGGCGCATCCATGACCAAAGTAGCAGCCAATGAGAGAGTTATGACTGCCCCAATAATTAGCATTCGACCTTTTCTGGTAAGAATTTCAAACCCTCCTCGCAAGACCTACTGCTTCATCCAAAGATGTCAAGCCAGCAGATTTTAATTTCTTGTCAAGTCCATTGACAATCTGCTTGACCACACCTCCACCTTGGAAAACTAAAGCACTATACAATTGAACCAGTGATGCTCCATTGGTTATTTTCTCCCAAGCATCATCTGCATTAGAGATTCCACCAACTCCAATAATAGGCCATTCACCATTGGTATGGTCTGCAATCAATCTAACCACTTCTGTTGACCGAGAGCGGAGTGGATTGCCAGAAAGACCTCCAGTCTCCGACATTATCCCNTCTTGATTTGGTCGCTCAACAGTAGTATTGGTCGCAATAATTCCTGCACATTTGTTGACNATTGCAGTATCGACAATTTGACGAATCTGTTGGTTCTCTAAGTCGGGGGCAATTTTTACCAATACTGGTTTTTCCTGTGAAAACTCTTGTACTGATTGTATGATTTTTTCTAGATGCTCATCGTTTTGTAATTCTCTCAAATTAGGAGTGTTTGGCGAGGAAACGTTGATCACAAAACCATCTACATATGGCGAACATAACTTGACAGTAGTGGCATAGTCTTCATGTGCAAGTTCTAAATCAGTAGTCTTACTTTTTCCAATATTAAGCAAGACTGGAATGCTTGGTTTCTTAGATTGGCTTAATCGTTGAGCCATTTTTTTAGAACCCAAATTATTGAAACCCATTCGATTAATTAAGGCCCTGTGTTTGGAAGATCTGAACATTCTTGGCTTTGGATTACCAGACTGTTCTTCCATCGTAACACCTCCGACTTCAATAAATCCGAAACCCATATTTTCCCAACCTATCATTGCTTCAGCCTTCTTATCCATACCTGCTGCAAGTCCTAATGGATTTGAAAAATCAAGTCCAAAATTTTTAGATTTTACTTTTTTTGGATAATACAAAACACGAAGTAATAGTCTACCAAATGCAATTGTACTAACGATTTTCAAAAGAGTAATGGCACGGCCGTGAGCCTTCTCACTATCCATCAAGGCCATAATCGGCCTTGCCAGCAGCATGTGACCAAGTCCCATTGTATTGGGGCTGGGTGGGGTATCCTTCAAGGCTTGCCCTCTAGTGGCATGCAACGTGGACATAGGTGATGTGCGTTGGTCTTCCTTGCGGGAAGCCAGTAGGAGATTCTTGCGAAACGAGGATTTAGTCCTTCACGTCAGATTTGAAAACAAGACTTCTGCATTACATCTTGTTCAAAATATAGCAGACAACATTCCTTCGCGATTATCGCTACCAACTATTGTGGTCACTGAAAGAGATTACAATTTTGTCGAAGGCCTAATACAACTAAATGGGACAGAACCGAGTGAAGAAATTTGCTGGGTTCCTGGCGAAGTATGGGATGATTTTGTAGAAGTATGTGTTGAGTTATTAGAGGCTGGATATCCAGGTTGTGTTGGTTGTGCTGGTCCTGAAGCTGAAGAAGAGTGGAATGAAGGATTTCGGAGAAGTTCTTTTTCTTGACAAAAATATGTCACGATTTTTACAGGTACTATAGTACCTGCTGAAAAACCACATTTAGCGAGGCTTAAGTATCGTCGGTTTTCCCCCCCCGAAACATGGCAGTCGTAATTATCGCTGAGAAACCAAGTGTTGCCAATGATATTGCCAGTGTTTTGGGAGTGAAGTCCAAAACTGATACTCACTGGGAAAGTGATGATGTTATCGTCACATGGGCAGTAGGACATTTGCTAGAATTGAAAACCCATGATGATTATGATGCTGCTTTCAAAAATTGGCGCGGCACAATCGACCGTTTGCCATTCATCCCAGAAAATTTCGAATTGAAGCCAGTTTCAGGCAGAAATTCAAACAAAAAACAATTGACTGCGATTAAGAAACTGATTACCGCAAAAAACTGCACTGAAGTTGTAAATGCTTGTGATGCAGCAAGGGAAGGTGAATTGATTTTCAGAAGAATNGTTGAATTTGCAAAAGTAAAGGCCCCAATGTCTAGAATGTGGTTACAATCAATGACAAATAATGCCATTAAACAAGCATGGGATGAACGAAAACCATCTAGTGATTATGAAAATTTACGCGACGCTGCTGTTTCTAGAGCGGAGGCTGATTGGATAATTGGAATGAATGGTTCTAGAATTGCAGCTACATTTTTGCGAACTAGTAGAAATGATAAGAAATCCTTGTCTTTGGGAAGAGTACAAACTGCAACTTTAGCTATGATTGTTGACCAAGAGATAGAAATTTTATCACATATCGCAAAACCATTTTGGCAATTAAATGCGGAATTTAGTGCCGGTGATGCCAAGTGGAATGCTAGATGGGAAAGAGATGGGCATAAGGATGACCCGGACCGCCCTGAACACAAAGCACACAGAATTACCGATGAAGCCGAAAAGAAGTTANTCGAAGATGTACTTGCAGCAGAAGGTGATTTTGAAGTTAAACAAACTGAAAGAAAGAAAACTGAGAAACCTCCTCTAAACTTTGATTTAACCTCGATACAGTCCGAAGCAAATCGAATGTGGTCTTGGTCGGCAAAAAGAACTCTTGGAATTGCTCAGGAGTTATACGCAACTCACAAATTAACCACATATCCGAGAACCGACTCTAGGCATTTACCCGAGGATATGATGGAGGAGATNTCAAANACTATCAGAAAATTAGGTGCTCAAGATTCTCTGAATGAGCATTCTCAACGTTTAATCGATAATGGATTATCTAATTCNTCTCGTAATTTTGATAATTCAAAGGTTTCAGATCACTTTGCNATAATACCAACAGGAACGCTGCCAAATGAAAATTTNAGTGCTGATGCAATTAAACTCTATGATTTGATTTGTCGACAGTTTTTAGCATCATTTCATCCTGCTGCAACTTGGATTGTTGAGAAACGAATCGCTACAAAGGGNGGTCAATCATTCTTCAAGGAAGGCGAAAAAATTGACGTCATGGGTTGGCGAGCAGTGCGAACAAAGAATTCTAATTTACCCGAAAATTGGAATTCACTTCCANGTAATCCTTGCNCAGCAGTAGCAGATTCACATAAGTTCGATGAAGAGATGACCAAGCCTATTGGAAGATTAAAAGAAGCTGGTTTGTTAAGACTAATGGAGCACGCAGGTAAGAAAATCGATGATGAAGAACTTGCTGCAGCGATGAAAAACAAAGGTCTTGGAACACCAGCGACTAGAGCAGATACTATTGAGAAACTTATCTCACGTGAATTTGTTGAGAGGAATAGAGGCGGTAGCATAAGGGCAACCCCTCATGGAATCAAATTGATTGAAGTTCTTAGAAGAATCCCTATCGAATGGATAACTTCTGCAGAGTTGACNGGAGATATGGAATCAAAACTTTCTTCTGTCCAAAGTGGTAAATTCAAGCGTGAAGAGTATATGGANAATATTTCAAAACTCGTACAAGAATTAGTAGATGGTATCCGTGAACATGATCGATCAGAACTTTTTTCTGATGAAGAATCTATCGGTGGNTGCCCTGTGTGCGAATCGAAAATAGATGAAACGATTATGTCATACAAATGTAGAGCAAACGAAGGGAGAGACAAGGGTTGCGATTTCATTTTCTGGAAAAATGCGAGCGGNAGATGGTTTGACAGAGTAACTGCAAAACGTCTAATTGAGGACAAGGAAATACAAAANTTACATGGATTTTTCAATCGNAATTTAGAGCACTANACAAATACGGTNAGTATCAAAGATGGCAAGGTTTTGGTTGCTGGTGCTACAGCAGAAACAGCATCTTCNTCCGATGAAGAATTATGNCCTTGTCCAAANTGTTCACATGGNAAAATTCGTATNGGTGAGAAGAATTATTCTTGNGATAGTGAGGAATGCAAGTTCCGAGGTGTTGGAAAAATCATTTGTAAACGTGAAATTTCTCCAGAAGAAGCNAAGAAATTATTAGTTGAAGGAAAATCAGATCTTTTCGATGACTTTACATCGAAGAGAGGAAAACCATTCCCTGCATATTTAGTGGTTGAAGCAAACAAAGTAGGATTCGAGTTTCCGCCAAGAGAGCCACCTGCAGATATGAAAAGATTCGAAGTACAAGAGGGAATTGTGGGAGTGTGTGCAAAACACCAAGTTGGAGTGATTGAGACACCAACACACTATGTTTCAGAAAAAAATGACAAGGGTTGTAAGATTCAATTTGCTAGAGAAATGAGCAAGAGAACAATAACCAGAGAAGAAGCAAAAGAATTAGTAGAAAAGAAAAAAGTAGGACCTTTTGAAGATTTTACAGCTAGAAAATCAGGTAAACCGTTCACTGCAACTTTGTACATAAAAGGTAACGAATCCATTGGATATCGCTTTTCTAAGAAATAAATAGGCACAACCTTGACAACCATTCGGCTAGAGGACCCAATATGCACTGGCAGGTAGTGATAGTGGGAGCCGGGCCTGTGGGCGGAAGACTTGCCACTGAATTATCCGCTAGAGGAATCTCAACATTAATGCTCGAAGAGCATTCAGAAATTGGAAGACCATTTCAATGTGCAGGATTGGTAAATCCNCCTGCTATGAAGATGGTCGGGCTCGAAGANACCATTTTACAAAATGTCGATGGNGCNCTTATCCATTCACCATCTGGNATAAGAGTACCCGTAGGAACTAGTGGCGTTGTTAGAACACACGTTGTTTGTAGGAAAAAGTTCGACCAAGGTGTTGTAAAACAAGCGATGGAAGCCGGAGCACATCTTTGGCTACTAAGTAAACCAAAGGATGCTGAGGTGGAAAAAGACCATGTCAATTTGAAGGTTGAACGTGATGGTGAATTAGTCGAGATCAAATGTGATTTATTGATTGGAGCAGACGGTGCTCACTCTTGGACTCGTAGGAAATTTAAGATGGGTAAGCCCAAGGAATTCATGGTAGGTTTTCAGACCGATGTTACAGGATTAACTGGCGAGGATAATTGGCTGGAAATGTATACTGGAAAGGATGTAGCACCAGGTCTGTTCGCATGGGTTATTCCTTCAGGTAACGGCACACATAGAATCGGATTATGGGCTCGTTCAGAAGACCTTGAAGGAAAAAGCGTCGAACAATATTACAATGCGCTTATCAATCATCCAAAGTGGAAAAAACGATTTGAAGGAGTCAAGGAAATCTCTCGTTATTGCGGCCCCGTTCCATGTGGAATAATTAGGAAACCATTCAAAGATCGAGTAATGGTAATCGGTGATGCTGCAGGAATGTCAAAACCGACAACAGGAGGCGGTATTGGCCCAGGATTTAGACAGGTTGAATCAATAATTGAAAATCTAACAAATGCTATTACTAGCAACAACCTTTCTGCAAGTAGTTTATCCAAAGTATGTAAGCCATACAAAGTAATGCGCAAAGAGCAAGCGAGAGCCAGAGCATTACGAGATTTACTGGTAACTATTCCCTCTGATGAGGAACTTGATGCACATTTCGAAATGTTCAATCGACCAGAGGTAATAGATTTAATCAATAAGATTGGAGATATTGAAAACCCTGTAGCATTAGGTTTTACTTTGTTAAAGAAGGTCCCCGAATTTAGAATGCTAGCATTGAAAGCTGGTATGAAACTGATATTGGCCTGAGGTGTGAATTTGGTTAGAGTTACTCATCGCGTAAGATATCCCCCCTTTGAAAGCGATAAATTGCTACCAGAATTTTTGCCAATAGCAGAGAATAGTTTTGAAATCGATGGTGCTGTGGCACCTCCGTTCGTACTTGGAAATGAGGAATCATGGCTTATTGAAAGAAGTGTCGAAGGTGATGTTGAATTTGATTTGAATCATATTGGGAAAATACCTTTAGTCATCGAAAAACAACGCACTGGGTGGTATTTACTACCGCATCCAATCCATGCAAGGGCGCGTAAAATAATTAATTTTGCAGTGGTAGTTTTGTTGACATGCCTATTTTATTTATTCACTGCTCCAATCCAAACTGGATTGGGAATTCCGGTTTTTGGTACCGGAAAAATTAGACTTGGAATGCTTGATTATCCATTCTTAGCAGTAATTGTAGTTCCGTTAATTTTTACTCCAATCATCTTGAGAGTTATAGCAAATTTTGGNGACTTAAAGCGGCAGAAAACATTCTTGAACAGTGAACCGAAATCTCCAGTTATCAAGGTTAAACCCTGTGAATCGGGAGACCCTTTACATGGAGAAATAAAGTTAGAAGAACCGCAAGAAGGTTGGAAGGATCTCAAATTGACTTGGCGTGTAGGAATTCTTCCTCCAGCTAGACATCGAATCTTTTCTTCACTGGATAGGAAGGAGGATNGCCAACCTCCTCCGGGTCTTACAACACCATTACCACATCACTGGGAAAAGGGCTTAGATGATGGAACTGGAATGGGCGAAGATGCACCTATGCATCGGCATGATGTTCCAGGCGGAGTGTTCCTTAGACCGATGCGAATAATGGAGCAAGGTGGAAGTGAAAATCTCGATTTATCAGGGGGTAAATTCAAGTTAGAACCCCCGGAAATGCAATGGCCAGGCTGCATGTATGGAGATTTAGTCAGAGTGCATTGGGAATTAATTGTCAGAATAAAAAGGGAGAAAAATGGCCCTTTACTTTGGGTATTACCACTGAAAGTTTCACATAAGAATGAATTCACAGAAAATAAGGAAATCACAATCAATGATGGTAGAACTGAAAGTTTCACTCTCTAAGAGAGGTTTCATGTGCTTCACCCTTGTGAGCAAATTATGCAGCGTAAGGTATTGAACGCTCTCGCAATCACATTTGTAATGCTTTTATCNGGTTGTACAGGACTTAGCGGTGAAGAAGAAACCATTCCTGAACAAGATGAAGAAAAGCAACCTGAGCCGATTATTGGAACCATGCAGATGAGTGGGGAAGTGAATGCGGATATTGATTCTACACATTTTATCGCCATAAGCAACACAATAGAAAATAGTGGTTTGATTACCGAACTTTTCACAATTTATGTNGAGTTTTATTATGAAAATAATTNTTTGNTAGAGGTCGAAAATATTTCAATTCGTGACGGTTATAATTTCACTACAATNTGGACTCCATCTATGCCTGGAATCTGGCGAATAGCAGCTACTTTGACCTATACCGATNCATCTTACCAGATTCAAAGCATACCAAACTCAATTGAATCTTCAATGATAATTGAAGTCTCAAACCCTACTGAAACCGCATTTATTACTATGGATACTGTTCACGAATTAGAATCNGAAAGACCATATTCAATTTCTGGNAACGTTACACACATCNATTCTGAAAGTCCATTCAAAGAATATGAAGAATGTAGAATNTACACTGANTTAGGATTCCAAACNACGNCNGATGAGAANGGTGCATTCACACTTTCACTTGGAATGGTNGAAGAAGACTTAGAGTTCTTTTTGACNGCTGAGTGTTCATACTGGACACTTGCAAATGACAGTAGATATGTGAGAATAATTCTTGCTGGAAGTGATGATATGGACGGTGATGGAATCTCTGATGAAGATGATTCTTGCCCAGATGGAATAGGTTCGGATGAAGGTTGGTTATCCAATGAACTAACCGATGTTGATACCGATGGTTGCCATGATTTTGATGAGGATTTAGATGATGATAATGATGGAATCTCAGATTATGATGACGGTTGTTCTTCTGAGATAGGTTGGATTAGTACTGTGCAAAATGATTACGATTCTGATGGTTGCGATGATTCATATGATGATGAGGATGATGATGGAGATGGTATAATCGATACTCTTGATCAATGCCCAAATGGAATGCTAGGATGGGAATCTAGTTTGTACACTGATTGGGATAGTGATGGATGCAATGACCAGTACGAAGATCCTGATGATGATAATGATGGAATAAATGATATTGATGATTTATGCTGGAAAGGTTTTCAAAATTGGATTAGTANTCNTATTCTAGACTATGATGGAGATGGATGTAATGACTTGTCAGAAGATGATGATGATGATTCTGATGGGGTAAATGATGTTAATGAAACGGGTGTTACTCTAGATTTATGTCCGCGCAGTCCTTTGAATGCGACCGATATTGATTCTAATGGCTGTGATGCCACTGAAAGAGATACTGANCAAGATGGAGTGATGGATTCTNACGATGAGTGTCAAGGAACACCAATTGGNAATCCAGTCAATGAGGTTGGTTGTGCAGACCTTGATGGAGATGGNGTATTTTCTAATGTCGACAATTGCCCTCTAACTATGGAAAAATGGACTCCTGATAATGACGGTTGTGCGGTATACCAATTACCAATTCCATTTACAGAAGCAGGCGGTAATGGACGTATGGACAAAGTTTCACACTTTTCTCTAACCACATTAGATGGAACATGGTCGTTTAGAAACGAATGGAATGGCCATGATGTCTATTTGTTTCTCTTCAAATATACCGACTCCTCTGGAAACACAAATAATGCAGACTGGGCTGGCAATCCAGGTACTTTGATTAGAAAATTACCAGATAATGCACATCTATTCTACGGTTCTTATGACAACTCATACAATAGTGATGTTACTTCAAGAAAAACTGCTGTTATGAATGCTCTNAANCCTGATGAAGAATTAAAATGGCAAGATAGAATACATTACATTAACCAAGATGCTTCTACAATTGGTGGTGGCTTAGGAGACCTAATCAATTCTTGGGGCGCTCTATCATATGGCATAGATCGTTTCCAAAGAGCAAGGGAAACNGGCTCGATATACGCTTGGACAACTTCCTCTAATGATCACAGCCATTGGGCGTATGAACCACGTATGTACAACTANGAATTCATGACTGAAATAAGAGAAAGCGACCCTTCAGTCCATGTTGTAACGGTTATNGACGAATATTGGCATTCAGGAGGCTGGCAAGGNGGCTANACCACAACTACAGATGCGATAAATATGAGTTTGCCAAATGGAATTGAGTCATATGATACCCTTGAGGTATTCCATGAACATGGCTGTGAAGATAGAAGGAACCGTTATACTAAGAGTGACGGTTCTGAAGGTGGATGTCATGAATGGGACTATCTTTCATATCTCAAGATATGCGATCGTGACAATAGTAGTAAATGTGGGACTGAATTCATGCGTTGGATAACGACATATGGCAGAGAAGGAAGATGGCTGACTGACATCTCACCTTACCTATTCATGCTACAGGAAAATGACTCTAGGATATTCAAATATCAAGGAGCCAATAAGGGACTGTTAACTGTCAAACTACTATTTAGTGATTGGAATGTTGGTGAAAGGTCATTTAGTGGCGAAAAAATATTCGATGGCGGACAATTTAATGGCCAATACAATAACGAAAGTTTGTACAAGCGACAACATAATTTCACAACTTTATCTCAATATGATGGAGTAAAAATCGTTGCTACAATTACCGGNCATGGGTTTAATCAGGACCAAGCTAATTGTGCAGAGTTTTGTGACCATCAACACCACTACTACCTCAATGGATATCATACATATGAATGGCACCCAATCGTAGGTAACAATGAGGGTTGTGAAGAATTGGTAGATAATGGAGTCACTGCAAATCAATATGGCACTTGGCCATACGGAAGAGCAGGATGGTGCGCTGGCCAAGATGTGAAACAATGGACTTATGACATCACAGATTGGGTTGATAATTCCTCTACTAACAATTTGCTCTACAAGGGGTTGTACAATGGTCAAGAATACCAGCCACAAAATACCAATGGTGGAAGTAGAGAGATAAGAGCCAATATCTTNCTAGTTTGGTATAATCAAATTTGAGATGGNGGNGGAGAAGGCATTCTTTCTCTCTCGATTTCATAATTTGGAGTTTCTAATAAATCATATCGCGAATTTCTTCTACGGGGTTGAAATCCAGCCCTAATGATAGCATCTTGCAACTCTTCTTCCGATGCTTGCATCTTATGAGTTCCTGAAGCGGATACTACATTTTCTTCCATCATTGTGGACCCAGCATCATCTGCTCCTCCCAATAATGCCATCTGAGCAATCGATAATCCCATTGTTGGCCATGACGCCTGAATNTGAGTAATATTATCAAAAAATAATCTAGAAATTGCTACATGGCGTAAATATTCACTAGAACCTGCACCTAATTCGATTCGGTTTCTACCACGATTTCTCTTACCGTATGTATTGTTCTCTAATTGAACAGGCCATGCAATAAATGAAGTAAAACCAATTCCATATTGTTCTAGTGANTTATCTTGNAATTCTCTAACACGGCGCATGTGTTCAACCCTCTGTTCGAAGTTTTCGCCAAATCCAATNACATTTGTAGCACTAGTTATCAGACCTAATGATTGTGCCTCTTCCATAACTTTCAACCAATTGGAAGGTGAACCTTTTTTGGGNGATACATCCGTTCTTATTTCATCAACAAGCATCTCTGCACCGCCACCAGGCAAACCATGCATTCCAGCTTTTTTCAGTTCACTCAGCACCTCTAGAGTAGTCAAACCAGTGACGTCTGCAATGCCCTCAATTTCAATTGGACTAAAACAATCCAAATCTATTGAAGGATGGTTTTCTTTCAACATGCCAAGCAGACCGGTGTAGTAATCGATGCCTAAATCAGGATTCACTCCACCTTGCATCAATATTCTGACGCCATCAATCGCCTCTAATTCTGAAACTCTTTGACTTATTTCNTCAAANGTTTGTGTATAGGTTTCTTCATGACCAGGTGGACGGTAAAATGAACAGAATTGGCAGTTTATTGTACAGATATTTGTATAATTGATATTTCGATCTATCAGATAAGTNATTTCTGTATTTGGTATTATTTGTTTACGTTTCATCAATGCTGCCGAACGTATGGAATGAAGTGGAGCATCACGATAGAGTACTACTGCATCTTCGGGAGAGAGTCTCACTCCTGGAGATTTTAGATTATCGAGGATTGACCTCCAATCCATATTACCGCCTCAAACAGTCCCAACAACCGCTTCAATATCTACTATTGTTTTCGGGCAATCGCCAGATAATACATCAGGTCCATTGGCAGTGACTAATACATCGTCTTCAATTCTAATACCNATATCTGCATAGCGCTTAGGACAATCAACATCAGGCCTCCATGAACCAAAGTATAGACCNGGTTCTACAGTTANCACCATTCCTTCTTCTAAAACTCTAGATTCGTTATTTGGNCGNTAAACCCCNACATCATGTACATCAAGTCCAAGCCAATGNCCAGTATTATGCATGTACCATTTCTTTAATTCACCTTTATCTGGGCACAATGCATCATCAAGTGACTGATTTATCACGCCTAATTCGATTAGACCCTCTGCCAAAACTCGACGTGCAGCATTATGTGGCGCATCATAGGGATTGCCGACTTTGCACTCCTTTATNGCAGCAATTTGTGACTTTAACACCAATTCATAGATTTCTGCTTGAGCTTCTGAGAATTTGCCATTTACAGGCCAAGAACGAGTAATATCTGATGCATATCCATTATACTCACATCCAGCATCAATCAAAACAACCTCTCCGTCCTCACAGATATCATCATTTACTGTATAATGAAGAATTGTAGCATTATCGCCACTGCCGATAATACAAGGATAAGCATTACCGGTTGAACCTGCATATTTGAAGAAACCTTCAATCACACCTTCTAACTGCCATTCACCGGTACCAGATTTGGTATTGCGCATAGCTTGTACATGTGCTTGTGCAGCAATTTTTGCAGAGTGACGCATCAACGATATTTCTGAAGGAGACTTTCTCAAACGAAGTTCTGCAATTCTGCGGCTAGGATCTTCCACTGAAATTGGACCGGTACCGTAGCGCTGACGATTGCGAGAATTTTCCTGTAAAGCGGAAGTAACTAACGAGTCAATTTTTTCATCAACTCCAGATTTGATAATTACTCTAGATGCTTTTTGGAGTTTTTCAGAAATAATCAATTCCAAATCGTCATGTGATTCGGCTTTGTCTATTGCCCAATTTTCTACCGCTCCTTCAACACCAGGTCGCCTACCTTCCCATAATTCCATCAGCACATCTTTTGGTTGTACTAGGAGAGTGACTACCCACTCATTATTTTGATAATCTGCAATCAAAACCGATTCTGGGTCAGTCCAACCACAGAGATACATCAAATCACTACTAGCACGATAGGGATAATGGACATCTGCTGACCTTATTGCGGTCTTAGGATTCGTGATAATCAACAGGTCATCTGGCCTAAATTGAGAAAATAATCGATCTTGCCTAGAGCGATATTCCTCTTTTGAAATTGCAGCAGGTTCCGGACCTACTGCCTGCATGGCATCTTCCCACATCAGTTGTGCGTAGAGAGACCGCTTCTTCAATCATCCCTTTTTGTGATATCATGATTTTCCCATAAATCACCAGACTTAGAGTCATTGTCAACATCATCGATTTCTTGAACTTTAATCGATTTGTTCCATTTAGGAATTCCCCTTTCAGAATCATCNGATTTACTGAATCTTTTGTACAAATAAAATAGTAATAATGGAATAATTGGCACTACAATTACTGCAGTTATCCTACCTAGTTGGTTATCGCTTTCCTCATTGGATTGTGTAATTTTAATACTCAAAGAAATACTATCACTGATACCATCATTATCGGTAACTATCATTTCAATTTGATATGTACCAGGAGAAAAACTCGATAAATTCAAATTAGACAAATTAGAATATGATTCTCCATCTATAACCCATAAAATCTCTAAAGAACCAATATCTGAAATACAATCGGTAGAACTAGAATTCAAATTCATTTCTTCACCAATCATAAACTCATAACTTGTAGTATCAGCTGAATCAAATCCATTAATTTTCAAAGAAGCCGTAGGTGCTAAATTCTGCACCCCTATTGTCATCTGAGTACTACTTCTGCGCCCAACCATATCTGTTATGTCTAATTTTATGGTCCAATTTCCTGCTTGGTCAGGTGTGAATGTAAGGATTAGACCATCCGTTTCATCACTTTCAGCAACACGTAATTCCCCATTGGGTGGAATAAGATACCAATTGGCTTGCAATGAGTTGCCCCAAACACCATCACGACTAGCAGTGCCATCTACTAGTATTGAATCTGATTCATTTGCGGTTTGTGGAGCGGTCAATATGGCCACTGGGTCGGTATTATCGACATGTATAGTCAAAGTGACTGGAAGNGAATCAAGNAATGNTTCATCACGTAAATAATANCTAAANTTCCANGAACCATCGGTTAGATTACAAGTGACACTATCGATTGAAAATGAACCAGTATCANCACTCCATNATGGGCTTATTTCTAAATCAAATGTCTCACCGAGACAAGCACCAGTCGGAGCATTACACCATTGTAGAAAGATNGNNGACTGNTCTAAATCTCCATCAGCCTGTACTCCAGTAAAAGAAATGGTTTCAGGTTCATCAACTATTACCTCNCNNTCATGNTGNGNTANAATCACNGGTTTATGNGGNCCAATACCGANAAAAACCACTCTATNCAAAAAAATNCTNTCANNATTATATGGCTGNCTTATTTCAATCCNNCATGTNCAATTTATTTCTGAAACATTTATCGAAATTGNCCATGACCACAAATCCTGGTCCATAGGAGTTACATTGCTGAAGTAATCTCCAGTATCCAATAATTCCCAAGTAGAATTATCTCCATCAGTGATATCATACAATTTCCAACTAGCCTGTTGAGCTGGTAATGATGTGGTACCGGTTATCAGTAGTGTTTCGTTAACCCAAGTGCCATGAAGGAAATCCGAATTTAATTCTGGTTCAATATCGTCATTGGCAGAAGAAAAAGATAACGAGGATAAAATAAAGATTAATCCAAACAAAACCGAATATATTCTTTGGCTCTGTGACATCTCTCATACACCCAACGAATCCCACCGTTTGGGGCTAATGCTCTCACTCCTCAAACGCGTTACACAACTGTCCTTGTCCAGGGAAACTATTGATATCACGCGGATTGGTATCCCATTTGTATTCACAATAATTCAAATGACCATCTCCATCTGTATCCAACGTTCTGTCAGCACCATCATAAGGATCGAAATTGAAGTAGTATTCCCAGCCTGTAGCCATCCCATCATCATCATGGTCTTGGTAATATACCTCTGGACCATCATCCCAATCATCACTATCAGTGTCATTTGCAACCGGGTTTGTACCATTGATGAATTCTTCATAGTTGGTATAATTTTCAAGATTATCATAGAAGCGCTTACCATCAGGTGTGTCAGGATTTATGTGACAATTAGAGGAGGTAGGATCATCGTAAGATGGACAATATTTGCTGATAAGTCCTGAACGATTTAATCCATCACGGTCAGGATCTTCTTGGCCATCATCGACTCCATTTAGGTCAGAATCTTTCATAGCCGGGTCCATTACACCGCGTGCGCCGTTAGCTTCTGCGGTCAGGTTTTCCACAAGACCTCTTTCTACAGCTTGCAGTGAATACGCAACTTCCCAGCCATCAGGAAGTAAATCTCCATCTGTATCATCGTTAACCGGATTTGTATTCCACCGATCTGGTGCTTCTGCACTATTGGCTAAAGTATCATTATCAACATCATATGTATCATCCTTTAGTGAGCCGAATGAAGGATCTAGAGCCCAACGTCCATAGCAGCCATCACACAACGGGTTTGAAGGAACTTGGAAATTTGTCAAATTCATTTCATGGATTTCATATTTCTTTTCTAGGATAAATCCACCAAGCCAATTCTTCCAAATATAACCGCCTTCATCCAATCCACAATTAAGCATTGATTCACAACCAGGTGGTAGCCATAAATCTGTAGCGACCCACAAACTATGTGATTTAGAATTGTCTTCAAGCGATTCCACTTGCATCTCCCAGCCGTCGAGCATACCATCTAAATCTGAATCATTTTGCAATGGATTGGTCGGGTTTTGGAAAGGACGTGGTACAAATAATACTTCGTCACCATCGATTAATCCATCATCATCTGTATCTGGATCATTTGCATGAGTAAGGAAATTATCTTGTCCAAGAATTACTTCCTCACCATCCTCTAATCCGTCATTGTCTGTATCAAACATACATGGACTTGTAAAATAATCTTCACCATACCATGAAAATCCATTCAAAGCTTCGGTTTGATCACCTAAACCATCACCATCGGTATCTGCGTTAGAAGCATTGGAGCCAGTGTCACATACATCGTCGAATTCCTTGAAATCTGAGAGACCATCATTGTCAGTATCCCAAATTCCTGGGTCGGAGGTTACACGCACATGTTGAACTCCACGATTTACTACTAAAATATCCCATCCAATCACTTCTATGCCATCTTTTAGACCATCACCATCGGTATCTGGGTTAAGTGGATCTGTTGAACGTCCAGTCACAATACTATCTGGATTTTTACTACAATTTGGTGAACATTCGTATCTTGCATTATATTCCTCCAAATTAGTGAACCTTTCATCTTCTTCTACAATCTCAATCCAAACAAATAGTCGACTTTCGATTAAATCGTTAACTTCAACATTTATTGAATACACATATCCTGCAGAAGGAGCGACTATTGGTACGATTTGTTGATTACCACCTGAAAGGGTAATCTGTGCTCTTGCAACGGTCTCATTTGCACCCACATATTGATCGATTTCAACATCAATCGCTGCAACTCTAGCCATACTCTCCAATTCATCATAAACTACTTTCCCATTGCTATTATTGTCATAACCATCATGGTCAGGGTCTTCGTTTGCATTGAGAGAGTTTCTTGGATCTAGCCCATTAGATGCTTCCCAACCATCTGGCATCCCATCATCATCGGTATCTGCATGCCATGGAGATGTAGGTTGTTCGAAGAGTTCTGAAACCTTATATTCTTCAAGATTATTCATTCCATCTTCATCCCAATCCCCATATCCATCAGAATTATTTGCTGGGTCAAGCAATTGCTGCACTGCAATACTTCCTCCAGTAAGAGGATGCTCGGAAATATGAGAAAAGCAGAATTCGAATCCATCAGGCATTCCATCTCCATCGGTATCCCAATCAGATGGTCCATTGAACAAGCCATCGCCATCCATATCTTCTAAGAACCATGATAGCCCATTTTCTACTGCTAGTTCACCGAATGGAGCATTCTTGGATAATGATGAGATCGAACTTGTTCCACAATCTCTTCCAGTCTTGAAATTGATTCCAACTGTCGAATTAGAAATCTCAACAATATCATCAAGTAAATCTCCATCGGAATCCTTCAATGTAGGGTTAGTTCCGTATTCTTCTTCTTCAATATTTGCCAAACCGTCAGAATCTGTATCCAAAACCATATCGCAAGAATGTTGTCCTGAAGGGTTCGCTAATGACTCCCATTCTGGACGACCATCATTACCATCGAAGTGGTCCCTCATAATCTGAATAGTCCCTGCGTCTAACAATAGGCAGCCCCAATTACCAGATAATGGATCAAATAATGTTACATTGCCTGCAGGAGTTATTTCTTCGTACGAATATTGCGATTCCCATTTGTCATTCAATCCGTCGTTATCGGTGTCAGCACGCATTGGATCGGTTCCTAGGGCTTGTTCAACTGAATTTATCAGACCATCTCTATCTGGGTCACCACTAGGTCCATCATCTGGATCTGGCCAGGAATCGGTCTCTTCTTGAATTTCAGCATCTTCAGAATTTGCATCCGTCGGATCATTTTCAGAATCATCAGATTCACCATTNTCGAGAGGATTTAATCCGTTTTGAACTTCCCATCCATCCAACATACCGTCTTTATCCGTATCCTCATCATTTGGATCNGTACCGAATTGGGCTTCTAAACGGTCTGGTAAACCATCATTATCAGAATCNGTAGAAGCGGTTGGGTCGGTACCTGAACCGATCAAATCATCATCTACTGCTGAGTCGTAATCTCCCGCTCCTTCACTGGTTTGAAAGAATCCGGTAGTACCTACGAATAGGGANCCGAAAATGAGAGTTGAGATAATAGCTGCATAGGCCATTTGATTGTGTGACATTGACATAATAATACGCTCCGCACTTCGATGCAAGTATGTCGAGTCACCTTATGGTCATAAACCTTCACGGTAAATGAGTATNGAANTATCGCCACCCTACGGGTGATTTTCTAATTATGCTAACTCATATCTACTGAACAATCGAATGACTATTTTGTCTTCATCATCAATCAATTCAACCTTGACAGGTCTACCCTCGCATCTAGTCCATGCTCCGGCTAGCATTCCTAATGAAATCGGTAAAAACGGTAGTGATTCATAATGCAATTCAACACCGCCATTTTCATCGATAGATTTAGCCTCAATAGGGCTACTAAGGCCCTTCTCACCAAATACTACGTCGGCTGTTTCTAGCCAACTTTCCGCGTCCAAAGCCATAAACAATTCTTCACCTGCAATGAAGAGTTTGAATGATGCTAGAGCCATAGAAAGAAAGCCATCGTTAATCTGAGGCCAGGCATCTCTAATGTCATCTGAAATATCTGCTACCAAACCTGCACACGAATCTTCCAATCGAGAAAATAGTCCAGATGGTAGCAAACAGTGCCGTTGGCCATCAAGGCGCCAACCACTTTCAATCTGCAATTCAACAGATTCACCAATTTGATAATTCGAAGAGTTCTTCGATGGCCCAGAAGGGACTAATGGCATTGTCGAAATCTCCAG
>PALS01000017.1 GCA_002706615.1 Methanobacteriota archaeon
CCATTGCTAATTCAAATGACCCGTATATCTATGTCGATACTTGGACGGGACGTATAATGAAATTTGATATGCATGCTTTACTTGGAATGACAGTTGAATATTCCGATGATGATGGAGCCAGCTGGACTGGGCCAAGCGTAGCAACGCAACTTTATTCAGTTCAGGACCACCAAACAATTGCAAGCAGCAATATGCCTGCATTATTCCATCCAACAACTTGGATGTTTTGCATTAATGGAAACGCCCCTCACCCTCTTTGCTCCTCAAGTCAAGATGGTGGCAATACATGGGGTCCAGAAACATCAGGCGCTCCAGTGACTTGTAATTCAGGTGGCCTTTCAGCACATCTAGTTGGAAGTGTTGATGGTAATTTCTATCGTGGAAATATTGGATGTTCGGGCGATGGATATTCGGTATTTAGAACAGAAAATGCTGGAATCAGTTGGACTGAGCATGAACTTCCTACTTCGGTTACTGGAATTGCAGATACTTGGAATGCAGAAGAAGCCCAGGTAGAAGTTGACAGTGAGGGTAATGTGCACGCTATGTGGATGGGACTTGACAATATGCCATATTGGTCATATTCAATCGATCAAGGAGATACATGGTCAAATGCTACTATGATTGCTCCACCAATTAATCTCTCAGGTACAGGATTCCCTGTTGTTGTGGCTGGAGATGCGGGTACGGTCGCATTTGGCTATGTGGGCGAAACTGAAGGGGATAATGAAACTTGGAATGCTTATCTTACATATGCAACAGATGCGTTTAATGAAACGCCTCTTTTGACCACGGTCCAGATTAATGCTAATGGTGACCCTCTCGATGTAGAGGTTGATTGTGGATACAACCGATGCGGGGGTCTTGGAGACTTCCTTGATATCAGAGTAGATGCTTATGGCAGAACTTGGTTTGCATTATCTCACAACATCGCAGATATTGGAATCTTTTCTACCTTTAATATCGGGCCGAGTCTACGTGGGGAGCAAATAACAATGTTAGATGAAATGCCTATTGGCGGCCCTCAGACTCTCTAGACACTAGTCATCAAACACTTCGATTTCAACACTCTTTGTTACGAAATCAGTCATTTTAGTTCTAAATCTAGTAGCTCTCACTATGTGATTATCTATCCAATGATAGTTACCTCCNCTTGGTTTACCAAATAAGCAGGAATGCCATTTGAAGCCATTATTTTGAAGCCATNGTTCAGTTACTTGACGATGTTCTTCTAATCTACTGGTGAAAAAGCAAATTAGATGNCCCTCATCATACCATTTGTTGATTTGCTCAGCAACACCATCGAAGCATTTCGCTGTAGCCATCCTTTCGGGCTCTTCGTTAGGTATATCTTCACAAATAGTACCATCNATGTCTATNAGNTAATTCTTACAATTATCNGGAAGNGANGGACTNATCTTTAATCCACGCTCATCGGTNACATCTACTAGTTCAACCATTAGCCTGTGACTTGTTAGAAACTAAATTAACAATACTATGGATTCTCTACGAGTATTCCTGCTAAGAGGTTCATCATAGCAGTTCGAAATGGTATTAGTGGNCTCCATCCATCNGTACCTATTGCTATCAATTGGTTATGTAAAGGTTCTAGATCTGGTCGCTTTTCACTTAGCAAAACGATAGGNTTAGCTNCCATTCCAGCAATACTATGGCCGAATAGGGTATCTGAAGTAAATCGTCCACTAATGCCTTGAATCGTACGTGTCAAAAGCATTTTCAATTCTGCAAGGGAGTCTTTCGATTCCCATTTGCGACGTCCACACATGTGCATATTTTTTACTCTGATTTCATTTCTACAGAAATTAGCAATNGCTTCAGCAGCATCTAATACGCATAACCAATATCTCTCAGGACCTTGGTATGTTGTCGAATCTTTGTCTAGTAAATCCGTGATCCAAATCTCGACATCATCTGTTAACCACTTATCTCTTCNAGAAGGTAGTAAATCGCTGATAATCAAATCCTTTCCTATTATGAGGTCGGCCTCACTTAAGTCGAAAGAAACGGAGAATCCTNCTCCTTCATCCAATAGTTGCGAATTTGAATATTCTAGTAAACTTGCATTTCTAATGAAATGGCTTTCCTCGGTTGCAACAACGTCGACATCCCAGGATAGGAGTTTGTCGACAACCGCCTCTCCTAATGAGCAAGTAGCTCCTTTTACAACAATCGCCACATTTTGTCCTATGGGATTAACTAGATAGATTAATTCCATATATTTTTCAATTGCTTTTTTTATTTTTCAATTAGAAAATTAGAATAATNAAANAAGTCTTCNNAAGATTATGCGACACCAATTGAAACAATGATATCAGGNTCTTGCTCAAAATTAAAAAAATAATCATTATCCAATTGAAAGTACAAGAATTATGCGACAAAAGCAATTGGAAATAGATTGTAANTTTCAACAAGGTATATTAGTCGTCACTANAGAGNGCATGTTGGCCAAGACACGAAATGGCCATGGAGATGGGAAAAAATGCCAAAAAATGATTATGACATCCAGGAGCTAATCCAAAGGGATGTATATGTGAATGATACAAAGGTGGGAACGATCGTAGGAGANCGTCATCACCCGAACGAAGCGAGAGTCCGTGCAATGCGGATTATGGTTGAGCCAGGAGTTGCAGATGAATTTATGCGCAAGCCTGCTGAACTAGCGCCATTGCACAAGGAATTGATACACAGCATTAGAAATGANGGAGCTATAAAACTCTCTAAATCTATGCGAGAATTGCAACGCCGTTGGAGAAACACCGTTAGAATAGATGAGAAATTATACGCACCTGACGAAATGATGGACAAAGCNGTATTGGATAACCAAGGAATGGAGATCGGAGTAATAGACAGCCTTGTNAAAGTCAAACGTACTTACCGCGCTGTAGTAATTAAGACTAGAATAGGAGTGCAAATGCAACATAATGTTCCTAAAGAAATAAACATTCCAATTACTGCATTAGCACGAACACGAGAAAGATTAGATGAAATTGTACTTTCACGTACTTTTGAAAAGTTGTTAACGCTTCCTTCATATCTGCAAGCTAACGACCCTGATTTTATTGAAGAGTGAGNANCACCGTCGTCTTTATCACGGGATGGCTAGTCGCCCGGTTGCCCTTGCGCGGGTAGCTTAGTCGGCTGGAGCACCCGGCTGATAACCGGGAGGTCGCAGGTTCGAGTCCTGCCTCGCGCACCAGATATATGCCGTAATCGCGTTACGCTAAACAATATGTTCACACGGAACCCTCATGTATTTCCCTCACAGGCCCCCTAACAATGGTAGTGGTNTCGGGCAGCAATTCTCGCGCACTTGCTAGTGATTTGGCGAGTGAGTTAGGATGGGAACACCATTCATTAGAAGTTAGGAGGTTTCCTGATTCTGAAGGCTATATCCGTATTCCAGAGAATGCGATTAATGCAGTTAGGTCTGAGCCGGTAGTTTTGGTATCCAACACATTTCCAGATTCAGGAATCGTTGAAACACTACTATTGCTAGAAGCATTAAATGATGTCCGCAAGGGCAATATGGCAAATCTTAGGGAAATAGAGCCGCAAAAAATGGAACCTATTGGCCCTGGCCTCTTTCTAGCAATCCCGTATTTTGGTTATTCGCGTCAAGATAAGAGGTTCAAACCAGGGGAAGCGATTAGTGCTAAAGCCATAGGTCGCTTATTGAGTTCACATTGTGATGGAATCGTTGTCTTTGATTTACACGCTCCAGTCGCTTTGGAAAACATGTCAGTACCAGTCGCCTTTACTTCAGCAATGCCTGAAATCGCATCCCATCTAAAAGAGACTGTTAATCCTGATTTTATTTTGTCTCCAGATAAAGGGGCAATAGAGAGGGCATCGCAAGTGGCTGAAACAATCGGTCTTCCGTTTTCGTATCTAGAAAAAACACGTATCGATGCTCACACTATCGTTCATAAGGCAAAAAATCTTGATGTCGAGGGGAAAATCGTTGCAATAGTAGATGACATGATTGCAACCGGTGGAACGATCTGTAAAGCTGCAGATGCTTTACGAAACCAGGGTGCCAAAGAAGTACATGCAGCATGTACTCATGGTTTGTTTACCGGTGGAGCGATAAAGCGCCTCATTGGGCATGTAGATGGAGTGCATGCAACCTCTTCGCTCAGTAACTCAAGGTCGGTAATTAGCGGGGGCCCAGCACTTGCTAGAGGGGTTAGAGAACTTCTTGAAACCCTTTAATCAAAAATATAACTCAACCCGTGCTGTTTATATGCAATAGGTCGTGCGGAGCCTTGCTTACACAGCATGAGAGTGATTCAATGAGTGCACACGTAACTTTTGAGACGCCGAACGATGTCGCAGATAAAATCTACGAAATGGTTCAGGCTAACAACACGGGACAGATGAAGAAAGGCAGTAATGAAGTGACCAAGGCAGCCGAGCGCGGCAATGCTAAGTTCATTATCATGGCAGAGGATGTAAACCCACCAGAACTTCTGGCACACATTCCTTTGATCTGCGCAGAGAAGAACATACCATTCGGCTATGTACCTTCACAAGAATTCCTTGCAAAGGAAGCTGGAATGCCTAATGGCGTTAGAACAGCGTCTCTTGCACTTCTAGAAGTCGCTAAAGGCGCTCAAGAAAAGTTCGATGAAGTGGTAGAACTAGTAAAAGGTCTATCAGAGTGAACTCTTGGAGTATGAGTCTTGGAGGAATCAGAAATGAGCGAAGAACTTGGAGGATGGCCTGCAGAGGTTGTTGAAGTGGTTGGTAGAACTGGTATGACCGGTGAGGCTACACAGGTTAAAGTGCGTGTTAATGATGCACCTAACCCTCGTGACGTTGGACGAATTATTACTCGCAACGTAGTAGGCCCTGTAAGAATCGGAGATATTCTGATGCTGCGCGATACAGGTCGTGAAGCGCGCAAACTTAACATGAGGTGATTATGATGCCAGAACAAAGAATCTGTTCCTTTTCAGGAGAAGTTATTGAACCAGGTACTGGATTGATGTATATCCGTCGTGATGGTACAGTACAATGGTTTGCAAATTCCAAAGCACGAAAGAATGCTATCAAACTCAAGCGTAATTCTCGTAAAGTCAAGTGGACTCGCCATTACGTAAAGGGCGGAGTTTGATACTGTCAGCAATCGCTGCGCTCTTATAGGGCAGTCATGTCGCCATCTTTGGTGGAATTAACATGGAGACTACATACATCATGGTAAAACCCGACGGAGTTCAACGCGGACTCGTTGGAGAGATTATTGGACGATTTGAACAAAAAGGACTGCAGTTAGTCGGATTAAAGCAAGTAGTGCCTAGTGAAGAGATCGCTAAAGAGCACTATGCGGTTCACGCAGAGCGCCCATTTTTCCCAGGGCTGATCAAGTTCGTAACCAGCGGACCCGTTGTTTGCATGGCTTGGACTGGTAGAGATGCAATCAGTGTCGCACGTAATTTAATCGGTCCTACAAATGGTCGCGAAGCGGCGCCGGGGACAATCCGAGGCGATTTTGGAATGGATATAGGATTCAATATGATTCACGGTTCTGATGCTGCTGAAACCGCGGAATTCGAGCTAGGATTGTGGTTCCCAGAAGGTCTCAATGAATGGACCTTAGATTCACAAAATTGGGTATATGAGTGAAATTGTATCCCAATTGAAAAATTAATTTTTCCAATTGGAGGTTTGCTTTATGGATGACGAGCAAACAGATGTTCAAAACGATACAGAAGAATCTGCTGAAAAAGGCTGGGCTAGGCAACCGATTGTTTCGGTATTAGGTCATGTAGATCATGGTAAAACCAGTGTATTGGATTATTTCCGNTCTCTTGGAAGTGAACGNCAGGCCAGTGTGATGGATAGAGAGGCAGGAGGNATTACTCAACATATTGGTGCTACTGAGATTCCTGCAAATATTCTCAATGAAACATGTGCAGCGATGACNGGTGGTAAAGCATTCAACAGCCCTGGTTTACTTTTCATCGATACTCCCGGTCATCAATCTTTCACAAGTTTACGAAACCGTGGAGGCGCATTGGCAGATATTGCTATTTTAGTAGTCGATATCATGGAAGGTCTTCAACCACAAACNATCGAGAGTTTACGGATACTACGCGATAAGAAAACACCTTTCGTAGTCGCTGTCAATAAGATAGATAGAATCAACGGATGGTATACCGATAAAGGGCGCTCATTTGTTGAATCTTGGGACAATCAACGAGATGATGTTAAGCAATTATTTGAAGAGCGATATTGGAAATTACTTGGAGAATTTTCAGAACATGGCTTCAATATCGAACGATATGATAAGATTAGGGATTTCAAATCTAATTTAGCAATGGTTCCTTGTTCGGCTAAAGATGGTGAGGGGTTACAGGATTTATTGACGGTTACAGTTGGTTTAGCTGAACGTTTTCTCGAAGATAGGCTAACCGATACTCTCGGTCCAGGTGAAGGTACTGTTTTGGAAATGAAGGATGAACGAGGATTGGGTAAGACGATTCATGTTATCCTTAATCGAGGAGAATTGAATCTNGGTGATTCAATTACTCTAGTCGGTCCCGATGGNCCAATTACTACTCANATCAAGGGCATGTTCCGGGCTAAAGGCATGTCAGAGATGCGAGATGCTGGAGATAGGTGGGATTCATGCGAGCATGCAATAGCAGCATGTGGTTTGAAAATAGTAGGACCAGGATTAGAAAAAGTCCTTGCAGGTACCATCTTGCGGCAAACAAACTCATCAGAATTATTATCNAAGGCTGAAAANGAAGCTCGTAAAGAAGCAAGTATTTCTGTAGACCTTTCAGAAGAAGGGGTAGTGATTAAGGCAGATACTATCGGAGGATTGGAAGCTCTTGCTTTCGAGTTAAACAAGATGGAAATACCAATACGCATGGCAGCGATTGGCCCCATCAACAAAAGAGATATCCTCACAGCTCAAAGCGCTTCAGATCCATTAAATCAAATAATACTTGGATTTTCAGTACAAGGTAATTCAGAGGTATCATCACGTTTAGAAGGTGATGATGCAGAAGTAAAATTCATTTCACACGAAATCATCTATCGAATTTTGGATGAATTCGAACAATGGNGAGCNGATACAAAAGAAGAAATGGAAGCAGCAGAGCGTGAAAATTTAGTTTATCCNGGTCGGCTTCTNTACCTNGAGAATCACACATTTAGAAATAAAGGACCTGCGATTGTTGGTATGAGAGTTATTGGAGGCAGAGTCCATGTTGGACAGAGATTGATGAAACTTGACGGAACACAGGTTGGTCAAATCAAGAGTTTGCGAACTCGTAGTAGTGAAGAAGTAAAAGAAGCATCACAAGGCGANGAAGTAGCTGTAGCAGTAATGGGTCCAACCGTAGGCCGTCATATCGATGAAGGCGACGAATTTTGGGTTGACATACCTGCTTCTCATGCTAAACGACTCAGAAAGATCGAATTAACCCCTGTGGAAGAAGAAATACTNGAAGAAATAACTCGGCTTCATCGCAATAAGGACCATTTTTGGGGCCGATAATTTGACTTTTTGACGCAATACCTTGAAGTATGGTGTTAATTGGTTGTGCGTTGTACCCAAGGGGATTAGCACCATGCAAGCAGGAGCCGACCATCGAACTAAGGATTTGATTGCAACTGTAAGTTCAATCGCACACGCATTAATCAACGAAGCAGGAAAGGTAATTATTGGTAAAAATGAGAACCTCCGAAGAGTTACGGTAGGAATTCTATCTAACGGTAACATGTTGTTAGAAGATTTCCCTGGATTAGGTAAAACNATGCTCTCCAATACCTTTGCTAGAGCACTAGGTTGTAAGTTTAAGCGTGTTCAATTCACTCCCGATTTGCTACCTTCCGATATTATGGGTACATACATGTATGACCAAAAGTCTGGTGAATTCAAACTTCGTGCAGGTCCATTGTTCTCCAATATCCTACTAGCCGACGAAATTAACCGTGCTCCTCCTAAGACGCAAGCTGCTTTGCTTGAGGCTATGGAAGAAAAGCAGGTGACAATTGAGGGTATCACTCACAAATTACCTGCACCGTTCGTGGTATTGGCAACACAAAACCCAATCGAGCAAGAAGGTACATATCCGCTTCCAGAAGCTCAGATGGATCGTTTCTTGATGAAGATGAGTATGGGATACCCTGACCGTGCTGAAGAGAAGGCTATTNTNGCACGTAGGAAACTTCGTGGAAAAGATCAACACGATGTNGAGCAAATCACCTCTCCTAAGAAAGTGGTCGCAATGCAAAAAGCACTGGAAACAGTTCATGTCGACCCAGCGATTCTCTCTTACATCGTAGAAATGGTTCAAAGAACACGTGAAGACCACCGTGTGGTAAATGGAGCATCTCCACGTGCATGTCAAAACCTATTCAAGAGTGGTCGTGCAGTTGCTGCTATNGATGGTAGAGACTATGTTATTCCTGATGACATCAAAGGAATTGCATTACAAATTATATCTCACAGAATTGTTATGAAACCTGAGGCAAAGATTCGTGGAATAACAGGAATGCATATCGTTCGTAAGATTCTATCCGAAGTGCCAGTTCCAGTTATTCAACAAGGATGATTGTTATCCAACAAATGCGACTCTTTACAGAGGAGGGCTTTCTCGCTTGTATTGTTAGCACTCGGTGAGAAAAATGAATCCTTACAAAATGGTAGTTGCAGTCGCCAATCAAAAGGGCGGCTGTGCTAAGACNACCACTGCAGTAAATCTTGCAGCTGCATTAGCACAGGGTAATAGGAAATTCAAAATTCCACCAGCTAAAGTTTTGCTAATCGATTTAGATCCACAAGGCAATTGTGCAACATCATTTGGAGTTGAAAAGAAAAAGATTCGTAAAACAGCATATGATTTNTTGGTAAACGACAGCGGTGAAGATTTACCGCTTATGGAAGAATATTTGTTATCTCCTGAAGACTTAACAGAATCTATGCGTAAAGCATGGTCAAAGAGAATGGATTCAGACCGNATCCCTACTGATCTTGGAGTGCAGAACCTTTGGTTACTTCCTAGCGATATACATCTTTCTGGTGCAGAAATAGAATTGTCTCATAGAATTGGTCGAGAGACTAGATTGCGCGAAGCATTAGCACCGATCATCGATGATTTTGATCACATAATTATCGATACCCCTCCTTCCCTAGGTTTACTATCGATAAACGCATTATGTGCGGCTAATTGGGTATTTATCCCTGTACAAGCAGAATATTATGCATTGGAAGGATTTAGCATGCTGATGAATAGTGTAAAGATGATACAAAAGAGAATCAACAGAAATCTAAAAATCTTTGGAGTTGCAATGACAATGGTCGATCAGAGATCTAAACTTTCGATGCATGTTTGTGATGAAGTTCAGTCTAAGATTCCTAAGAAGGTGTTCAAAACACCGATTCGGCGCCTCGCTAAAGTTGCAGAGGCTGCTTGGACTGGAGCACCAACTGTAATCTTGAATAAACCATCAAATAGCGGAGCTGGTGCTGGAAGTAGAGAATACTGGTCCCTTACTCGAGAATACCATCTTAGAGTATTAGAAATGCGTCGTAGTTATGGTGTTAAGGAACATTCTAGATTACTATTAGAGAAACAAGGCCGCAGATGATTTAGGGCTCATAAATCGCCAATTTGAGCCTTCTTGACGCGTCGTATTCAAGTAGTCACTAGTGGCCAAGGTAATTCATGACCGGTGAAGGCATGACCTCAGTTAGTGTAAGTTACGAGATTCGACGTCAGTTGAATACTATCCGTACCATGGATGGATTTCGTAGTGTTGATGAACTCCTTGCAGACTTAATTAGAACCCACAAGTTATCAAAAATGAATGGGGAATTAGACCGATTGCGAGGGCAAATGAAGGATGTGGCAGATGTAAATGCTGATCATCTAATCGATAGATTGAATCTTGCCCCATTCAAGGTATGAGGTGTAATTATGGATTGGAGACCAGGTGGATATAAGTTGACNACAGCCCATTTGGTAAGGGGTATTTTTGATGCCAACAGCGATGAAGCAGTTNTGATAAANAATGCAGCACANGGNAGAATCGAATTATTTGCAAGTCCAAAAAGTTGGAATGCAATNTTGTGGCTAATAATGTCGACATTGAAAGTTGACGGGCAACCNGTATATTCTGGAACAGAACTCGGGGTATTGAAAGAATCACTTCCNATAGTTTGGCGAGATTNATTACTTGCCCATTTTAGCGAGCCATTCTTCGCCATACCATTTCCATTGTTCCATGGTCCAACCATNTGGTAATCCTTCCTTTGGTAGAGGAGGAGCTTCTTCTGGCATAACGGGTACCGGCTCTGCAACAGGTTCATTTTGAACCGGCATACCAGCCAATTCTTCCATTGATTTACTTTCTTCTAGAGATTGGTTAGAAACAGGCTGTACCTCTTCAAGTTCCATCTCATCTACTCTTTCTGTGGAAAGATCCATTGGTTCAATATCATCCTCCCACATCTTGTCGGATTCTACACCGCCCATTGCCGAAAGACCAGCTCGGTTTTCCAGTGCCTCTTCTTCAGCACTCATTGCCTCATTTCCTAAAGGCTCACCATAGGTTTTGATTAAAGCGGAACGACGTCGTGATTTAGTCAATCCCGAATAGAGTAACAATACAGCCACTACAATCAAAAATCCTGCACCAAGATAAGGTGCAATCTCTTTTGCAGACTCGATATAAGCAGCATTACCTTCAGTATCCCCCTCGGCATTTTGAGTTATATTCCAAGCAGAATAACTCAATTCGATTCCACCATTCTCTTGCTGTTCCTGTATATATTGCATGTATTCAGAGTCCCTATACCCTAGACAAGAATCTGAAACATCTGAAACATTTTGAGTGCAGTGCTGCTCTTCAGTTTGGACCAATTTATTTGAATCATCATAATCAGTTCCAAATCCTACTCCATCTCCATCATCATCTCTGTAAGAACTTGCATCATCTGGTAAATCATCACCCTGGTCGTAAAAACCATCACCATCAGAGTCGGGGCAGCCATACTTGTCCTGCACTTGGAAATCCAAACTGAAGTTACCATCAGTCGAAGCAAGAGGAAGCCATGCTTTTGTGGAACTACCAGCCTCTAATGGGCAACTATCAGGGAATCTTCCAGTTAGATTATCTCCATATCCATCTTCATCAAAGTCTTCCCATTGAGTATTATCATTGATCATTGTGTCTGCTCCATCTTCAGTAGTCCAGTTTTCAGTAGGATCTGAATATCCATCATTATCAGAGTCCTTGCATCCGCGGCGATCTTGAGTAGAAAATCCGTTTACATTAGGGCAATTATCTCCATTTGTACCACTTGCATTATCACCAAAGCCATCATTATCAGAATCAACCCATTGTGAGCTATCATCCACATATCTGTCTCCACCTTCAGAAAAAGAATTGTCTCCGTATCCATCGCCATCAGAATCAGACCATTGGTAAGAATTGTTTATGAAAGCGTCCGAATTATTTCCCGAAGGATTGTCGCCATATCCATCTCCATCAGAATCGGCCCATTGGGAAAAATCATCAGGAAATGCATCGGGATTATCTCCATTTTGGTTATCACCATAACCATCACCATCAGTATCAGTTTGCTGTGTTGAGTCATCAACGAAATCATCATTGATATCTGTGACCCCATCTCCATCAGAATCCAAATCAAAAAGTCTGAATTTAGTTGATGTTGAAAAAGCGGATACAATATACAGTTCTCCAGAATCTTCAAAGAAACTTATCATAACTCTACCAGGTGAACTATATTCATCGGTTTCGGTCAAAGTTATGCCATCAACGATATGCAATTTGCCGTTTAGAGTTCCAACATGCAGATCTCCATTTTCTCCAATGGTGATGGAATTAATACTTTCTTGACTTGAGATTGTCATCTCTTCTTTACTCCAATCATTGACATCATACCTAAGCAATTGCCCGTTTGCACAACCGACTAATAGGTCGCCATCAGAATCAATTTTCAGAATAGTTGGATAGGAATTAAAATCTGAAAGTGTATTTGATAAAGATCCATCTTGAGCGTGTACCTTGACAAGATTATCTCTTCCACCAGTTACAATTCTTTCTTGTGAAATAATTGTCATTGCAGTCATNGCAGTATTGTGAGAAAATGTTACGTTACCTGTTGCCGTAGNAGAATCNCCNATCCCATCATTTGTTTGGCCACTATATTCTTTTGAACGTCTTTCGCTACTATCAGCAAACCAAAGATTACCCTCATTATCCCAAACTACAGAGTTTATATTCCTTGAAAGATTGTACGAATCGCTTACAATAACTAATTCAGTATTGATGATCATAACACCGTAAGAATGGGCTACTGCAATCAATAATCCAGTAGAATCCGGAGTTGCAGAATTTGCGGTTACATTCAATTCAATAGACCATTGGTAAATCAATTCTCCAGCTCCCCAAAAGTGACTGGAAATATTTCCTTCTGTATTCAATGTTAGTAATGTGTTTTCAGAAGAAAAGGAAATATGTACTAATCGGCCATCGATATCTTCTACAACACCTACTTCCAGTAGGTTTGAACTAGCAGATGAAGTCGGAATTGAAGGTAGTAACAATATCGCTAGAACAACCGCAATCGCTCTTCTCATAACTTACGGGATGATGTAATACTCTATCAATCGCTCGGAGTGACGCTTTCATGCATCATCTTCTTCAGAAGGCTCTTCAATTACTAAATCTGTAGCAGGTTTGATTACCGGCGTTAATTTTTGAATTGGCTTGATTACAGCATTTTCTGGCTCCTTCTTACCGCTTCCTGGACGAATACCTGGGGCAGATGAAGGAGGAGGTCCTCTTCTCTTTACAGGCTCCAAAACCTTGNTATCTACAGGATTGAGTGTAGAAATTACAGGTCCTTNAGCTACTTCTAGAATCGTGATTGGAGTAAGCAAAACTTCTCCAGTAGTTTCTATTTCTAAATCTTCATCGACGGATTCTTCAAGCAATTCATCAACCATATCTTCCATTGTTGAATCAGTTTCAGGNTCAGCAAGATCCAACATTTCNGGNACTTCTTCGATTTCAGGAATCTCTTGCGGTTGCGGTTCTATTGGTTGTGGAGCCACTACTGGTTGAGGAGCTACAACTGGTTGAGGGGTTACTGGTTGACGTATTACCTTCTGGTGNANTGGTTGAGGTAGAGCTACGCCAGCTTTCATAGGACCGCCTAATCCTCCCGAGATAGGTGCTTTAACCGGAGTAGGCATTGGTAGATTTCCACTTAGCGACTTNGCTGCCGATTTAGGAGCACGCATTCCAGCCAATCCCATTGAAGGTTGATGCTGGGCTGCTGCTTGTGCTAATGCTCCTCTTACAGGACGGCCCGCTGCAGCTCCTAGTGAATCAGGGCGTGCACCTAGTGCTGATGGATCTAGAGGCATGGTAGGACTCTGTGCTTGAGTACCTTGTCCTGATATTGCTTGTAACCAATTTTGTCTCTTGGCTAACACATTATCCTTTTGTTGTAACTCCTTATACTCCTTTTCCTGTTCAAGTAGGCGCTCTTCATCAGAATCAATTTCGCCTTGGACCTTTCCTTCAATCGATTCTCTCATCTTCAGTTCAGCCATGGAACGGAAGTCATCCATTTGTTGGGTTAGTGATGACAAGCGGTCACGTACTTCAGCACGCTTAACTCCAAGTTGCGATTCGATTTCTGCTCTGATATTTGCTTCTCTCTTTCGTACTTCGATGAGTGCTTTGTTTCGCATAATCTCTTCTCGCTTGTCGAGTTGTCTCTCGAGTTGAGAAGCGACTTCTGCTTCCTTTCTGTCTCTGAATTCTGCTAATCGTGATTCCATTTCTGCTTCTAGTTCTAGGACGGTTTCTTCCTTCAGTAAATCCAGGTCTGTTTCATGGGTTATACGCTCATTGCGTAATCTACCATCAATCTCCGACATAATCGCTTTCTGTGCAGCCGTTTCTCTTGCTGCAAATTCGATTTCCAATCTTTCAGCCCAATCCGATTTCTTGGAATCAAATCTTTCAGATAGTTGTTCATGTAATTCGTTTTCTCGCTCATAGCGGAATCTTGCCAATCGATTTTGAATTTCAGCCTCTCTTGCATTACGATATGATGCAAACTCTTGATCCATTCTTGATTCTAGTTGTAACTCGATTTCAGATTCTAGTGATTTTGAAATATCATCGACGGCTTTAGAGAATGTTAAGTCGTATTTTTCTCGTAGTCTGCCTTTACGCTCAGCACTTCTTTCTGAATATTGTGATTCTAATTGACGCTCTATTTCAACTCTTAATTCTTCGCGGCGTCTTGCTACTGCAAGTTCTACATCTTGGCGCATCCTTTCTTCTAAATCGGCTGTTTCAGATGAAAGACGCTCTTCTAGTTCATCTTGAATACTGGCTGCAATATCCTCTTCAAGACGTAAACTTCGACGTTCATATTCCGCTCTCATAGTGGCTTCTCTTTGTTTCAAACGCAGTTTGAGTTGCTGCTCAAGTCGGGTTCTAATTCCTCGGCGAAGAGCTTCTTCCCTCTCTGCTAGTTTTTGTGATTGTTTTTCTTCGAGTCTTGAAACCTCATTTTCCTCAAGTTCGGTAAATCTCTCTTCCATTTCATTTCGGATGGTCGCTTCTAGTTCACGAATACGTTGCTGTAGAGCTTGGTTAAACTCTAGTTCCATTCTTTCACTCTGGAATGCAAGCTTTCGTCTATGTTCCTCAGAAAGTTGTCCCTCTAGTTGTGAGATGATTCGAACCCTATGCTCTTCCAATTTCCGGTCCTGTTCTAGAGTTAGAGAATCCTTCAGAGTTTCAGTTTCTCGCTGTAGACGTAATTCATTCATCTCCTTGAGTCTCATTTCTTCACGAGTAAGAGTCTCGGATTCCATTTGAGTGAGTTCATCCTCCATTTCAGTTCGTAAATCTCTCTCTAAGGCATCCATTGTCATTTCATGTTGTCTAGACAAATCGCTTGCCATGTTATTTTGCATTGTGGAAATTCTTTCTGCTAGAGCCTGGCGGCGCATTTTTCTGTCTCTTCTAAGGTTGGAACGCAATCGNTCCTCTTCACGAAATCTAGAGCCCTGTGCCATTGTTTGATCGAGAGATGGGGAAGGTGTCGATGTAAATTGTGCTCTAAGTGAAGACAGATCTATTTGACCGGATTCTTCGGCCTTATGCACTCCATCTACCTCTCCTGACTTGCTTTCGCTAACACTCATAGGATCCCCATCCATTTTCTCATGCATCTCTCATGATAGATAAGTAGCGCGCCTCACTTAAGGGTTCGCGAGGCGGTTTATACGACACAAGCGGTTTCCCGTCATTCAGATTCAGAAGTACCATTTTCGGATTGAACCAAACGTTCTCCCCCGATAACATAAATCATCGTAAAAATGAATGANAAAGTGAAAAGAAACATAGTAAAAGCGATTCCAGAATAATTTTCTAAATCAGTGCCGACATCGGTTCTTTTTGTTAATGTCATAGCATGAATTACAGCAAATAATATTGCTGCAAATTGAACTGCAGATAGTTGCATTTGAATACCGCTTTTGAGTTTAGACATTTTTCTATCAGAAATCATAAGAACTCCACAAATTATCATTATAGGTAACATTATGAAATCGAGATATGGTTTGAGTTCATTTGTACCCCAACAAATCGAGCAATCCCAAGTTGAAAGTTCTGGNCCTATTCCAGATGATGGTTGAAGCCAAATCAATCCAGCAGTAGATAGTAANACCATTGCGCTTCCCGGGGTAGATAATCCATGGAAATAAGGTACATACCCGCCTTCTTCGTGTTGAAATCTAGCCAATCTTAACATTCCACATGCAATAATCCATAGGCAGGCTATGGCCAAAGATACNGTCCAAATTGGAGATGCCTCGCCCATACGGCCAAACATTGCAAAAATCATTAGAGCGGGTGCAACACAAAACGAAATAGAATCAGACATAATATCTAGAGACCCTCCAAGCAATCTTTTCTTAGAATAGCGCCGAGCTATCGGGCCATCGATTATGTCTCCAAATGCTGATAACAAAATGCATAGCATTGCAGCCCAGATATAATCTGTTAGCAATCCTCCTTCCGAATAAGGCTGTTTCATATCATCTACAGCAAGAATTACAAAAACGATTGCCATTACTCCAAGTAAACCATTACAAATAGTGATGTAGTCCGCAATTCCCATCATACGAAAGGTAGTTTTCAATTGAAACCCTCAAAAATTAATTTTGAATACTGCAGAACAAGCAGGACAAGTGATTTGTCTCTCTCCAGGCCTTTGATTCATTCTAAGTTTACATTCACATTTCGGGCATGTGANCTCTACCTTGACTTTGTGTGCTTTTAGTTCAAAATGCGCCTTACAAGAAGAACATTCAATCTTAGCAGGNCTTTTGTCAACTCCAGCGATCAAAACTTTATTGCAAGCCGGACAACTAATTTTCTCTTCACGCCATGCTTTCCGAGTCCCCTCGTGTTCAACCTTTACGTCAGNGCGGCAGATTCGGCATTTTACTTNTCCAAGTTCACTTGGTAGTAGATTATCACACNTAGGACAGGTTAGTGGAGGAGGGGCAATCCTCGACTCGACACTTAGAGGTTCTTCTTCATCCGACATATTCATCCCTACCCAATATGGTTTTTGACCGATGCCCTTCAAGAGTTCCTTCTTCCATTGATTTGCAAACTTTCCAGAGTAGCCGCATCAAGATTCAGATTTTGCCCAGTCATTTCTTCAATCTCTCTCAACATAGTACGTACCGCAGCTTGAACTTTAGGATTTGACAAATCGATTTGNCCAATCGAGTTTTCTGAGNTGGTCCTGCCATCGTTTGGAAGNGGNACTCTATCCATTACGCACCACCATCTCGTCCTTCCNTCATCACGATGATTCATCACTAGATTCAGTGATTCTAATTTGTGTAAATGATGGTATAGATTGTAACGGTCGACCTTTACCAATTTCTGTAATTGTACAGTTGTATATTCGTCTGTATCGAGTAATACTTCGTAGAGTGCACGCCTTGTCGGGTGCATCAAAGCAGTTGTCACGGGGTCGGCATGGATTCGTGCCATATAATCACCAGTAATCGGGCCTTGTATGCCATGAGGCTTGAAGGTAGCGCTCAAAACCCCTCAAGAAATATTCAATAGTGCTTTGAAAGAATCAATCGTTCCAAAGTACAAAGATTTTGAAATATCAACAATCAAACTAATGGTTCCACCTGCGCCAGAAAGACGTGCTCCATTGATAATTACGCCAATAACACTCAGTTCATGAACCAAAACTCCAATCGCCAAATTTTCATTAATTCCGATTAGAACAGTATATACTAGTATAGCAGTTACCAAAACAGAGTATCCTATATTCCAAATTAAGACGCTTCGAGTCTTTTTAGCCAGCCCTATTATTTCGGATAATAATTTTGGATTATTTCCAGGGATTAAAACATCAGCAGCTTCTAAATTTACCGATTCTCCTGCACCAATAGCCACTCCAACATCAGATGCAGCCATTGCGGCTGCATCATTAAAACCGTCTCCAACCATCATAGTAATATGAGTTTTAGATCTGGATTTAACCCAATTGACCTTNGCCTCTGGAGTCATTTCTCCATGTGCTGANTTTTCAGGAATNCCNATGCTTTTTGCTAAAGTACTTACAGAGTCTTGGTTGTCTCCACTCAGCATTTCAATTTTGATATCCTTCTCTTTTAGTGCAGAAATTAATTCTGAAGCACCATCCCTNAGGTCGTCATGTATGAATGTAAACAAGGCTACAGGTTTGTCATCTTTGACAAGTAATGAAACACCATGACCTTTTGATTTTGCATCCTCTAGAGCATGTAATAACTTTCCACTCANTAAAGATTCATCAGCACGAANCATTGCAACCTTGACGCCGCTTACAACGCCATGTACACCTTTTTCACCATCGGATAATTGGATGACTTTTGTTGGAGTAATATTGTCCTCTTTAGCTAATTCTAAAACCGCCTTAGCATATGGGTGATTAGANGATGATTCCAGCCCTGCAGCGAGTGAAATAGCCGCATCACGTCTTCGTCCTCTCGCCAGAACCATTTCGCCAATTTTTGGTTTCCCAGAGGTCAGCGTACCGGTTTTATCTAGTAGTGCCAGATTTACTTTAGCAAGTGATTCTAGTACATCTCCGCCTCGGGCAATGACGCCTAATTTTGCTGCTTTGGATAGTGATGCTGCATGAGGGACGGGCGCTGCTAATAATAATGCACATGGGCATGCAACNACCCATAGTAATAGAATAATCTTCCAATCACCAGAACCTTGAGCAAGGTAAGTAATCACTGCACCTATGAGAACTAANGGTACCCAAATCGCAGTAAAACTTTCCAACATTCCTTGCAATCTTGTCGGCTGTTCTCTAAATGAATGAACCGCTTCGATTAATCCAGACAGCCTTGTATTATCTCCTACCGCAACTGTTTCGATAGTTATCGGGCCTCTTACCAGCGTTAGCCCGGCTTGTACTTCATCACCTTCAGTAACATCTGCTGGTACCGATTCTCCGGTCAATGGTGCTTTGTTTATCGACCCACTCCCTGAAACAATTATTCCATCAGCAGGAATTAATTCTCCCGAACGAATTTCTAAATGATCTCCCAATTGAACAAGTTCGATAGGAACTTCTTCGTCATTATGATTATGTTGATTGGAGATTGGCGCCATAGGCATGGGTTTGATTGAAATTTTCCCTAAAGATTTGATTTTATTTTTGTTTTTGTTTACAACTCTAGCCATCTTTGGCAAGCGATCAAGTCCTCCCTGCATCGCTTCTCTCGATTTTATTAACGCTTCATTTTCCATATGTTCAGTCCAAGCGACTAAAATAATTACCATCAAAGCCTCTTCCCAAGCCCCAAGCCAGGATGCACCTATTACGGCGAGTGAAGTTAGAACTTGGAATCCAAGTTGCTTGTTTTTCACACTTGCATATGCCTGCTGGAACATACGATATCCTCCACAAAGAACTCCTATTAAGCCGAATGCACCAGCAACATACAGGTTTTGGGTCAACATTTTTGAAATAAATATTAGAATTAGCATTATGAAAGAAATTCCGGAACCAATCATTCGCCATTGTCCGGCAGTAATGCGTTTTGATTTATGCTCATTAAGTTGAAAAGTAGAACCAGATAGTAATTGTAATGCATCATTCATAGCACGTTTTAATTCAGCATCGGAATTTGGAACAATCTGTAGGAGGATTCTACCATTGTTATCTATTTCACAATCAAGAATACCTGGTTGGCGTCGAAATAAGCGTGGTAGCCCCTTGGTTGAGATGCCGTGTCTATTTGCAATAGCTTCTGCTTTAACACCTACCATTTCCTTATGTACAATGTCCGGCCCATTACCTAAAGAACGTAAAACTCCTGAAATTTCAGCAATAGATCCTTTGCTAAAGTCTACGGTAACATTCACTGTTGCCTCTGTTGCGCTAACCTTTGATTTCTCGACTTGTGCAAGCCTATCTATCGCCTTCATCGCTTTTGAAGCGCAGTCTGGACAATCCATATCTTCGATTGGCCAAGTTAAATTGTGTTTACCGCCATATTCTCCTAATATGGCCATATCGAATTTTTCTCCAGTACTAGAATTCTTCTTCGGCTCAATCTTTGATGGAATTAAAACAGTCTTAGATTTACTAGGATTTCTTCGTTTAGATTTCTTAGGAANTTCCTTATCATCCTCGAGGGATAGGAACACTTCCTCAGATTCTTCACTCGACACAATATCTGCAAAAATCCATCACCCAAGAATCCTCCCATAGCAAGCGTGATGAATATCCACTTTACCGATAGGGTATGCAGTGGCTACCAAATGGATGGAAACCGCGCGCATTAGCGGTCGATATCGATGGTACTCTGACCGATGAAAATAAAAAACTAAACAACCGAGCAGTCTCTTCTTTAAGGCGTTTAGAAGAAGCCGGTATTATGGTGATTTTAGCTACAGGAAATGTGAGGGCGATCACATATGGNTTATGGAGGTTCATCGGNCTCTCAGGTCCTATGGTTTGTGAAAACGGCGGAGTGGTTTGGCATCCTGATTGGGATGAGCCGATTGTTAGAGCAGATGGAAATAGATCAAGGGATGCTGCTACAATGATTGAACAAAGTATGCCGGAAATCAATTCACACGGAATTACTACCAATGCTTGGAGAGAGTCGGAATGGTGCTTAAATCCAGATGAAGATTTAATGGCTATTAACAATCTAATAAATGAGTCAGAATATTCCGATTTAGCAACCGTTAAAACAGGTTTTGCGATTCATATAATGGAACCGCATTTATCGAAAGGGAAAGGTTTGGAAGTNGCNTTAGAAAAAATTGGAATCGAGCCAAAGGATGTTTTGGCAATAGGTGATGCGCCTAATGACATTTCGATGTTTGAATTAGTTGGTCATTCAGTGGCAGTAGGGGGTTGCTTCGCATCANTAGCAGATGTCGCCTCTATCGTTTCTCCCCATTATAGAGGGGATACATTTGAACCATTAGTNGATGAGATACTTTCAGTGGAAAGTAAATGAATTGGGACTCAGTCAGCGCCTCAGTATCAAAAAATCATTCTTAGTAATGTATTTTATGCAAAAGTAGTTACGCCGTAAGCAACTTGCATAAAAACCCAAAAACGAGATTTTATCATTCTTCGACCAAATCTTCAGTTTTAGCAGTAAATGAGATTGAGTCTGGCGATTCCACCGCTACCAAACCTCTGATATTATGCATTTCTAGTAATGCTTGAGGCGGAGTTGCAACCTTTACTCGACTATCTTTGATATCAATTAAGTTTCCAGGTGCAGCTTTTATTCCACCATCTGGAAGCCACAAACCTATAGCACCGATTTCAGTATGGTGCGAGATAATCAATTCCTGACCATTATCATCCTCGTGAACGCGTAATACAATCANGGGAGANTCACTTGAAATTAGTTTACTCGAAGGTTGCCATTCACCCCAAGTTTCATCCAATGGTTTTGATAATTGTTCACTTTTTTCATCGATTTCTAAAATCTTTGTTTCGAACTCATCTACTGAATCGATATGTAATTCATTCAGTTTGTCTAATAAATCTCTTAGTCCGCTAAGTTCTGATTCTTCTTCGTTATTGATCGCAGAATTTGCTAAAAGCAATAGGTCTGCTAAACTATCCATTTTTTCTTCCTGACCAGATTCAATAGCACATTCCATCGCCTCATCAAATACTTCAATTGCAAGTGCGGGGCAATCTATTGCAAGTAAGGAATTTCCGAATTCAGATAGCAAATCTACTGCTTCAGATTTATTNTTTTGAACTATTGTTTTTGCAGATGAAATATGTGCTTGTGCAATACTCTCTTCNCCTTGTAAATGCCTAGAAATTGCTGCTGCAACCATGTATGATAAGCGATTGACTCCAGTGTTCTGAGCCTGCCTATCAGCTGCTTCGAATAACGAAGCAGCTCTGGACCAACTTGCCGCTGAGAGAGCGAGTAATCCTAATTGATGCATCGCTCTCATCTCAGCCTTGTTGTCATCAATTAGAGTGGCCAAATATAATGCACGTGAAAGATGATTCCTCGCCTGTGTCAAATTGCCAGATAACTTGGACATCATTCCTAATGCAGATTCCATTCTGTAAATGTAACCAGCAATCGCCCTGTGAGCGATTTCAGCAATCTCTTCATTTAGTGGACTCAGGCCTAAACCAATCGATTCTACCACTTCACTGAAAAGGTATTTTGCACCATCATATTCTCCAGCAATATCGTCTGATCCATGGCTTGAAGAAAGATTTGAGAGATACTCATCAATTTTTGAAATAGGGGCACATACCTCAGGCAGTTTTCCTAATTTGTTAAGATATGATTTTTTTACATTTTCACCACGAAGTGCTCTTTGAAGAGCAGAAATAATTTTACTTTCATCACTCGAATTAGATTCAACAATAGGCTCCGGTGTAACTCTTGTTTCCAATAAGGAATCTACCATCCACGTTAGTTTTTCTTGAATGTTATACTGCCCTGCTCTACTAATTGCATATCTCATTTCTGCTGCTCGGACACGTCTTGAAAGACTACGCAATCTGTTTTTTTGTGATTTTGAACCGGAATCTGCCAATCTCTGTAGGAATGTCGATGGAGGACATGTGTCAAATCCTAAATTTGCTTTATTGCCGGTTGTTGTCATTTTGAAATCATCGGTAACTAAGGTTACAGTATTTCCTTCACGAGCAATCTGTGAGGCTAAGACCATTAGTGAAAGGTCAACATCCTGCGGCGCAGCCTTTTCACCTATCATATTTGCAAGACCGCGGATTTGTGAATCATCAATAGGAATAGTGAGAAGTACACTTTGCATTTTTTCCAACAAATTCGGTTGGCCTTTCCATCTTTGAAATCTAACAGTCTTTACTTCATCATGTACTCCAGGTGTGACATGGAGCCCCGTTCCGAGATTTTTTAATACATTGGAAATATCTTTCACAAACGTATCAGGAGCCATTGAACCAATGTGAATAAAGCAATTGGAATCGACAACCCATAGTTTGGCCATATCTATGGCTCAAGGTCTTCGTAGTTTGTCTTTTCTTATCTTGAGTAAGCAGAATCATCCCCAATGGTCTGATGTGAAAGCATTTGGATTTCGAGGCTTATCTCCATCTCTAACCCAAATGCTACCTGCATCCCCATAAACATCGCCAAATGGATCGATTTCGACCTCTTCGACTTCACGATTCATGTAGGCTTCTACTCTTTCACGTAATTCTGGCTTGAAGCGCCAATAATGGATTCTCCATTCTCTGCCGTCCCATAGCGTGGTTTCTTCAGATTCAGTAGTTAGAAGATCATAATCTTGGAACATGTAAAACAAGTTTCTGTCAGTTGGTTCAAGNGCATTGTCTATAATTCGATCATAAAATCCAAAGAAACCAAGGGCATGCTCTGCCATGCCACTTGCTACTTCTGGATCCATCTCCATATCGATATGTTGGCGAATTGCTTCAGTTAGTTCTCCCATTGTCATTCCCATCTTCTCACCGTCGCATTGGATTCAGGCGCGTAACACAAAGTTACCCGCTACAGTAATATGTATAGGTCGAAGTCCCTAATAGACACTTCGCTAATTTTGGGCTAAAAATACATTTTTTTGCNAAAACCGACCNCGCTAAATACCAAAGCAGGGTGCGGCGAATGTGGAACCAGAATTTGTGGAGGGTAATTTCCTTGGCCTACCTGAGGTTGAGGGAGATGCNGATGTAATCATTGCACAGGTTCCATATGAACTCACCACATCTTATGGGCAAGGTACTGTAGACGGCCCAGCCGCTTGTATTGCAGCATCAGGGCAAGTCGAATTATATGACGAACTACTCGAAGAGGAACTTCCAGCAGGTGCGAAAATTAAGACAGTAGAAGCTTGGAATGGNGAGGGTTCAACCCTTCAAGAACAATTGGAGAATATTACTCAATACGCTGAAAATCAATTTGCAACAAATGCCTTCCCTGTTTTCCTTGGAGGAGAACATGGTATGCTTCCNGCATTGGTTAGAGCTATGCCATCAGGGGTAACAATNATTCAGATTGATGCACATGCTGATTTGCGCGACCAACTCGATGGTGAGAAATGGTCTCATGCTTGTGCAGCCGCTCGTTCTCTTGACGTAGGCGCCAAATCTGTGTATCAGGTAGGAATTCGCGCATATTGTAAGCAAGAAGCGGATATGATTGACAATGATGAGAGAGTAAACACTTGGTTTGCTAGGGATATAATGAGTCCATGTACCGGATCTAAAGCGTGGGATGATTGGCTTTCAGCAATCTCGGCAATAGAGGGGCCGGTTCATTTGACAATCGATATAGATGGTTTAGATGGAACATTGGTTCCTGCAACAGGAACTCCAGTACCAGGAGGACTTTCCTTCTGGCACGCTGCAGAGACAATTGAAACTGTTTTTGCAAACTGCCAAGTTATTTCAGCCGATATAAATGAGATTGTTGAACAAAAGGATACGCCTTTAACACAGTTTACTGCAGCAATGTTAGCAACTAAAGTAGTAGCAGCATATATCCATAATAAGAGGTGATTAAATGGCACACGGGTCTCATATAATGCTCGATTGCACGGGCGTGATTGGTATTTCTGGTGAGTGGGCCTTAGATTTGCTAGAAAGAGCGGTGGATGCATCTGGAGCACGTAGGGTGCATTCGCATTGCGAACCCTTCGATGGTAGTGTTTCACCTCTGGGTTTTGCTGCTGTGGTTTTGCTTGATGAATCACATGTTAGTGCTCATAGTTATTCTGAGAGCGGGTTACTTGCAATCGATGCATTTACTTGTGGAGATAGTGACCCTGCTAGAATAATAGAGATTATAGAAAAAGAATTGAATGCTAAGTTCCCAAAAATCATAATCAATCGACGAAAAAGAGTTGAGAGATTTTTGACCGAACCAATCAATGGAGGAATTAGAGGCTTTGTTGACAATCATTTCAGTCACTTCAATGCAGGCGCTCTTCGTGAATGTGCTCAGTCATTAGATCAATTCTTGATTCAGGGTGGCAGATTAATGGTGACATTAGCCGGAGCGATGAGTACTGCTGAAATCGGTAAATCATTAGCGCCTTTGATTAGATCGGGAAAAGTACACGCGATTACATGCACAGGTGCAAACCTCGAAGAAGAAGTCTTCAATCTTGTAGCACATGATTATTACAAGAGAATTTCAAATTGGAGGAACCTATCAAAAAATGATGAAGAGAAACTCCATCAAGAAGGGTATAACCGCGTTACTGATACCTGTATACCTGAAGAAGAAGCGATTCGGCTAATAGAAGATAAAATTCTTTCACAATGGAAAAANGAAACGGCTTTTCCTCATGAACATATAATGGCGATNCTCGATGACTTAGAGGCGGTAATTCCAAAAGAAAACTCTTGGATAATTGCTGCAAAAGAAATGGCGATCCCAATATATGTCCCCGGATGGGAAGATTCTACTTTAGGAAATATCTTTGCAGGCCATTGCATTTCAGGAAATGTAGTAGCTAGCAATATGAAAAGTGGTATCGATTATATGATGCATCTTGCTGATTGGTATCGCAATGCTGAGCACCCAATTGGGTTTTTACAAATCGGAGGTGGAATTGCAGGTGATTTCCCTATTTGCGTTGTTCCAATGCTGCGCCAAGACTTGGGAGAAAAAGTTCCACTTTGGGGTTGGTTTGGCCAAATTTCTGAATCNACNACTTCCTATGGAGGGTATTCTGGAGCACCNCCTAGTGAAAAAATTACTTGGGGTAAATTGGCGAAAGATACTCCTATGCACCTAATAGAGTCTGATGCAACTATTGTAGCACCAATTATCTTCTCATATATTCTAAACTAATTTGACTAATACAATAAATAGTCAGATTGATGATATGCAGATACTTCGGCCAGACATGCGCGGGCTTGCAATTTTCCTTGCAGTACTTATTGTGGCTCCGACGCTAGTTACAGCAGAACCAAATTGGCCAGGTGAACCAGTAGACAACCACCTTTACATGTCTTGGGCAGCACTAACTCAGGAAGTCAATGATTGGTCGAATGATAATCCCGACATAGTTATGCTGTCAAGTATTGGTCAATCTTTCTTAGGAAAGGAATTGTGGATGGTTGTCTTATCTGATTGGTCTATGGAAACTAAGAGCGATGGTACTGCTAAAGAAATTATTTACATCGACGGTGGACATCATGGCAATGAGTACTTGGGAACAGCATTAGCTTGGTTAACTGCCAAGTGGTACATCAATGAATGGAATGCGNAAAACGAAGANNCNATNGANGTNCTNCAAANNACNGAATTACATATNCTNATNATGCTAAATCCTGATGGGAATGACGCTGATACTCGTCACAATCTAAACATAACAACTGCAGCAAATCCGTTCGTAAGCGAACCTGTCCCTACAGGAATTGATCTCAATAGAAATTATGACCATTTTTGGGATGATTGCTCGCCAAGCGACCCNTTTGCACCNGGNGGNNGTNCATTTAGTGANCCAGAAACACGTGCAAATGCGGATTANATGAATTCAGTAGTTCAGGATGCAGACCTGTATGTAACCATGCACACTGGAGTTTGGATTATGCTATACCCTTGGGGTAAATGGCCACAACAACCTCCTGATTGGGAATTATTCCACGGAATNAGNGAAGAGGTAAANGNNGGNATNTCNGANATACCNATTCAAAANGCNAACCAAGGNCTNTANCCNAATTGTGGNACNAGNAGAGATTACGGCTATGGNGTNATGGGNTTCCCTACNTTNACNTTTGANACNGANGANGANCAGTTCNNNCCNGGNACATTNGANGATGTNAANGANAGNCTNGGNGAAGANTTNGATGTAATGCGNTATCTAATCGACAATATCTGGTATTGGAGAGCTCGCCTAGTTGTGGAATCTTTCAGCATCGACGATGAAAAAGTNTCATTCACTGTTAACAATATGGGCCGTGCAAGCACCCAAAACGCTACACTACAGTATGTTGATGGAGACAAAGTTCTGTGGGAATCAGATAATTTCACAGTAAATGCAACTAGCACAAATGCGATTACAAGTAGTGGCTTTGATCACGAAGGCGGCGAGTGGCGCNTGTCCTATCAAAAGCGAGTTGTTCATTCATCGCAATGGGTAAACGAAAGTGTGGACATTNATCCGTCTANGGCTAGTTTCCTTACTCAATCGGTTGCAACATTNGTTTGGATTTTACAAGTAGGTGCAATTCCATTGTTCGTAGTAGCATTTGCATTTTGGTGGAGTCGAAAAGAAAACCCATTAGAATTAGATGACGAAATCCACGAAGCGATATTNGTCGAATGAACCCAATTAGGCGCATATTCAAGAGGGTAGTCGTTTCCCGTTGGATAGGTGAGCCGATGAGAGTCAACATAGACGCTAATGGAAATATAAATGGAACTTTAGTTTTGCCACTATGGCAAGANAGTAAAGAAATGGTNGAAGGTAGTGAACTNGGNATTCATAGAACNCTGAAAAACCAAATAGATACCGTGCTAGAAGCAGGCGATTTCAAAGCAAAATCAGGCAGTTCNATGACACTTGCCGGAACCGAAGGTGGTAAGGCACTTCTNATNGGACTNGGNAAGATGGATGATGTATCTTCTAACTCGATGAGAGAGTCTGGAGCCAAAGTAACAGCCTCCCTAGGTAAAATCCATGGNAAGACGCTAACAGTACGCTTCCACGGCCTCGAAGATGCTCAGATGGCAAATTTTGTCGAGGGGATGATTCTGCGTGATTATTCCTATGATCATTACAAATCCAAAGATGATGACAATGAAGAAGATGATGCCGAATTAACTGTTCACATAAATTGTGAAGAAGAAAAAGCTNCAGCATTGTCATCTGCAGCAAAGCATGCATCAGAAGTTGCTTCTGGAGTCTATCTTGCAAGAGATTTAGGTAACGCACCTCCTAACGACCTTTACCCGATGGAATATGCAAGGCAAGCTATTGAATTTGGAGAGGCACATGACAATGTCGATGTCAAGGTAATCAACTACGAAGAAGCACGTACTCTCGGCATGGGTGGACTTGTAGGAGTTGGAATGGGAAGTTATCGCAAACCATGTATGGTCATTTTTGAAATCAATGGAGACAAACCAGGACCATCTCCTTGTATAATAGGAAAAGGAATCACTTTTGATACCGGTGGAATATCGATCAAACCATCTCCATCTATGGATGAAATGAAGTATGATATGCACGGCTCAGCAACAACCTTTGGAGTAATGAAAGCACTAGTTGCTACAGGTTGGAACGAGCGTGTGATTGGAGTAGCATGTATGGCAGAAAATATGCCATCTTCTAATGCACAACGCCCTGGTGACGTTATCAAGACCTATTCGGGTAAGACCGTTGAGGTTCTAAACACCGATGCAGAAGGTCGCCTTGTACTATCTGATGGATTATGGTATGCAGGAACACACCTCAATCCTTCTTACATTATTGATCTTGCAACTCTTACCGGAGCAATTGTTGTTGCTTTAGGTCATGAAGCGACCGGAATGTGGTCTAATGATGATGAGTTACTAAGTAAAATTCAGGCATCTGGAGACCATTGTGATGAGATTACATGGCCTATGCCTTTATTCAAAGCCTTTGAGAAAGAAATTACCGATTCTAAAATTGCAGATACAAGAAACCTTGGGGCAGGTCGCTGGGGAGGCTCGAATACCGCAGCTGCTTTCCTAAAGCAATTCGTCCCAAATAAGGGNGATTCTGACGAACANATCCCTTGGGCGCANTTAGATATTGCAGGCACAGCATGGGGTGCTAAGACTAACAAACTGGTAAAAACGGGCGCTACAGGAATNCACGTCCGTACNTTACACCATTTGATTACAGGCCAGTGAATCACTCTGTGAAGGCTTTAATCGCTTGACGAGTAATATCGATTACTAGGTCTACTTCTTCGCTTGTGATTTTGAAGTGAGGAGTATATCGTAAAGCGTTCATTCCCCCGTGGATTACTCCCAAGCCATTTTTACGACACCAGACCTCGACTTCATCAAATCCAACAACGGTCAGAATACTTGGTTCAAGTTCTGCCGAGATTAGTAAACCAGTGCCTTGNACTTTGGTTATAGTTCCTGGTAACTCTTCGGATAGNGCGTTTAATTTCTCGACGAACTCAATACCACGTTCACGAATATTTTGTCGNAATTCAGGAGTTATAGTTTCTAAAACTGCTACTGCAGTTTCTAAGGCTCTAGGGTTTGTAGTCATAGTATTACCATAAATTCCAACCACATACAACTCTGCAGCCCTATCATTTAANCCTAAAACCGAGAGNGGGTATTGTCCAGCATTTAGAGCCTTAGACCATGTTTCTAAGTCGGGTGCTTCTGCATCTTGGAATCCTTCATAATCGACTACAGATAGTGTCCCTTGGCCTCTTATTCCTGCTTGGATGGAATCGATGATTAACATTGAACCATTTTCTTTGGTCAGTTTTCTTGCTTCATCATAGAAATCTCTCTCGATACATTGACCCGGATTTCCTTCTCCTTGAACAGGCTCAATAGACATTGATTCGATGAAATATCCTTTTTCTTCAGCATCAGAGAAAGCGTCTCGTAGTGCATTTACATCATTTGAAGGTACAAGGATTAGATTATCTCTTTCAGAGAATGTTTTGAGGTTTTTATCATAAGTCCCTTTGCAAGAATGAGAAATCTGAGCAGGCCGATCTGTACGGCCATGAAAAGCACGCTCAATCGCTAACAGTTTCACCGGCTTCCCCTCATGCCTTCCACCAGCACCGGTCATAATTTTCGAATTTACATCACATATTCTCATAGCAACAGTCATAGATTCAGACCCTGAGTTCATACAAATGAACTTTGAAAATGGACAACTACCTCTGGTGTGACCTAATTCTTTGCGTAGTGCAGCAGCCATACGAGCCTGACTAAAAGACGGAGTCATGACATTAGCCATTACATGATTTTCACTCATTACCGAGATAATCTCACTTGGACCATGTCCCCCGCCAAGCATTCCATAGCCGCCATTATCGTGTAATACCGCTCCATGTGAGGTTACAATCCATGGGCCGCGGCCTGCGATTGCTACATATGGATTAACAGTAGCAGGAGCATAAAAGTTGACAAAATCATGCTGTAATTTNTCTACTAATTCAGATTCATTCATCATCAAATCAGTATCAGACAACTGTTTTTGTTTAACTGAAGCCTCTTCTATTGCCTGAGTTAGAGTATTATCGATCTCAACAAATCTTGATATGACATCGTCGGGAAGTCCTACTGTTTCAGGAGCNCCACTCGCGTTTCGCATTTGCTCCAACAACGCCATTACATCTGCCATGAACAAAAGGCATTAGAGGCGTATATTCAACATTGTCCTGTAACTGTGTAAATAATCACTTCAAAAGTTTCAATCTTCATCTACCACTTCGAAATCAGCGTCTACAACACCATCATCAGTTGCTTCTTCAGAATTAGATTCTTCTTGTGCTGCCATTTCCGCTGCTGCTGCTTCATACAACTTTGCAGATATAGCATGCATTGCTTCTTCGATTTCTTTGACTTTAGCCTGTACTGCCGCCTCATCAATTTCATCGAGTTCCTTTGCCTCACCTTCTTCATTTTGAAGAAGTGCTTCCAATTCGTCTACTCTTGAAAGAACNGGTTCTTTATCGGAATCTTCCAACTTTTCACCAGCTTCCTCTAGNGTNCTACGAGTTTGGTAAACAATCTGATCTGCCATATTTCTCATTTCAACTTGTGCCTTCAATCTCTTGTCGGCTTCAGCGAATTCCTCCGCCTCAGCAATCTTAGATTGTATTTCGTCCTCTGAAAGAGAGGTATTGGACTCGATTTTAATCGATTGCTCTTTACCTGTACCCTTGTCTTTTGCAGATACATTTACTATACCATTTGCATCTATATCGAAGGTAACCTCAATTTGTGGCATTCCTCGAGGAGCAGGTGGTATTCCCATCAAATGGAATTGTCCAAGTGATACATTGTCCTTTGCAAATTCACGCTCTCCTTGTAATACATGAATTTCTACAGCAGGCTGGTTATCGCTTGCAGTTGAGAATACTTCAGACCTTCTAGAAGGAATTGTAGTATTTCTTTCAATCATTGTTGTTGTTACGCCACCCAGGGTTTCGATACCTAGAGTAAGAGGTGTTACGTCGAGAAGAAGAATATCAGAAACCCCTTCATCTCCAGCGATAATACCTGCTTGTAATGCCGCGCCCATCGCAACAGCCTCATCAGGGTTGATTCCTTTGAACGGTGATTTTCCAGTCTCTTTTTCAATTGCTGCTTGAACTGCAGGAACCCTTGTTGATCCACCGACTAGAATCACTTTGTCGACTTCACCTTTAGATATTCCAGAATCCTTCATAGCTTGTCGAGTAGGTTTCATAGTTTTCTCGATTAATGCAGATATTAATTCCTCGAATTTAGCGCGTGTCACAGTGATATCAAGGTGCTCAGGAGAACCATCTTTCATAGTGATAAATGGTAGATTAATTTGTGATTGGCCAGTTCCGGATAACTCGATTTTTGCCTTTTCAGCACCTTCTTTTAATCGACTCATTGCCTGTACATCTTTAGCCAAATCAATCCCTGTTCCTTTCTTGAATTCGCTGACCAAATAATCAACTAATACATCATCAAAATCATCACCGCCAAGTTTGTTATTACCCGCAGTTGCCTTTACTTCAATTTGAGGCTGCCCATCTACTTCGTATATCTCTAAAACGGATACATCAAATGTACCGCCACCTAAATCATAAACTAGGATAGTTTGATCTTCTTCCTTATCAACACCATATGCAAGAGCAGCAGCTGTCGGTTCATTGATAATTCTAAGAACTTCAAGACCAGCAATTCTACCGGCATCCTTAGTTGCCTTTCTTTGAGCATCAGTAAAGTATGCAGGACATGTAATCACAGCCTGCTTAATTTCTGAGCCGAGGTATGCTTCTGCATCAGCCTTCAACTTTTGTAGAATAAATGCCGAAACTTCCTGTGGAGTATACGTACTATCATCCACCTTTGTTGACCACTCAGTACCCATATGTCTTTTGACAGAAATCATTGTACGTTCATGATTAGTTACAGCTTGGCGTTTTGCAGTAACTCCAACCATCCGTTCTCCGCCATCTTTTGCAAAAGCGACTACTGAAGGCGTTGTTCTTGCTCCTTCAGCGTTGGCAATTACTATTGCTTCTCCATTTTCAATTGTCGCTACACACGAGTTTGTAGTTCCAAGGTCTATTCCAATAACATGATTTTTTCCCATAATTTCACATCCATTCCCGATTCAAAGGATCGGGATTCCTCCGTCATCATCATCGTCATCATCATCGTCAGATAAATCGACGCTGACATCTGATGCGATTGGACTATAATCGTCTTCGACTTTTTCATCTAAGTCTTCACTTGTAGATTCGATAGCAGAACCTTGTGGCGTAAGTTTCAATGTGACATCTAGGATTCCGTTATTGATTGACCAGTCTACAACATCATCACATTGATGTGGTAGTTCAATCTGAACTAAAGGAGGGTCACTAGGGCTTGATAGTAATTGAATTACTTCTCCACCGCTTGACAAAGCGACTTCAATTTCCTGGTCGACTAATTTGGTAGATATGTCTACGGTGACAGACATATTCCATCCCGATAGATAAATATCATCAGCAGGTAACTTCAACATTTGATTAGAAACTTCATCATCCTCGATATCTATTACTGCAGGGGCTGCATCAACCTTGACATCGACTCCGAGATTGGACAACATATCTTCAGGCGACATTCCAGATTGAAACATTTTCATTAGTTTAGATATATCAAAATTAAAGTTAACATCTCCCTTTTCAAGGCGTTCTGAATCTAATCCCATAGATTCAAATTGACCGCGGAATTGATCCATAAGGCTTCGCAGTTGCTCGATATCGATATTCATCCCCATCGAACGAAACATTTCTTCCATTTGCTTGAGCATCTGTTCTTCCCAATCTTTTGGCATCTTGAAATCCCTCACTACTTAACCATCGGTTGTATAGTGGGAGCAGCCGCCCATATATGAACCAAACGGCTCTCTCCTTCTTGCAAAGCCTCAAGGCAAGAGCCTGATTCGCCAGCATGATGGCAGAGGAAGAAATCCTCAAAGAAACCGATAGGACCAGTGGCAGAGAGGCTTTGCGCAAAAATGTGCAAGCATCTTTGGCACTAGCAGGTGCTGTTCGCTCTACTTTAGGCCCGATGGGATTGGATAAGTTACTCGTAGATGACGAAGGCAGAACTCTTGTTACTAACGACGGGGTAACNATTCTTGAAAATGCAAAGGTNGAGCATCCAATTGCTAAAATGATAATAAGCACCTCAACAACTCAAGATAAAGTAGCTAGAGATGGTACTACCTCTACCGTCGTATTTTGTGCTGAAATGCTAAGAAACGCATGGGCTTTGGTTCGTGAAGGAGTACATCCTGCNACAATCGCNCGTGGATTTTCAGCATCGAAAGATTTCGCCCTTGAGTTGATTGAAGAAATGTCAATTAAAGCCGATGATAAACATGTAATTTCAGCAGTTGAAACTTCATTAGCAGGGAAAATGGACAGAGCTATACAGGAAAAAATCACTGAGATATCAATAGCAGCAGCCCATTCGGTTTTCAATGGATACAAAGCCGATCCNACCCGTGTNAAAATAATTAAACAAAAGGGCGGAAGTGCAACAGACTCTCATTTGATAACTGGATTAGCAATCGCTAAGTCGAGGATACACCCTGAAATGAATGATAGAAGAAGTGCTGGGAATATCTTACTATTGGATGGTGGAATAGAGAAACGCAAACCACAATTGGATGCAAAGTTGAATATCACTTCAGTTGGAATGTTAGATGCTTTTAGAAAAGCGGAAACAGATGCTATACTGTCGCAAATAGAAAATCTAAAAGATATTGGCTGCGATATTTTAGTGTGTCGTGATGGAGTGGATGATGATGCAAGACAAGCACTTACAGAAGCGGGTATTCTTGCATACCGAAGGGTTGAGAAGAAAGATCTAGAATTATTATCTCGTACCTGTGGGGCGGTNCAAATAAATAATGCTGGGCATGCCAAAAAGGAAGATATGGGAGCATTTATTCAAACCCGTGAAGAATTGAGAGGTGGAGTTAACCATTGGATATTAGATGCAGAAGAGGGTGGTGCTACACTCATTGTACGTGGAGGTAGCAGGGAAATTCACGACGAAGTCGAGCGTTGTTTCGCAGATGCTTTAGGTGTCGCTTGCCAATTGTTGGAAGAACCAAAACTTCTACCTGGGGCAGGGGCGACTCAGGTTGCTATTGCTCGTCGTATACGTCGATTTGCTGAGACGGTTTCGGGTCGTGAACAATTAGCGATAGAAGCATGGGCTGATGCAATCGAATCAATTCCGAGAGCCTTAGCTCAAAATGCAGGTTTAGATCCAATCGATTCCTTACTAAAGNTAACAGCNGCTCAAGTTGAAGGTAGTGATAATATCGGATTGAANCTATCTACCGGTTCTCCTTCTGAAGTNATCAGTAGAGGAGTTTTNGAGCCGTTGAAAATAACAAGACAGGCACTTAGCGGGGCGACTGAAGCCGCAATTTCGATATTGAGAATAGATGATGTTTTATGGGCTCAAGTAGATGCTCAAGTCCCGGATGATGTACAACAGAGTCTTGCTGGAATGGGAGCAGAATAACATACTANGCTGGTTGATTACAGCAATTAGATGTATAAGTTGAACACTCCTAACAGNAGTTTTCCTTAATTTGCATTAANAAATAATTTTGCATATACCTTTAGGTTCAAGTATCGACTATAATGTAGAGGGGTTATGGGGGACTCAAAAGGCAGGCAAATCTTAGTCACTGGGGCCCTAGGTCAAATTGGTATGGAGTTGTTACATGCTTTATCAGATAAATTTGGTGCAGAAAATATTGTTGCTACAGATATTCGTGATTCAGAAGAATTAGAAAAGTTAGGAATCAACTTTTTGAAATTAGATGTACTTGATTTTGAAAAATTAGAGAATATAATTAAAGAATTTAATATTGATGAGGTGTACCATTTAGCTGCGATATTGTCAGCCTCAGGTGAAAAAAACCCACAGTTATGTTGGAAAATAAATATGGATGGATTATTGAACGTCTTGGAATTGTCGCGAAAATATAAATTCAGAATCTTTGCTCCTTCATCTATTGCTGTATTTGGTTCAGATGTTGGTAGCCTTGCTCTTCAAAATTCTCCATTGAATCCATCGACGATTTATGGGGTAACAAAGGTCGCTGGAGAATTGATGGCAGAGTATTACCACTCCGTTCATGGTGTTGACATTCGGGGATTACGCTATCCCGGATTAATTTCCTGGAAAGTAATGCCCGGTGGTGGAACAACAGACTATGCTGTTGAGATTTTCCATAAGGCAGTATCTTCAGAGAAATATGTCTGTTTTGTTGAAAAAGATACGAGACTTCCTATGATGTATATGGATGATGCGATAAGGGCAACACTACAACTGATGGATGCTCCAAGTAGTGATCTAACAATCAGAGGAGGTTACAATTTACCTAGTTTGAATTTTACCGCAGAAGAATTATACTTTAAAATTCTAAAACAAATACCTGGATTTGAATGTACATTCGCACCAGACCATCGACAAGAATACGCAAATTCATGGCCGGATGAAACCGATGGTACATTATCCGAACAAGATTGGGGATTCAAATTAGAGTATGATTTAGACACAATGTGTNCNAAAATGATTGAATCGCTGAGTTAGAATTGTTNCAATCTAATCANATTCATTCTAAATCTAACGCGACCCAATGTTGAAAGGGGAGGCGCGACCGCCTAAAAGCCCGTTGAAGTGTATGAAGTATGTCGTCGTCTCCGGAGGCGTCCTCAGCGGACTAGGTAAAGGGGTAACCGCATCTAGNATAGGCGTCTTGCTCAAAAGCGCTGGACTGAGAGTCACTGCAATCAAAATCGANCCCTATCTAAACAGTGATGCAGGCACAATGTCTCCATTTGAACACGGCGAAGTTTTCGTTTTGGATGATGGTGGCGAAGCAGATTTAGATTTAGGAAATTATGAAAGATTTTGTGATTTGGATTTATATCGAGATAATAATATCACTACTGGGAAGATATATTCTCGCGTAATCGAAGCCGAAAGAAGAGGCGATTACCTCGGTAAGACTGTACAGGTTGTACCTCATATTACCGATGAAGTACAAGATTGGATAGAACGTGTTGCCGCAGTTCCAGTCGATGGCCAGGACGGAACTCCTGATGCATGTGTTATAGAATTGGGAGGTACAGTCGGTGACATTGAAAGTGCACCATTTATTGAAGCATTGAGACAATTCCAGTTTAGAGTTGGTCGAGATAACATTTGTTTTGTTCACGTATCATTAGTTCCGGTAATGGGCCCAGTTGGCGAACAAAAAACAAAACCAACACAGCATACGGTCAAAGAATTACGCGGGTTAGGAATCATTCCTGATATCCTAGTTTGTAGAGCTGAAGCACCATTGGCTCAAGATACTCGTGAAAAGTTAGCAGCGTTCTGTCATGTGTCTCCTAATTCTGTAATGAGTGCTCATGATGTTTCCAATATTTACAGAGTCCCATTACTTCTAAACGAACAGGGTATTTGTGATNCTTTAGATATTGACTGTAGCAAAACGGGTCTTATGAAAAAATGGGAAGAAATGGCAGATAGAGTTGANAATTTAGGTGCAGATGTGCATATTGCTATGGTTGGAAAATATACCGGACTGACAGATTCTTACCTCTCAGTGATCAAAGGATTGCAACATGCCTCATATGTCGTAAATCGTACGCTAGTAATCGATTGGATCGAGGCATCTAATCTAGAAGAACCCTCACATCCTGATTGGGAAACTCTGAGAAAGGCCGACGGAATACTAGTTCCAGGTGGTTTTGGAGACCGAGGAATTGAAGGAAAAATCTTGGCGGCCAATTATGCTAGAACAAATAAGACCCCCTATCTTGGAATCTGNCTAGGTTTACAGGTTGCAACAATCGAATTTTGCCGAAACGTACTCGGTTTAGAAGGTGCAAACTCTACTGAATTCGATGAAAATACACCACACCCAGCGGTTGTTTTCATGCCAGAGATTTCCAAAACACACCTTGGTGGAACGATGAGATTAGGGTCACGTCCAACGATTTTCCAAGTAGATGATTGTATGATTAGAAGATTATATGGCGGTAAAGATTCTGTAGACGAACGACATCGTCATCGGTATGAAGTAAATCCAGATTTAATTTCCAGTATTGAGTCAGCAGGATTGGTATTTGTTGGAAAAGATGATACTGGACAAAGATGNGAAATCTTCGAATTAAAAGACCATCCATATTACGTGGGAGTCCAATATCATCCTGAGTTCAAGTCTAGACCTGAGAGGCCAAGCCCTCCATTCCTTGGTTTGCTAAAGGCTGCAACAGGAAACGAGATCTAACTAATCNCCTGCAACTCTAATAACGCGGGTTGTTCTGTAGCCTTGGAGTAATTTGAGGAAACGCTTGTTTCTTATCTCTTCATCTAATGTCTCATCACCAGTATCAATTCTAACCTCTGATAATCCTAGCAATTTTGCTGGTGTCGCGATTCCAAGAATATTATTTATTCCAATTGAACGTAAAACATTAGGAGATAATTGCAAATTACCCCTTCCAATAAGGAAACCCTGCCCTCCCATTGGAGACAATAGAAGTAATTTCTTCCCATCATGATTAGAAATAATCTCCAATAATCCTTGCTCATTCAAGTCATTGTATACCTTGTTTTCATGCTGAATATCAATTCCAAGTAGGGTCAGTTCAATATCGATTTGTTTGCCGATTTGACGTAGAGTTCCTCCACTTCCCCAAATCAGCATAAGATTAGGATCTTCTTCCAATAAAGTGGCTATATGTTCAGACATCGCTTCTAAAGTTTCAGTTTCAGACTCTCGCTGAATTTGCTCTTTTGCTCCTTGCATCCATCTTGGAGATGCAGGAGTGAAAGCCTCCCCATACATTCGAACTTTCCATTCTCCCTTGACATACATTTCTTCATCCAAATCCATTACTTCAGTCCTAGCGACCATCAGGTCTCCTACCACAAATGCCCAAACAACTTCAGCAGCAGCCTTTGGTGTTGTNGCAAAGCTTCCACTATGCATTTTTACACCCCCGGGAACTCCTACAATCGGAATTTCTCTTGAATCCAATGCTTTGACTATGTCACGAGTTGTNCCATCACCACCTGCATATAGGAATAGGTCAGGCTCGTGTGAAGAGATAAATTNTGATGTAGAACTTGCTGAAGTTGTTTCTGGAGTAATTCCAGTAGAGGTATATTGTCCAGGAATCCAATCACCTCCCATTCGTCCATCCCAAGCAAGTAGTTCTAAGGGCTCACGAGCCAATTTTGTTAGATGTTCTAGACATTGGCGCATCCGAGGNCCTGCTCTGTCTTCAGCACCCGCAGCTCTAGCTTCTTCTGCCCTCCCATCACTGCCTTTGAATCCAAGACGACCACCTAATCCTGCGTCAGGATTGATGATTACCGCGATGCGCATATCGGCTGCGAGCCGGTAGGGGTAAATCAGAACGGCGGTGGCATCTAATACCAGCGCTATAATCGCAGGGTATGAAGCGAAAACCCGACGATATGAGTTTTGAGGGTGCTTGGCAAAAGCAGTATGATGAAGAAAAAGCGGNTGATAAACCCGAATCAGAAAAGAAGGAAATCAAGGTTCATCATGAACCAGCATTCAGAGGACAGCGTGATATTGTAGACACTAGAAGTAAAATCAAAATGCCTTCCAAACAGAAAGAAAATACTGCTGACAAAAAAGAAGTCACTATTGTAGATGCTCCGTCGAGCAAAGAAGGTGACGAGTTTGATGTCGAATGGTAATATTTGACGGGCTCATTGAAGAAGTATGGCGCCCCCGTAGGGGGCGGAGGCAGTAAGATGGCGATGATTTTGGTTACTCTGCCTGATGGCTCTGTGAATGAATATGCAGCAGGAATTACTGCTGGGGAAATCGTTACAGATATAGAAGGTCGAAAGCATGACTGCGTAGCAGCATTGATAGATTCTGTAGAGTTTGATTTATCGACGGTAATCAATCAAAATTGTTCAGTTATCCCAATTTCTACTTCGACAGATGAAGGCATGTACATCCTCAGACATAGTGCGGCTCATCTTCTTGCCCAAGCAGTAACATCACTTTACCCACAAGCTAAACCAACAATTGGGCCAGCAATAGACCGAGGTTTTTACTATGATTTCGCCGACCTTGAAGGATTNAGTGAAAGTGATTTGAAATCAGTCCAGAAGAAAATGCACGAGATTTCTAGGCGTAATTACAGTGTTGATCGTGTAGAGTGCAGTGAGGCAGAACTGTTGGATCTATTCGCATCAAACCCTTACAAAATTGAGATTATTAAAGATAAATTAGAAGCAGGTGACGGCTCTACCATTTATCGTCAAGGGGATTGGTATGACCTGTGCCTTGGCCCTCATGTTCCTAGTACTGCCAAATTAATGCATGTTAGGCTTACTTCAGTCTCTCCGGCATTTTGGCGTGGCGACCAAGATAGAGAACAATTAACCCGGATATATGGAATTGTAGAACCTACTAAACATGACCTCAAGGCTACATTGAGCGCAATTGAAGAGGCTAAGAAGAGGGATCATCGTAAGTTGGGTAAAGACCTTCAATTATTCCACGTAGATGAGGAGGTGGGCCAAGGTCTAATTTTATGGACTCCAAGAGGTGCTATTTTACGGACCTCATTGCAGAATTTTATTTCCGAACATCTCTCAAGACAAGGCTACAGCCAAGTGTTCACGCCTCACATTGGAAAACTAGACCTATATCGCAAAAGTGGTCACTTCCCATATTATCAAGACTCACAATATCCTCCTTTAGTCGAAAGAGAATTGATGAAAAAACTCGCTGATGAGGGATGTACTTGTGGTGAACTATCCAATCTAATGGCAAGCGGTGAAATAGACGGCTATATGCTAAAACCAATGAATTGTCCACACCATATCAAAATTTATTCTTCCCAAGCAAGGTCGTATAGGGACCTACCACTGCGATTTGCAGAATTTGGAACCGTATATCGATGGGAGCAGTCCGGAGAGATTAGCGGGCTAACACGTGTACGTGGATTTACTCAGGATGATGCACATCTATTTGTTACTGAAGATCAAATCGCTGAGGAAGTATTGGGTTGTATCGAATTGGTACAAGTCATCTTCGAAGCACTCGGAATGGAAAATTATCGAGTCAGGGTCGGGCTGAGAGATTCTGATTCTGACAAATATGTGGGCAAATCAGAACAGTGGGATAAAGCCGAAGACGCATGCCGTAAAGCAGCGGCTAGCCTTGGAGTAAACTGGTCAGAAGAGCCTGGAGAGGCAGCATTTTATGGTCCAAAAATAGATTTCGTAGTAAAGGATGTAATCGGCAGAGAATGGCAATTAGGTACTGTACAAGTCGATTACAATCTCCCTGAACGCTTCGAATTAGAATACAAAGGAAGCGATGGAGAAATGCACCGCCCAGTAATGATTCACCGTGCACCATTTGGTTCAATGGAGCGATTTTGTGGTGTATTGATTGAACACTTCGCAGGCAGATTCCCTACTTGGCTTGCACCAACAATGGTTCATGTTCTCACAATATCAGAAAAGCAAGTAGAATATGGTCATAAGGTTGTAGACGAATTAAAAGCGGCAGGAATCAGAGTTGAAATCGATGATGGCGACGACACTATAGGTAAGAAAATAAGAACCCATAGAAAATTCCATCCTGCTTACATGCTCATTTTGGGCGATGAAGAAATCTCGCAAAATAGTGTCTCTATTAGAGCGAGAAATGGAGACCAGCGTGCTGGCGTGAAGTTAAGTGATTTTATTTCAGAAATTGTTGAGGAAGTTGCTACAAAAGTGGCAACCCCTTCGATAGTAGCTCCTAGTGAAGATAATTGAGGATTGAAAATGGGTATACCAATTTCTGATGGAAATTTTCCGATTGCTATTTTGGCAATATTACTTTCAGGATTATTTGCTTATTCCTTTTACGAAATATTCGTTCCCCGTTCATTATCTGGATTGCAAGTAGCCTTTCCAACCGGTCCCAAAAGATATGAGGTTCATACAGTAACCGCAAATCAAAGTGAAGCGAAAAAATTACTGCAATCCAAAGGTATGCGTAATGGAATCATTTTGTACATGATGGCTCTTTATGGGGCGGTATTAGTCGCCTTTGAATTCCTGTTTTACGGCTTTGGTTGGTCTGATGGATTACATAAGATTTCACTGGTTGTCGCTTTGGTATTTATCGCTCTACCCGCAGTCATTTCTTCAAGTGTATCTCTNAGNGCACAAGTAGTCAAAACCAAAGCAAGTGAGAAGGCGAGTCTACAAGATCAGAGCACTTTTAGAATCGGTTTTGGATTTGTAATCACAATAATTTGGTTTACAGCAGTAGCTATTACAGGATTATTTTTGGGAATGGCAGGAGTCAGTTGGGAGCGTCAACTTTCAATTATGGGACTTATGGCATTCGCTCCTAGCTTCATTGCCTATGGGCGAATTTTAGGTTCTTCATGGACTGCACTAAAAGAGAGTAGCAAGGCATTATCTAAAGGCAAACCATCTGCATTTTATCCATATGAGCCTGGTGCTCGAAAACAATTTGTATCTACTCTAGTTCATTTCAATACTAGCGTAATGCCATATATTGCTTTCAATACCCTGATTTCACTAATTCTATTAGCGATTAATCCAAACATGTTTGAACACTCTGACCAAGTTTTGAGTCTTGACGAATATACCCCGCAATCATCAATTATGGAAGAAGGAGGGATTTTAGGATTCTATCTTATCGAATTATTTTCAAATATTTCAGAATCAGGAATTAGAGTACCTTTGGTAACAATCGTTTTGCTATTTTTACTGTTCAACGTAGCGATTGTAGGATTCTTATTCGTATATGAAGTTGCTAGAATTCTATTCCTAGATATCGCAGATGTATCTGGGAAAGGAGGGATAAGACTTGCAGACTCAAGATTACTCCGTAGTGAAAGAAGCCAGCAAGCCAAAGTTTTGAATTTCTGTTTNACTGGATTTGCTGGCCAGTCAATGCTATTGTTAGCATTAGCGATGCTGACATTTTGGGATTCGGCATACCTACCGCAAGGTTCGGATTGTAAGAGTTGGGAAGATACTATTTGTAATGTAATGAAAAAAGATTCACTTGAAGAATTGACATGGATGTTGTCGTCAGGTGGNCAAGTGGTTTTCCTTTGGATTTGGATGCTTTCAAGAAGAACAGGGCAGCACCTTGAGGATGTTACTTTCGATGCTACTGCTGNCCAAAACAGGGCTAAATTAGAGGGTATGGAGAAACTGATNTANCGCCAAGAAGANCCTTTNACAACACTCATGGCAGCCGACCAGTGGTCTAAAGCACTGGAAAGAATGGAGAGGTTATATGANGACCATGGTGAAGAAAGTATGGAAGGTTTGTATCTTGCAAGANGAACCCAAGCAAGTATGGAATTNCTTGCTGGTTTGGGCAGATGGGATCAAGCNGAACAGGTAGCGCTTTCTTTCCTTGCTTTACGTGCTGGNCGTAAAGCAGAAATCGCCAGACTGATATTGGTATCAGCCTCTCTAGCTCAGCGAGATATACCTGAGGCATTACCAAGAATTGATTTGCTACCACCAGATGATGTCGAAACTGCTCGGCTGCGTTGGGTTACCAGTATTTTCAATCCAAATATCAAACTATCAGAGCAAACTAAGACTCTTCTTAGTATCGATCCACTCACTAGAAAGAATATCGATTTGATTAAGCGATATATGGAAGGCTCTCCAGCGAGTGGTAAAGCTTGGAGTGATAACCCTGAAGGTCGCTTGATGCTTTTGGGAGATTTAGCAAGATTCAGATTATGGGGGCAATCCCAAATTGGTTTAGACCGATTTGAAGCATGGGTTGCTAAGAAGGAAGTAGATCTAACAAGTTGGCCATTAGGACAAGTGGCTAGAGCATTACTGTATTTGGATAGNAATATGATTGCAAGTGCGGTGGATATAGTCGAAAAGACAGTGCAGGACCATCCAAGACATCCACACTTGCGTCGTTTAGCAATAAATCTTGCAAATAGAGGCGAAATGGAAATGCCAGGACCTGAAAGTACAGGTTTAGTTTGGGCTGATCTGATGCCTGGTGATTGGCAAACCAATTGGCTTTCGACACATAACCTAGCAGTGGCTCCAGACCTTTCTAGCGCAAAGATGCGTGAGCATGCATGGAATGCTAATGCTTGGACTGTTAGAAGGAATATGGAAAAAGTGTTTAGAGGTAAAAAGGGTTGGAAAAAGCTAGATTGGCAAAACCCACCAATGGCTAATCATCTCTTACTTTCTGGTTTGGTAATCACAATTAGCGGTACTCCGATAGATCTTGGATTACCTGGATGGATTGACTTCAAGGCATGTGAAAAGTTTGGATTGCTAGACCTTTAATCAAACACGTCGCCTTAGCCTTTCCATGAAACCATCTGCAAGACCTAGTGACTCTAGAGCCTCATCTATTCTACCCGCTTTCTGTGCTTCCTGAGCGATTGCAATCGCTTCCTCGGTAGAATGTCTCTCATCATCATCAACCTTGATTCCACTGGCTTCACATTGATTGCGTAGAGTTTTCCACTCTTCTTTGATGAATTCTAATAATTCACTTGCTTCATCACTTGCTTTTCCTTCTGCGTCAAGGTCTTTGGTTAGCCTATCGAGTAAAGTTGCTGCATGGGTCCACTGTAGGTCATCTGTAGCATCTTCAATTTCTTTTAATCGTAAATCCCATTGTTCAGAGTCTTCTCTTTCCTCCCATCTTGAGATTAGGTGAACCTTTTGCCGTAACGCTCTTCTGATATCTTCCATAGCTTCACGCTCAGCAATAATCTCTCGAATGACCCCTCCTGCTAATCCATTTGCTTGAGAATAATCTCCTGCTTCGAGGGCTATTTCAGCCGAATCAAGCCTATCTCCGAGAGGTTTCTTATCGATTCCATCCGCTGCTTTTAATTGTCTATGAGCATCTTTTAACAATTCTTCAGCTAACTCTACTGCTTCACCTACACCCTTAATTTGTTCAGGTATCACAATTGCAAATTCATATGCCTGTTTCGGCTTTTCAGCTTTGAGTTTCTTTTTTGCTTCTACAAGTAATTCATCAAGATGTTCTTGTTTGTTGTTTGAACTTTCTAATATTGCAGCAGCAGCGCGAATTGCGCTTTCTGCCTGCTCCCACCATTCGATTATCTCACTAGCGAGTTTCTTTGCCTGTCGATAAAGCGCTTCTCCTTCTCTTAAACTCCCTAGTTCAACCTCTCTTTCACCCATTACAAACGCTTTACGAGGACGTTTAGAGATCACAGCAATTTCTTCAGATTTTTCAACTAGGTTGAGAGCATCTAATTTGATTTCTTCAACATCTCCAGCAAGTGATAGGTTTCTTTCAATGTCCTCGTCAGCCTCATCAAGTAATCTCATTCCCCATTCAGGGTCCCTGTGTCCTTCCTCTCTTGCAGTCATCACCAAACTGGCTGCTTGATCGATAGCAGCGCCCGTACTTTTTAATTCTAGAATTCTGTGTTCAATCGCATTTAATCGCTTATCAAAAGCTCGTCTTGATATTCTTTGTTCACCATTTCCAGACCAATCAATAATTATCAATAATAGTGCAACCAAACAAAATCCTATTTGTAACCATAAGACGTAACCTTCTTTCATTTCAGCGGCTACTATTGAGATTGCTAGAATAAAACCTAAGAAGCCCATTATAGAACGGAATTTTGAGATTTCAATACCGCCATTCAAAATATCTCTACTCACCTTGAACAAAATCAGTGATGTTGTCAATAGTAATACAAAACCGAACTGCTCATCCAANGTACCATCTAAAGCAGGGATTCCGATTATTGCAATTGGTAGCCAAGCAATAGTTAACGCAGCACCAATTCTCGAACGACTAGTGCTATCTTGTATACCTAAGTCTTGAACGAAAAGGCCCCATGCTAAGATAATCAAAGAATAGCCGATTCCGTTTAACAAAGACCCTCCATTAAGCGCAGCCTCGAGCGCCGGCCATGCTAGCCAGGTTGCAGTCATAAGGAGTATAATTGCAGAAACTCCACCCAGTCTTTCGATATTCTTTACTCGACTTTCAAATTCAAATTCAATGGCCGCCTCTAAGTCAAATTGGCCATTCATGTTCTCTCCACCCACCTTCTGTATTATCAGACTCGCGACTGGTTGCGTGAGCGCAACCACATTATCCCAAGTACCATCACAAACACGATAGCAATAAGTTCTAACGAACTAATACCAGGTCCTGTTTCGAATTCCGAATTATAATTTTTGACAACCGTATTGTTGTCATCATCTGGATATGCGAGATTTACTGAAAAGGTTTCAAACCATCCTAACTCTACATTTATTGGTATAGATATCGTGCCATTACTAACAAAAGTTGAACCTAAAACTTCGGAGTCGATACATTGCTTTCCGCTACAAACTGTAAATGGAGTTGTCAAAGCCCCATGGTTTTGAACAACGACCCAAAACTGATTATCCCCTGGAGATAAATCTTCACCACTATATTTGATTTCAACAATTTCTAGATTTCTTTTATCAGGGGGATTAATCGGTATACCAAGATAATCTCCTCCCATGTTCCCTTTATCATCGACAGCAAGAACATGCAATAGATGATATCCAACACCTAGTTCAGGCAATTCAAAAAATTGTGCTTCTTCCCAAGATATTGATTCTGCAAGTATTCTATCGGGTAAAGAAATGTTGAAAGTTAAATTTTCAACAGCCGAATAATCATCAAAGGATTCGGTTAGATCTAAACGCAATTTCTCTCCTACTTTGCTATTTGTTGATAATTGCCAATCATTACCGTCATACTCTTGCAATTGATGAAGGATNACAGGTCCATTGTTATCTATTAAACGAATTGTCCAATTGCCCACAGTTGTGTGTCCAGCATCATCTGTTACCTCTGCAGAAAGCCAGTATTCAACAGGGTCTCGGGCTTTATGTCGTTCAGTAATATTGTCACTTANAGTATTGACAGAAGAGTCGGCATAGAATGAAGTTTCTAGTAAGTCCCCAGTATACCACCAATCAAGCGTTTTGTTACTTGTCCAGTATACTCGCAAATTATCATCATTATCATCTCCAACCATCAAATCCCAAGAAAATGTTCCAGGATATATTTCCTGTATTGAATCAGTAGCATTNATCCAAGGGTCCTCATCATCNAAAATGAANGATTCATTCCACCAACCTTCCATTCCTCCTTCATCAATACATGATACNCTTACTGACAAGTTGTAGTCTCTAGAAAATTGGGACAGGTTTACACTATTGTTCTCACTCAATCCTCCAATATTCCAAGTACAATCATGAATCGAAAGAGGAGCATCACTGATAACAGGCACAAATTCATACGATGTGTTTCTCCAATCTAGGGCGTATTCTTCACTCAAATTGATTAATGGGGCTTCATTTTGNCCCAAGGTAATGGTGTAGAGGCCGGTTATGGANACTTCGTTACGTTGTAATGTAAAATTCGAAGGATGCCCGCCGATCCAATCATAAAGTGGTGATGAAAGATATTGCCATGTTCCATCAGTTACAATATTCAAAGGAGTCATTTGACGCAAATCGTTCTGAAAAGGAACATCTATTCTAATTAAATCAAGATGAGAGCGCTGTCCATTCACTGTAGCGGATTCACTCCAACCCCAAATATCGCTGGATAAATTTATTTCAGAATTTACTACCAAATTTGAAAAACCAACGGTATTATGATCGACTTCACAACATAGTGACTCCATTCCATTTTGATAGATTATTGTTTCAATAATCATCTCTAAACGACTAACATCACCTGATAAATAACGATTGATTTGACTTTCAATACCAGCTTCAGCATTTGGCATAAATGGAAGACCTAGTCCTGTTGAAAATATATGTTCAGCATTCCAAGTAGCATTAAATTCTTGATTTGCAGACAATGAATCAATGAACGAAAGAGTCGCCATTCCCGTTGTAACTGTACTATTTATTTGCTCATATATCCAAGTAGAGCTAGGTGGCCAAGAACTAACTCCAATCGGTAATCCCTGATGGNATACTCTAGCAGTCCAGCCACTACCATATTCGCCTACGGTGAGATTTTGATCATCCTGCCAATCAATTATTTCGCCAGAACCAGTGTGAATCGCCTTAACACTGATTGAAGCATTATATTCTCCACTAAGGTTGTAAGNGTTTGTAATATTGGGGATCGTAATTTCAGATTGAGAGATTCTAACCTCGCTGCCACCTTTACCTACAACGATTAGTGGAATTTGCGGTGCATCAACACTACCATTTTCAACCGCTATTGACCAACTACTCCCCATGGCTGAAATTGTGTGTGCTCCATTAACTTCAAACAAATCTTCAATAATTGGATAAGCACTGAGGACTACTAAATTTTGACTTGAGGCAATGGGCTCATGCCACAAAACAACATATCCTTCACAAATAGCCGATGGTTGATACATCGCTCCATTTGGCTCAGCGGTTACGGCACCAGTCCAGGGGTCGGTGAAATATACATCGCAATCATCCACAGGATTACCTAACATATCTTCAACTTCTATTAGCCATATATCACTAGAATCGGCCCATACAGCGGGCAAAAGTAGTAACGCGGACAGAAGTATGGCCTTGCGCATATCCCCAAAGGGAACGCCTCTACCTCATGAAACGAACGGCTTAGGGTGTGACAATGTTCATGGTCGTGCTGCTGACTACTCAGGTGGAGGGGAGCAATATGCCCGGCCTAATTACCATGGATGATTTGACAAATGAGGAGATTATTTCTCTACTGGATGATGCAGAAAGACTACTTCCAGTAGCAAGAGGAACCCAATACTTGCCCTTATTGCAGGGTAAGATCTTAGGTAATTTATTTTTTGAACCTTCGACACGAACACGCATGTCATTTGAAACTGCAATGAAAAGATTAGGTGGCGACGTAGTCAATTTAGGAGATGTCAAAAACTCCTCGGTTGTAAAAGGAGAGACATTATTTGATACAATCCAGATGGTTGATGGATATACCGATATAATCGCAATGCGCCATCCGCGTCAAGGTGCAGCTCAGTATGCTTGTGATAGTGCAACTGTTCCGATTTTAAATGGAGGAGATGGGGCTGGTAATCATCCAACACAAACTATGCTTGACCTGTTTACGATCAGACAAGCCCATGGGACTTTGGAGAATCTAAATATCGTACTTGCAGGAGATTTACGCTACGGTAGAACAGTGCATTCTCTTTCCCATGCATTGACACGTTTTGGCTGTGAAGTAACCTTTGCATCCCCCTCCAGCCTAAGTATGCCTCAAGAGATAATTTCTGACCTAAGGTCTGAAGGTGCTAAAATTACTGAAACCGATGACTTACTCTCTCACATATCCACTGCAGATGTAATCTATATGACTCGAATTCAGAAAGAAAGGTTCCCAGATGAAAGTGAATATGCCAAGGTTGCGGGAGCATACAAATTGCATGCTAGAGATTTAGCCGATGCTAAAGCAGAGATGATAATCATGCATCCTTTACCTCGAGTAAATGAAATAGACCCGACGGTTGATAAAACAAGACATGCCCGGTATTTCGAGCAAGCATTTAACGGCGTAGTGGCACGAATGGCTCTAATGTGCTGGCTTCTAGGAGTTACAATACCTAGCGATATTAAATCTGATGGAGGTGGTGCTTGATGAATTCTCAAGAGCAAAGCATGCGTCGTGTAACTGCGATTAGGAATGGNACAGTGATCGACCATATACCGGCAGGAAAAGCACTTTCTGTATTGAAAATGCTTGGAATAGACGGGAGCATGTCCAATCCAGTATCTCTGGTGATGAATGTGCCAAGTAAAAAGATGGGTGGCAAAGACATTATCAAAGTAGAAGATCGTGAATTGAATCAATATGAATTAGACCGTCTAGCTTTGGTTGCACCCGATGCATCAGTTGCGATAATCAGGGCCTATACTGTCGCAGAAAAGATGGAGATAAATCTCACAGAAGAAGTAGTTAATGTAGCCAGATGCACTTTCCTTAATTGTATAACCACCAATCCGAGGGAGCCATTACCGCATCGTTTAATCGTAGTAAAGCGAGAACCACTTGAATTACGCTGCCACTATTGCGACAAGACTCAGGACATTAATGGGCTAATCGAAAATTTGCTCTAATCAGCGAATAAGTCACGCATCTCACACGCTTTGCAAACTTCTCCTGAACAAGGTTCAGAGCATCTTATGCAAGGACTAGGCGATGGCATCCTTGTACCCATAGCCTTTCGATTTAATTCCTTTACATCGTCAGCCATCCGTAACATACCATGGCGAGTACCAGGAACATTTGCTTCCATCCTAGCAATAGTTTCTCGATGACGGAATCTCAGAGCGCCTTCTCCATGTGGGCATTCATCATGGTGGATAGGCAACCCCTTTTCCAAGGCATAAAGATGGATTTCCTGTTCTGGAACCCATCGAAGAGGGACAATTCTAGGGGCCATATCTGCTATTGGAGTATTGGTATGTGGCGCTAATCTAAGCGTTCTTTCCAGATCGCCATTTTGCATATTCATTAACACAGTTTGAGCCATATCATCCAAATTNTGTCCTAAAGCAATAACATCAGCATTTATTCGNTTTGCTAGATGNTTAATGCCNTGGCGCCGAAATACTCCNCAATATGAGCAAGGTGCCTTAGAATCGTTTAAATCGCCCATTTTTGAAACAACCTCGTCCATCTCTTTGAATCCTAATTCTGGATATGAAACCGTTTCAAATCCAACACCGAGTTGCGCGCACAATTCCCGAGCACATTCCAATGACGGGGGGCGATATCCNTCTATTCCTTCATCTACACATCCGCCGATGATTGTAACGTCTCTTCTTTTACCAAGTATACTAACCATTCTTTCAAGCAATACGGCAGAATCTTTGCCCCCGGAAATGGCAACTAAAATTGTCAAATGAGAATCCTTAGGGAATACTAGCTGCTTACGAACTGCCTTGGAAACCTTTTTTTGAACACTATCCGAAAGATGTTTGCCACACATCATTCTACCGGAGTAAACCTGGTGGTGAATTGCCGGATGACGGCATTTGTCACAACTCGGTACCTCAAAAGCCTCCGCCATGTTTTGTCCACGAGGTTCTTGCCTTGATGTAAACGGTTTAATTTTTCAATTGCAAAATTAAAAATCCAATTGGAAACAGCGCTCAAAAAAAGCCGGATATTAAAAATCCAGTTGGCGAAATTAATTTACTATCAAAATCGCCCTACGGGCGGTTGTCAAGGCCAAACTTCTTGAAGCCGGTTGAGACCTGAACAGTTCTGAGCGCGCATGTTGCAACGCATTTTGACCGGTTTCACCGCCCTTCCAGGCGCTGAGCAAGCATATCTTGTTTCGAGAAGAGACGGATTGGTTGCTGCAGTTGGAAAAAGGAATCAGGTGCCACAAGTTGATGATACCACGCAGCTGATTCAGATGATGGAAAGTTTGGAAGAACACTTGGGGCTTGGAAGGAGCCTAGAGTTTTGGTCGGAAGGAACCGAAACAATGCTAATTTCACGGATCAGTGAAGATGTAAGCATTGTTTTGACCGGCAAAAAAGGTGGTAGAATCGCAAGATGGCGTCATGCTATCGAAAATGATGTAGAGATGATTAGCGCTCTTATGAGGTGATAAGATGTTTGATTTACCATACGGAACTCCTGTTAAGGAAGATTTTGATTTAACCCCCGGTTCAATCTTGCCATTTGAATATGGTTCGATATCGACTTACATTGGTCGTAGGAAAACTCCGAGTGGCCATAGATTAGTTCGGGCAGGAAGGATAGTTGGGTGGATTGCTGAACCTGCAGATGGCAAAGCATTATTATCTGGTAAAGAGGCAAGTGCGAGGCTAGANGTCTTAGAAGAAAGCGGGCATCATCATGTTACAAGACAGTGGACCAAATCTGCATTAGGCGCAGTTGCTGAATGTGTACCAGAAGCCTTTGAGCACAGGGCAGATATGAGAGGATTACTAGGTGCAGGAAGTTCTCTAGAAAGATTGCTTTCCCGNGACTTATCTGCTGTATTGAACAAGATTTCACAACGACCNGAAGTNAAGGGAGGAATTGCAGTAGACCAAGGNATGCTAATCGATTCAATTGGAGATTTACCTGNTGATGCTGAGAAGTTAGCGGTTCAAATTGGTAATACTATTGAAAGTCGATCTAGTATGATGAATTCAATGTTAACCGGCGGTAATGGACACTGGTCGATTCAAACAGAAGATGGGGCCTTAATGATTGCAGAATCGGGTGATATTACATTGGCTATATGGACTGAAGCAGACGTGGACCATGCTGGTCTAATAAACAAGATTTCAGCCTTGATGGATGGAGAAATTAGTGTCATGGGTTCAGGCGGAGAAGCCCTTTCTGAGGGCCACATATTACGCGAAGGCCGAGGNGGTACTGATGCAGTAATCTCNATGCTTAATACTGCGATAGAAGAAGGATTGACTGGTCATTTATCGGCAGGTAAATCCAGNAAAGCGATNAGAATNGCATTAAANAATGGNGTNCCTGTNGCNATNCANGCTCCTAAAGGTCACAAATTAGCCAGTGCTGTAAATAATCTAACTGAGTCAAAAAGAATTCTAACCCTTCACAGACTGCCAGTCGGCTCAATCATTGGTCCAGATTCTGGAAATGTTTCCGATTATAGTTTGGATGATTTTTGTAGTGAAATTTCTCATACGAGGACCCGTTCAGAAGCCCGACAAGCATTCATTAAGAAACAGATGGAGGAGATGTATGGATTTGAAATTGGGATCGAATTATTGAAAGTTGAACGTTCTAAGTCTTTATTCGCCTTAGAAACGGTAGAGGTCTCAAAAGGACTTGATATCGAGCAACCCAATACTGCAGTTGATGACGGTCTAAGAAGAAAATTAGAGAAGGCGGTACTACAGATTTCAGAATTAGAAGGTGATTTAGCAGCAACTAGAACCGCTCTAGATTCATCAAAGGCTGCTGAGCAAGCTGCTAAGGTAGATGCTAGAGAGGCGAATCTACAAGCATCAGATATTCAAAATAATATTTCAGCATCCAATTCAGCACTTAATCAGATGCAACTTGACCTAGCAGCAGCACAGGTAATTGCAGAAAACTCGGAATCACGTTCAGATAGACTTTCTAGAAGAGTGAATGAATTAGAACATCAATTATCCGAAAGAGCAGGTGAACTTGCCAAAGCGCTTGGGAATTCTAAATCCAGTACCGAATTAAGTGTTAAGATAGAAGAGATGGCAAATACTGAAGCAGCGCTATCAAGCGATATAGCTTCACATTCTCAAACTTTAGCAAGTATCCGTTCAAGAATTGAAGATGACCAAAGACGCCAGAGGATGATTGAGGAGCAGGTCGAAGCCACCAGGGAGAGGCATCGTAAAGCACAGAGCCAATTATCTGAATTAGAGAGTAGAATAAACGATTCTCAACTTTCACTCAGACAAATCGAAGCAGAGGCTAAAGTTTCCCGGGCTAGAACTCAAGAAGACCGCGACAGGCTTTCTGAACAGGAAAATAGAGCTGCAATGATACACTCGGAAATGAGAGAGTTAATGGATGAAAGAAGACAGGTTTTGAAAGAACTTGGAGACCTTGGTGCTAGAAGAGGGCAAGCCGAAGCAGAACTCTCACTATTATTAGATCAGGCNGAAGCATTGGCTGAGGCCCATGAAGAAGCTATAGCAGATATTGGAGAAGCCGAGAGACTTAGAGCAAAATTATCCCAAGAGCCACTCGCTCAGGCATTGTTAGAAGANGAGGCACAGTTTGAAGGCTTAGGTCCTGTATTGGACCGGCTAGAGCATTCACGAACTCTAGGGTATTCTGTATCATTACTCGACCGAGCAGTTGAGCGGGCCTTGCAGGTTATNCAGGCAACAGTTGACCATGTAGCAACAACACCGCGTCATCTTCTATCCAATGAAGTGATGACCTTACTCGAAAGGCAAGTTCCGGCTACTGCAGGGGCTGTAAGAGGATTAGCACGTTGGTCAGTTCAACAGCGCCTTGAACACCAATTAGGAGAAACCGTTAGTAGTTTAGTTCTTGATTTAGAGGGGATTTTAGAGGATTACGACCGCTCTATCACAATGNTAAGAAGAATCAGAAATGTTTTGGAACAATTGGAAAAACTGGGAGCACCTTCTGAACAAATTCAAGCATTATTGTCTAANACAAGAAGACCAGAATCATTGCCTGTATTAGCTCGTGAAACAAGAATGCTAATCCAAAAGGCACTNGATGATATCCATATTGAATCTGATATGAGGGATGCAGGCTCNGCCGTTCGTCTTGAAGCAACTACNACTGCTCTGGATGAATTATTACAACAATTAGACGCTAGTGGATTAATAGGCGGAGAGGTAAGAGGTGCATTATGGGATTTCAAGCGTGAAGGAATACTACCGTTTGAACGAGATTCAGTTCCTCTTGGAGAAAGAGCTCCAGTTCATGAGCAGACTTTAGAACAGTTGAAAGGAGAACTAATAGATCAAGAAAAAGCGATTACTGCTGAAGATAAGGATCTCACTGAAGAGTGGGAAACCATGTCAACACCAATCGATGAGGAATCGGGAAATGAAGCAGAGACAGTAGAACAAATGGAACCAATCTCTCTAGATGATGAGCGTGCTTCTTTAGAAGAAGAACTGGCTAGACTAGATGTTAGATGGGCTCGAAGAAGTGAACCCAAACCAGAGCCTAGCGCTTCTGATGAGGCTCTTGATGATTTAGAAGATGAATTAGATGGTATTGACCTGTGAGGTGAAATACTTGGAGAACAATTACCCTTTGTGGCTAGAAAAAATTAGTTTTCTTGGGATAGTCGCACTTGGAATATATCTGACATCACTTCTATCTACTCAACTTGAAGGAGTTGTTCTGTGGACTACTTGGACATGTGGATTAATCATAGTAATACTGTTACTAACCGAATTTGCTGGAAGAATAATCCAGACAATCTATACTGGTAGATCAATTTCGAGAGCTAAATGATGACTCAATTAATCCCCAGACTCTCTGCCAAGGAATTACGAAGCGGAGTAATGCGGTTAGACCAAGGAATAATAGCGCTGAAATAACCAGACCATAGGTAAGTGTCAATTCGATAGACTCACCTACTTGAGCAGCCCATTGAGAGCCAGAGATTCCAGAAACCCATTCCAAAAGTACGGAATGGAAACCTAGAGCAATAGTTGTAGCAACTACTGTAAATGATAAGAAAATCGCCGTATGAGATAAATGGCCATTTAGCAAATTATCCATTTGTGCCACATATTCAGGGTCCCTTTTACATGATTCAGGTAGCCTGTATGCGTATTCTAGTTGTCCTATTACGCCAAACGAAGATTCTTGGAATACCATCATCAAGCATGCTATGAGGATCAATGAAAATTGTTCAGCAGTCACTAACCCAAATACAGTAGCCTCGCTAGAAATCACTTCAAATGTATTTAATTTAGAACCATATTCGCCTAATTGCGTACGGATTAGTGGGAATGTAAGTATTGCGTGTATTGCCAAGAATAGAAGAATAAATCCAATTGACCAAGCAACCCCTCTTCTTGATAGACCCCAAATTCCTTTGGTTCCTGTAATTATTGGAAGTAGGTAGAATCCGAGAATAATTAGTGAAAGCATTGTCAATAGAGGCCACTCGAGTAATTTCAAAACATCATTACCAGGTGCGCCCCAGCCATCACTAACCAATTGCCATGAATAGCTCATGACAAATCTACCAGCGAGTAACAAAATCATGGAAATAATAAATCCTAATTTTATTCTTTGTTGCATCTTTGGAGTTTGGAATGCGAGTAAGGCCATTCCCCCTCCAAGGCCTAGTCCTAGGCCAATCGGGACATAGAAGCGTGCAAGACCTGAACGTTCTGATCCGGTCAACCAGTCTCCTAATGGTAATTCAGTACCCAATGAGGTTTCTAAAAGTTCGAATAATTGTGTGTGGTCTATACTTCCTACCACGTAGGTAGCAACCACTTCTAGGTACATCCAAACCAATGCGATGGTCGCCATAACTTGTAGAGTGATAATTTGCCACTGCTTACGCAATTGCCTAAGGTGCAATGTTCTGAGTCCTTCTGCTTGAGGGGATACTTCGCCTGCCATTATATCACCTCAGAAACCTCTTACTTGCAGTAATGCTTGAGACAAATCCATGTCTGGCATCCAATCTATTACCTGACTTCCAAATCCTGCTAAAGAAGTCAATCTGTTTTGCCTTTCTAATTTTAAGACCTCGTAAGACATTCGTGGAATTCTACTTACTAAGCGCTCAAAGTCTATTGAAGAAGGTGACAAAACAGTCACTTCATGACCTCTTCCAACCAAATCTCGAACAGCGGATGGTACAGTACCGTCTCCTTCACAAGAAGATATGATGAATACTGGGCTTCCTCTGCTAAAACGTGCTGCTAGGCTATTGGTTACAGCCTGAAGTGGCATAGTTCCCCTAGGTGCTACTCCAGCCAAGGAAGATAGAATCTTGAAATATTGTTTGTCGCCGGTATCAGGCGGTAAAAATGATAATTTTTCGTCATATATCGTTAATGAAACCGAGTCACGCCGCTTTACAAAGAAGCTTGCCAAACTTGCAGCAGCAACTGTTCCCATCTCCAATGGATTCTTCAGAACTGTTCCTATACGNGCAATGTCTCGACTATCGAGAATGATATACAAATCAGTNACCGCATCACGACACTTTTCATTTATCATCAAATCTCCAGTNCGTGCAAATGCTTTCCAATTAATATTCTTGAATGGATCNCCGGGNACATATTCTCGNAAACTGTAGAATTCAGTACCAGGTCCAGGTGTCCTAAGTGTGGTTGCTCCAGTATACATNTTNGCTGTACGNGAGCGAATGAAAGCCTCTTCNACATCTCTAATTTGNGGGAAAATAATCACATCAGAATGGTGNTCTACATACATCTCATCCACGGATAGATTGAATGTGTTACGATATCTTAGCGATACTGGTCCTAGTGAATAATGACCGCGAAGAGGGCAGCGAAGTACATAGCGNACTCGTGCGCTTTCNCCNGGTTTTAGATTGAGNCGCATTTGGTTTAGACCNCTACGTAATTTCATCTCATGAGGNACGTTATCATACACTTCCAATTGTTGAGTNCTACGTTTACTGCGATTGGTAACCAATAATTCGACATAAAGGTCATCACCCTTGTACAGATTNTCAGCTGACAATGTNCTTTGAACCTCNACATCNCCATGNCCACTNACCCATGANTTTACTACGATAAAGGCGATAAAAGCNAATCCTAGAATCATCATTTGNGGNTTGGANATCATCATTCCAATCAGAATTAATGCAATTCCTCCAGAGAAAGTAAATGATGCCTTGCGTGTCCACATAATTACTCACCTCACGTCCTACCCCATACTTTGATTCGTTTCACCAAAGCTACGGTTTGTTCTAAAGAATAATTTTTATTCTCAAATACGAATTTAACTAAAACTGGGTCCTCTATCATCGATTGTAATTCTCTTGCAGGGAGAGAATCAAACTCTTCTCGCGTCAAACCATTTTGATTCCGCACCTTTGACAAGAAGACCTGTTTAATCTTGTTAGATTTGGCATAATAGGAGTATCGATTAGCATCACCAAATCCGTAGTATATGATGCTGAAAACATGTCTCCAAGGCTCTGGGTCTTTCTTCTTGAGAAGAACTGCTTCAAAGACGATGAACAAGATGAGGAATAGTAGTAGCATTGCCAAACCTTCTCCAGTGAAGTAGACTAGAAGGAAATATACGGTATTGTAAGATTCACTAAGTACCGATGGCTGAATGTGTCGGCTTTCATCGAAAATAACGACTGCATTTTCCGAAATGGGAGGAACTTTTCCTTCCTCAATGTAGGCGTTAGGATCGCCGACTTCTACTAATGAATCGGCGATGTAATCCATAGCCCATTTGCGATTATCATTAGCAGGAATCTCTTTACTAGCCTCTCCATAGTCTCCATTATTGAATCCTTCATAATCATAAATTGCGTTAATCAATGCAGAACCGTCGGAGATAAAGGTGATTCTTCCACCACTCAAATAGTTGCAATCTTGAGTTACACAAACTTCGATTGATAGATTAAATTGGCCCCAAAGATCTGGTGTTTCAGAATTTTGCTCTGAACCGACCCATATTTCTCCGTCGCCATTAACGTCGATAGTCGCTTCAGGAGAGGTTACTGCAAGGATATTTGTTGCTGCTGTACCGGTTTTAGCATTGGGTACTACATCGATTCCAGTGATATTGTTTAGCAACATCTGGTAACTGGCATTATATTCGATATAACCATCATTCCAATGCTGCAGACATGCACCTGCATCATTCTTTGCAACCGGTCTATTATCCATGATTTTACAGATATGAGCGCCATTTGTTTGACTGTACCATCGGCTATGGTTAGTCAATGTATTTTTGTCAACATTTGTTCCATCCATTCCACATGGAGCATCTTGAATACACATCCAAACATAGTTGTAATCTAATTCAGCAACGTATACAGTATCGTAAAGTTGTACTCCCTTAAATTTAACACCAAAAGCCTCAGCAATCGTTGAGGAATATCCAAAGTCATCGAGCACTAGTACATCACCTCCAGCAAATACGAATTCTTTGATCGCATTTACTTCAGATGGCGAATACCCGTCTTCNGAGGCAAAGGTGATGAAACCATCAGATGAAAATTGAGGGATAGAAATTGTGTCACGTTCAACTCCAGCGATTATGAAAGTGGTATTGGCGGGATCTTCGATATCCGCAAGGATAAGTGGAGAAGATACTAGCGACCTAGTTTTGATTCCCATATCGTTGATATCTTCTCTGAATGCAGACATATCATTCCAGTCGGTACCATATGCAGACTGGCCATCTTGGTTACCGATATTGATAACATTAGAAACTACGGTTGATAACAGTACTAAAAGGACAGACCAAAAGGCGATTTGCAGAGCAATTCTTTTTCGATTTAGTCGTAGTCGCCCTCTCAAAAACTCACCCCTAGTACAATTTTCAGACATTGACGTATTCTTTTCGGTTTAGAAGGTTGTGACATAATGATGATAAAATGCTCAGCGGCTAAGATGTATTCTATCAGCAATTCGTGATACTTCTTGTGCAGGTACTCTACACAATCCATCTGCCATAGGCCAAGGTAATTTGCTAGGATCTATCTCTTTGGATACATCAACGAGCAATTCAACCAATTGTCCAGATTTAGTATCGATGATAATTTCTTCAAGCAATCCAAACAATTCACCATTAGTGTCGACAACAGGACGTTTCAAAAATTCGCTGCTGAAACTAGCCATCTTTAATCACGCCCCCCTAAGAGGGGGGCGAGCAAACCACTTCAATGAACCGGCTAAGATGCATCGACTTACATCGACTCCATTCCATAGCCAGTATCACGACTACGTTTGATATTGGATAAGCCTGAAGTTAAGCGCTCTTCCATCTTTGAATAATACTCTAACATATCGGGAGTAACTGTAGGTCTGACTCGTGAAACAGCATCTTCAAAGTGAGACTTGTTAACCTTCTTTTTCCCTGCTCGCATAGCAATTAAGGCAGCTTCTCTGCATACAGCTTCAATATCTGCTCCAGTAAAACCATCCATATTGTTCATGACATCTTTCAAAGAAAACTTGGATAGAGGCATATTCTCACTATGAATCGNCATAATCGATTCTCTTGCTTCTTTATCTGGCGGAGGTACATGCAACACGCGCTCGAATCTTCCACTTCGTAATAGNGCAGGGTCGATCATTTCAGGACGGTTGGTAGCAGCCACAACGATGACTCCATCCAATGATTCAACTCCATCCATGCTCGCAAGTAGTTGATTAACAACTCGGTTTGCAACATCAGATCCCCCAGTAGAAGAGTTAGATGAACGCATTCCTGCGATAGACTCAAACTCGTCTAGGAAAATAATCGATGGACTTGACTGTTTAGCCTTCTTGAATATTTCACGAATCGCTTTCTCCGACTCACCCACCCATTTCGAAATCATCTCTGGTCCTTTGATTGAAATGAAGTTAGCCTTAGCTTCATTTGCAATCGCCTTTGCCAAAAGTGTTTTTCCAGTACCTGGNGCTCCAAATAGTACTATTCCTCTTGGCGGTTTGATTCCGAAATGTTCGAAAAGATCTGGCTTGGTTAATGGCCATTCAACACTTTCTTTCAATCGATCTTTAATTTCATGNAATCCTCCGACACTATCCCATGAAACATCAGGAATTTCAACATAAATCTCACGTAGAGCACTCGGTTCTATTTCACGTATTGCCAAACGGAAATCATCCATTCTTACTTCCATCTTTTCTAGTACTTCTGGAGGAATTGTATCTTCTTCAAGATCTATTTCAGGAAGATATCGGCGTAATGCTTTCATTGCACTTTCTCTGACCAATGCTGCTAAATCTGCTCCTACAAATCCATATGAGTTTTCCAATACCCAGTCTACATCGTAATCATCTGAAATCGGCATTTGTCTAGTATGGACCTCTAGAATTTCCTTTCTTCCTTCTCTATCGGGGACTCCAATTTCAATTTCTCTATCGAAGCGCCCGGGTCTACGTAGAGCCGGGTCCATCGCATCTCTTCTGTTGGTAGCGCCGATTACTATGACATTGTCACGTCCTTGCATCCCATCCATTAAAGTCAACATTTGGGCAACTACGCGACGTTCTACTTCTCCACTAACGTCTTCTCTCTTAGGACAAATAGAATCGATTTCGTCTACGAAAACAATTGCTGGAGCATTATTGGCTGCTTCATCGAAGATTTCTCTCAATTGCTTTTCAGATTCACCATAATACTTTGAAATAATTTCAGGTCCATTAATCGAGGTAAAGTGTGCGTTGGTTTCAGTCGCTACTGCCTTAGCAATCATCGTTTTTCCGGTTCCAGGTGGCCCGTGAAGTAAAACACCTTTCGGAGGATCAATCCCCAATCTCCTAAACAATTCAGGATGTTTTAGAGGTAGTTCTATCATTTCTCTAACCTTGAGTAGTTGTGAACCAATTCCTCCAATATCTTCGTAGGTGATACCTTGTGATTGTCCAACATCATCATCATCGATAGCCTCGTCTTTAATCACGATATCAGTGTCACTATTTACCTGCACTACTCCTTTAGGCGTAGTTTGTAAAACTGCAAAGGGTAAAGCTTCAGCGAATAGTGTCATTCCAGGAATAAAGATTCTATCNCCTGCAACCACTGGTCGTTTATTCAAGCCTCTACGAGCAAATCCTTCTATCCCNGGTCCAAACTTCACCTTTTGTTTGTTAGCCATCACTGGNGATAATACTAGTTTTGTACAGATTTTTGCATCTACTTTGGTTACTGTAACTCGGTCTCCCAGACTGACTCCAGCATTTTTTCTAATAATTCCATCAACTCTGATAATATCCATTTTTGAATCTTCAGGACGGCTTCGCCAATAAATTGCAGCGGTGGTTCTTTTCTCACCTTTGATTTCTATAATGTCTCCAGGTTTGAGGTCTAGGTCGTTATCTCCGCTTATTCTCGCGCGGCCATGTCCTACATCGCTTGGTATAGCCTTAGCAACTCGAAGTGAGATGGATTCTGATTTGTCGTCTGCCATGTTGACCTCTCCGGTATGGGTGCGGATGTAAAGGGTCCCATTAAAGGCTGAGTATATTGCTCAAATCAATTTTGCATTTTGAATCGGTGCATTCATGATGGGAATGCCTAACGGAGGTTCATGCCACATGTGTTAGAAGCCGGCTTAGAAATGATGGACAGTAACAACCCGAATGATTTACCAAAGGTCAGAGGATACAATATTATCAACGGCCAACTCAAGTCTTCCAGTGATGGTGCAACCTTTACAAGTTCTAATCCTGCAATATTGGTAGATCAATTAGGAGATTTCCCATTATCGACACGTCAAGATGTACATGATGCCATTGCAGCAGCGCGTTCAGCATTAGATAGTTGGTCGGCAACACCTGCTCCTACTCGTGGACAAATTATTGGAAATATGGGCCGATTACTAATGGAACATAAAGATGCGATTGTTGCCTTAGAAACTCGAGAGATTGGAAAGACGCTAAAGGAATCTGCAGGTTCTGTTCAAGAGGCAATCGATACATGTCTGTTCTTCCAATCTGAAGGCCGTCGCCTTTACGGCCAGACAGTAAATTCAGAATTACCTGATAAAGAATTGTTCACCTATCGTAGACCATTAGGGGTATGTGGAATTATCAATGCCTGTAATTTCCCAGCAGCAGTTCCATTTTGGAAGATGATTCCTGCACTTATTTGCGGTAATACCTGCGTTTGGAAGTCACCCCAGGATGCACCTCTGCTATCCTTTGCTCTCGCAAGAATAATGCATCAAGCTGGTCTTCCAGATGGAGTAGTAAACCTCGTTCACGGTAAAGGCAGTGGTGCTGGGCAATTTATTGTGGATGCTGTTGATGAAGGTCTAATTAACAAGATTTCATTTACTGGTTCAACTTCTGTTGGAAAAGCAATCGGTGAAGTTTGCGGAAGGAATTTAGTCTCTTGTTCACTTGAATTAGGTGGGAAAAATCCACTTGTAGTAATGCCTTCAGCCAATATTGAAAATGCTGTTGAAGGGGCATATTGGGGTGCGTTTGGAACTGCAGGTCAGAGATGTACTAGTCTAGGTAATCTGATTATTCATGAAAGCATATATGATGAGTTTATGGAGAAATTCATGGCCAAAGTAGAATCCACCCGTATAGGTGATTCATCCAAGCATGAAAATATCCTTTATGGACCAATGCTATCGGAAAAATACGCCAAGGACTTCCTTGGAGGATTAGAAATGTGTGATGCAGATGGAGCAAAAAGAATCTTTGGAAATGGAAGGATTACAAGCGATAATTCTCCTACCAATTTTGTAGGTAATGCAGAGGAAGGTGTATTCATGTGGCCTCACGTATATGTTGATGTTACTGAAGACATGAAATGTTTCCATGAAGAGGTATTTGGCCCAGCTGTAACCGTGGTTAAAGCAAAAGATTTCGATCATGCTTTACATCTTGCTAACGCTAGCCCTTACGGTTTGTCATCTGCAATTTATACAAATGATAGGCTTGAAGCATATCGTTACAAAATAGGGATTAAGGCAGGTATGACAGGAATTAACAATTCNACATCCGGCGCCGAAGCACACCTTCCTTTCGGTGGAGTCAAAGGCTCTGGTAATGGAACNCGTGAATCAGGGATTTGGGTAATCGAAGCATATTCTTACTGGCATGCAGTAAATGATGAATTGTCAGGTAAGTTACAATTGGCACAGATGGATGTCGATGAAATTGAAATGATAGAAGCCGAAGTAGATTACACATCACTTGCTTGAGGGATCGATATGGAAGTAACTCGCTCAACGGTTAGAATTTGTCTTTACATATTCGGCCCTCTTGTATTAGCGTCTTATGTGTATGGTGTTTCTAAAATGTCAGATCCAAATCAATTATGGGGCGGAATTCCTGAATCTTGGAGACCTCTAAATGTGACTTGCATGTTTGTAGCAGCAGCCGGATTTTTGATTATGTGGTGGTTTTTCTTATACAGATGGGATGCCTCAGTAGTTGAAACGATTCAATGGCCATGGGCTGAAGGTACTGAAGGAGGGCATGGTCGTATATTGCTAGGTTTCCTCATGGTTGTTATTCCTTCGATGTTTTGGTTAGAGGCCACTGCATTCCATATTCGAACAGATTATAGTTGGACCATGTGGTTAACAATCGGCATTCTTGTCTTGGCAAGTATTGGTAATATTTTGTTAGGACTTTTAGCCTGGGATGCATATCAAAATGAGGTAGGAAGTGGAGCGATTTGGCCAGTGGTTGGAGCAGTAATGTTATCGATACAGATAATCATTAATGATGCTATACTTTGGTCAATAAAGTTCCCGTGGAATTAGGATGATTGAAAACATTTGTTGATAAGTAAATAGGGAGGAAGTAAAGTCATGTCATCAGCATTCTTAGATTGGGATTCACAAATTGATAGTGAAACCAGTACCATAGAAGAGGCCTATGCCTATTGCGAACAGATAACTAGAGAATCGTCGACATCGTTCTTGCGTTCTTTTAGATATCTAGATCAAAATCGTCGTAATGCAGTATATGCAATGTATGCTTTTTGCCGAAGAGTTGACGATATTGTTGATGGNGATTGGCGCCCAACNGCCGACCTTTCNCATCTTGACAGTTTAGCNGAGTCTCGTTCGATACAAATGACNGTAGATCGCCAAAGCGAGGCATCATCTTCNNCTGAATCCTACATTGAAAGAGTNAGAGCTNTNCTTTGGTTTAACCAAAATTTAGACCGTATAGAAGAAGGCAAGGATGTAAGCGAACTATTGTTTGTCGCCTTGGCAGATGCAATGAAAAATTATCCAATTCAAATGACTCATCTAAGAACTTTAATCCAGGGTATGGAGGATGATCTGTTTCCAACCAATTATTGTTCGTTTGAAGATTTGAGAACATATTGTTTCAAAGTTGCCTCGACTGTAGGATTGTGTCTTATCGATATTTACGGATACTCCGACCCCAATGCTAGAGAACATGCAGAAGAGATGGGTATATTTTTGCAAATGGTGAATGTTCTTCGTGATATTCAAGAAGATCTAGGAAGAGGCCGAATATACCTGCCGAAAGATGAATTAGAAAGATTCGGGATTGAAATTTCTCAATTAACAGATACAAATCTGGCATCTACAAAAGAGTGGAAAGAGTTCATGCGCCACTATATCCACCGTGTAAGAACTCACCGAGATAATGCTTTGAAACTTCTACCGCTATTAGATAGTAAAGCGAGAAGGTCTCCTGCAGTTATGTGCACTGTTTACGATGAAATCCTACTTCAAGCAGAAAGACGCCAAGGAGATGTATTGACCAAAAGATTAGGATTAGGTTTTGTCCAGAAAATAAGAATCGCTCTTGGTTCTCTAGGGATTTGGGACTCGAAGTAAACTTACTTCCATTTACCCAATGAGTCTCTTAAAGCAGATTCAAGTTCCTCATGTTCAAATTGATATCCTGAGTCAACTAAACGCTTTGGAATAATCTTAGTACTTTCAGTAGTCAAAGCGACTCCCATTTTACCAAATAGCAACCATATTCCAAATGGTGGAGTAGGGGCAAATGCAGGTCTACGTAGGACTTTACCCAACATCTTTGCAAATTTCTTTTGTCGAACCGGTTCTGGAGATGCAACATTGTATGCTCCTTCACATTCTTCACTCATCATCAGGTGATGCATCGAATAGATTTGGTCATCCATCGATATCCAAGAGTACCATTGTTTTCCTCTGCCAATAGGCCCTCCAGCACCAATTTTAGCTGGCAACAGCATCTTTGCCAAAGCCCCACCTGTGGCATCAAGAACAATTCCAGTTCGGGCGTGGATTGTGCGAATCCCGGCATCTTTTGCAGGTTGAGCAGCCTTTTCCCAGGCATCACAAACCTCNGGAAGGTAGCCTTGGCCAATTTGGGAATCTTCGGTTAATTCCTCTTCTCCTCTATCTCCATACCAGCCCATAGCGCTTGCTACAATCAAGGATTCTGGTTTCGATTTCAACTTTGAAATAGTAGAAGCAAGAAGATTTGTACTGTTTACTCGACTTTCACGGATTAGATTCATTCGTTTCTTACTCCATCTTTTGTCACCGATTCCAGCACCACCAAGATGTATGATTGTGTCAAAGCCTTCGATATCTTTCGGATCTATTTGATTTTCAGAGGGGTTCCACTGGAGTTCTTTTTCTCCTTCCTTTGGTGTTCTTCTAACCAATCTCCACACATCGTGCCCACCAGTATCTAAGAAAGCAACCAACTGGCGGCCAATCAAGCCTGATGAACCAGCGATTAGTATACGTTTACGAGGGAGATGNGCAAAGTCCGAGTGACGCTTCATATCTCGAATAAGTCTAATTTCTCTAGCATAAAACATATCCTTGATTCTTTTACGAACACTTCTACCTGCTACTAAATTTCCAAGAAAACCCATNGGTAGCTTGTAGTTTACTTCATCCTTGACAATACATCCATTNTCCGTTGAGGAAAANGTATGAACATGATGCCATGATTTGAATGGCCCCTTTTCCATTGTATCCTCGAATTTTGCAGGTGGGTTATAGCCGGTATGCTTTGCAACCCAAGTCATCTTAATCGGTCCAAGTGGGAATCTAAAAGCGCGAATTGCGCCATCTTCCAAAGTAGGGTCNGCACGTACTTCTTCGGCAACCTCCCANGGGGGCATTAGTCTTCTAAAAGCCCCTTTTCTTTCGAACCAGTCAAATGTCGACTCGATATCTGAATCTACTATAGTTTCATGCTCGTACAACATTTTATCACCTAATTAGAGAAAAGATTTGATTGGTATCCACCAGCAAATCTTGAAAGGTAGGGTTTGAGATTAAATTTCTTGGCAGTATTGGCAGAAGACATGTAGCGTACCTTTCCAAAAATCGGTCTTTCAGGACCCCATGCACGATCGTGTCTACCGAGGACCCAGAAAATACCGGTGTAGGAATTTGGGTCTCTACCATCTAGCGCCCATTTGTCATTGAGATAAATCATCCATTCTGAAGCAGTTTTAGCATCTGGAGCCCATTCAAGTATTCTTTTACCCCATACCATCCTTAGATAATTATGNATTATTCCTTCTTGTCGAAGTTGTCTTTGGGCAGCATTCCAAATCTCATCTTCAGTTAGAGCATTTTCTAATTCCTCTAGAGTGTAGTTGTCACTTCTATCCTCTTGGTGCAATGATAAGGTTAGTTTAGCCCAATTTGGGATAGACTCAATGGAAGTATGGTTTTCTTCATTATGTGCAAAGTTAAATCCTAATTCTCTCCAAGTTATAATTTGGTCTAGGAAGGATTCTACAGGCTCAGATAATCCCCACCAACCACTTCTGGAACCTCTTCTACTTGGATCGATATAATGAGGTGACCAATCATTTGTCTCCAAGATTGTTTGAATCAATTCAATCGTTGAAATATGACCAAAGTGGAACCATGGAGAAAGGCCACTTGTAGCAGGNTTGCTAACTTCATTTCGGTCTGTATGATAACGGCCGATTCTACTTTGCAGGAATGTATTCATTCTGTTCTTGGCTTGCTTTGTACCACCGCTTTTGTCATTGACAGGTGGAACACTNTGGTCGATATCGAGAACAGATAATGCATCTATTCCCACACTACCTTTTTCACAGACACGCCAAAGCCATTCAAGCGGAGTTTTTACAATACCNCTTTCTTGTACTAGTTCCACATATTGTTCGTCATCCATCCACAAGTCATGTCCTTGTTCAACCGGAGTTTTGTTTGGCCAGGTTTCGATGCTATCTACGAATCTGTCATGAATGAATCTTCGGAACGAATGTGCAGTAGGATATGCCTTTGTTGGCCAATCAAGCGGTATTNCTCCATTGCTATCAACGATATGAAGCGGGATTTTTATCGCAGACTTTGCATCTTCTACNACCCACTTAGATTTGTAAGTAGGGAAATCGTCGGTAACTACCATCACNGCATTTTTGCTAAGTGAACGAAGTAGNCCACCGGGACCTTGAAGTGGGGTTTGAACCCATGGTATGAATCTGATATTATTTTCTTTAAAAATATCGATATTTTCTACCATACCTTCAATCATGAAAGAAATTATTCTATCATTTGCATATGGGTGACTGATAGAAATTGCTTCTAAAACAACTAGAGGAACTTGATATTGTTTTGCCATTTCAGCAGCATGCTGTAATGCTGCATTATAGTGGAATCTTCGTGTAGANACCATCCAGTAAAGGACATACTTTCCATCAAAATTCATCTCTGAATCATTTGCGATAGTGACACGGGACTCTAATGATGTCATATTAGCCCCCCCTTTCAAAGTCTACTGATGCAAATGAAAAATAAGGATGTTGCCTCACTTTACTGGAATCTGTAACAGGTAAAATAGCTGATTTATACAGGCCAGATCGAGCAAAGTCTTCCATTGCNGGACTGATCCAATCGAGTTTTGAGAATTCGGCTTCTTTGACAAACCTTACCATATCTACTTCTGGAGAGGATACTTTAGGTTCTCCTTCCCAATCTTTACTTGAGTACACGAGGAAAACAGCGGGACCATTGGAATCGTATTTTTCTCTCATTCCGATCAATCCCTCAATCGTAGCAGTAATTCCACATTCTTCTTTCAATTCCCTCAACGCAGCATCGAGCGGAGTTTCTTCTTCATCGACTCTGCCCTTAGGAATTCCCCATTTACCAGCATACCTTCCAGTGGCCTCTCTAACCAATAAGATGCTGTCATTTTTCCTTACAACTACAGCAACGCCAACGTCAAAAATTAGTGCTGCCATGCTATTACCCTTATTTTTTCACTTATAATGGAGTGTTTATTTGAAGACATGGACTTCGACACTCCTTTAAGTGTCAAACGTGTTAACATCAATCATGGACGATAGAAAAATACCCGAAGATCCTACAACCATAAAATCAGATGCAAACCTGCCTACAGAGTATGGTAACTTTAGAGTAAGAGTAATGCGTGATGAGGATGAAAAAGAGCACGTGCTGCTTTATACTGGTCTTGAAAAACAGAACGGAAATTTCCTGGTTAGGATTCATTCAGAGTGTTTGACTGGAGATGCATTTGGATCGATGAAATGTGATTGTGGAGCACAGCTTCAAAAAGCAATGAAAGCGATTCAGGAAGAAGGTAGCGGAGCAATAGTATACATGCGTCAAGAAGGAAGAGGTATTGGATTGGAAGCTAAAATCAAGGCTTATGCTCTTCAAGATAGAGGATTGGATACCTTAGATGCAAACCTTGCCCTCAATTTNCCAGCCGATGCNAGAGATTACTCATTCGCNGCCGAGATGNTAAAGTCTGTAAATGTCAATGAAGTCGAATTGATGACAAATAATCCTCACAAAGTTGACGGTCTCAATAATAATGGTGTTTTTGTTGTAAAGCGAAAAGCTCACATTTCCGGAATTTGTGCTGAAAACCGAGACTACCTGAATACAAAGTCTGCAAGAATGGGTCATATTCTGCCCTTGCAACAAGTTAATTGAATAAACATCTTGCGATTGGTATGAGTTCAGAACTAATTGGCGCTACAGCGCCCGAATTTTCTCTATTGTCCAGTGAAGGACAAACAGTTTCACTGTCCGATTACAAAGACAAGTGGGTCCTACTATTCTTCTACGCCAAAGATGGGTCGCCTACATGCAAGAGAGGATGTCTTTCATTCAAAGAGCAATATGANCTCTTTCAATCATTAGAACCACCATTGGAGATCATTGGTATTAGCCAAGACTCAGTTGAAGACCATCGAAGTTTCAAAGAAGAACTAGGGCTACCTTTCCCTCTATTAAGCGATGGTGAGAGAATTGTATCAGACCTTTACAATGTACCTTTATTCTTAGGAAAGTTCCCTGCTAAGTCGTCCTTTTTGATAGGTCCTGATGGAGTTATTCACTATTGTTATGATTGGTTATTTAGACCAAGAAAACATGTAGCAAAGATACTTCAATCATTTAGTAAATTAACTTCTGGAAGCTGATAAAATGAATTGGGTCGATTTGTTACTGGATGCAGGATTATCTGAAAGAGAGGCTAAAGCAATAATTATCCTTTCATCTAACTCACAGATGAAAGCAGGAGAACTTGCTAAGGAATTAGGAACCACTCGTTTAGATGCATACAATTCATTGTCACGATTGACTGAAATCGGAATAGTAACAGTGTCTGCTGAAAGGCCTATGAAATTCTCATGCAATGAATTACCACAAGTGGTTGAACAATTGATTACTGACCAGGAACAGAGACTTTCCCGTACCCGTTCTGGATTCGAAGCAGTGATGTCAGGGGCTTCTGAAGACAAGTCTAAATCATCAAAAACAGCTGTTCAAGGTCCTAAATTTGCGGTACTAAAAGAGCGACATCATATCATGAAAAAAATCGGTACTATGGCAGAATCTTCCGAAGAGCGTTTAGTATTACTACTAGGAAAATTTGGAATTCTACACCTTTGTCGTTCACCAGCAATCGAGATGGTAAATACGGCTGCTAAAAGAGGAGTTGTGATTCAAGTTCTTGCTCAATTGGATAGGAGAACTATACGATTTTACGAGAATATCGACGACTCGATTGAAATAAGACATTCTGATGATGTTAGTGCATTGGGCGTTCTAAGGGACAATTGCGAGGTAATTCAGTATCTCTATGTTGATGAGAATCCTGTTGGTAAAGGGCGAGACGAATCCGCACTACTTATCGAATCTGAGGAATTCGCAGACTCACATACAAATCTAGTAGATGCAATTCTATCAGAATCGGTTGAATTCGCAGTTGCAGAAAAGAGATTTAGTGAAGAAAGAATAGTTGATCCTTTGAAATTAACAATAGGAGCAGGGTCATTTTTAGACAATTTCCGTCAAGCACTCGGAGTAGAAGATAAGTTACCCGATGAAGACACTCCTTTCGAGCCTGAATCATTCTTAGCTTCGAGTCGAGAAGTGAATAGTGCACGCTCGTTTTTACAGGGCGGAGAATTACAAAATCTAGATATTCTTGGAATAGACTTGAAGCAAATGCTGAGACAAGTCGGTAATAGAATCGGTGAAGAATTAGCATTTAGTTTGAGAGGAATTGATAGTCATATTGAATTTTTGAACGAAATGATGGATTGGTGGGAGCACGCAGGATTAGGAGATTTAAGTTACGAGTTTGATCCTCTCTTCCAAATCAAAGTAGGGCTCACTCATCCACCCACTGAAAACCCGAACGATCTTCCTCTTTGGGAATTAGATGATGGCATCATTCAGGGCACTTTGAAAAACCGTTATCCTAAATCTGGTACTGTGAAAATCATTAGAGANGAGGGAAGTGGAGANTCNGATGACCTCTGGCGTTATACACTGTTAATACCTGAATTTGAATCATAGGTCAGAAACATTCGATTAAAAAGGCAAATCTCTACCGCCACCTATGAGATTCCTAACATTTGTGCGTTTTATGCGGCAAATTACTAGGAAAAAGCCTGCTGATTTGGATTGGATTCAAAGACAGGGTTTACTCGCTATGAAACTAGCACAAATCTTTGCATTGAGGCCGGATTTACTCGGCGTAGAAAAGTGTAGACAACTGCAAAANTTGTATCAGCGCGCTTCCTCTTTACCATCNGAAGANATGATGTCGAATCTCAAAACNAATGCACCAGATGGNTTTTTTGAAGCATTCGAAGATATTGATTCAGAACCATTAGCAGCGGCTTCGGTAGGTCAAGTTCATCGTGGGCGTTTGAAAACTGGTGAAGAAGTAGTAATAAAATTCGTAAAAAAGGCCAATGCCAAATCGTTTACAAAAGAAGTAATTCGAATGCGTCGTTGGTTGAAGATATTCATGTTCATATCTCCTAAGCTAAGAAAAGTAGGAAATCCGATGGCTTTACTCAATCACGTAGCAGACTATACATTGAAAGAATTAGATTTGCGTAATGAAATAATAGGTGCAAATACATTGTCAGAAATCAAAGAAGACGTAAAGGAAGATTTTCCGATGGAATTGNTAAGATTGCCCAAGTATTGGCCNGATTTGTCTAATGAAAAGGTTCTAGTCTCTGAATTTATTGAAGGAATCTCTTTAGAGGAAGGTATCGAATCAGGNTCCTTAGAATGGGAGACTTTGCTTCAACTATTCCGTATACATGGAGCCTATTTATTCGGCGTAGGTACATTTCACGGAGACTTACATCCAGGCAATTGTATCATTGATAAAAATGATAATTTCGTATTCATCGATAATGGGGCGATATGTCATGCGCCAGAGCACGTAAATCGCACTTTGTTCACATTCTTTGAGCATCTGGCAAATAAGGAAGTTGATCTAGCTGCCAAGTCATTACTCAATATCACCAAAGCAGATACATCCAAAATAAATCTAAAAAAGTACTATTCTAAAATGGAAGAGATATATGATGGTTTTAATGATAANACGGTAACTGAACAGAGTTTGACCAAAGTGATGATGAAGACGGTTAGGGCTGCAGTTGAACTTGCAAAGGCTGACTTTGGAGAAGAGGCATTTCCAATAATTCGGGCATTGATGTATCTGGACGGCTTAGTGATTAGAACTCACCCAGATGCAAAATTAATTGTTTCAATGAAACCATATCTGCGTGAATTTAGAGAGGGCTTAAACATAGAAAACTGATTAGCAAAAAACGGTTCTTTATATGGCAAAACTAATCCACGCAGGTTATGGTAGATGGCGGAGCCGCATCTGTGATTATTGTCGGAACTGGTCCTGGGGGGCTAGCTAGTGCTCTTCTTCTTGCTCACTCTGGAGTTAAAGTGACCATGGTGGAGAAGGCTGATGCGGTGGGTGGTAGAACTCGAATTATCGAAAAAGATGGTTTCAAATTCGACCGTGGTCCAACCTTTTTCCACTATCCCGAAGTCATTGAAGAAATCTTCCAAGCAATTGGAATGGATGCTCACAAAGAATTGGGATTGATTCCTTTAGATCCTTCTTATCGATTGGTGTTCGGTAAAGGTGGCCACATAGATGCAACCTCTAACCTCGAATTAATGACTGAGAGAATTAGAGAATTGTCAGGAGATAAGAATGCCAAAGGNTTTGAGAAATATGTTAAGGAGAATCGAAAGAAACTCGACCGTTCCAAAGCATGTCTTCAAACACCTTGGAAGGGTCCTAGAGACCTTCTNACAAAAAGGGCAATGAGAGTTGCTACCATCTTGAAACCATGGTCTTCAGTAGCGCGTGACCTTGCCCGATTATTTGATGATGAGAGAGTAAGGTTGGCAATGTCTTTCCAAACTAAGTACTTGGGAATGAGTCCTTTTCAGGCACCTTCACTGTTTACAATTTTAGCCTTCCTAGAATATGAGCATGGCATTTTCCATGCCAAGGGTGGCCTAGGGTCAATAACTGCTAAAATGGCAGAAATTGCCGAGGGTATGGGAGTTGAAATACGTCTNAACTCTGAAGTTAAAGAAGTAATTTTAGATGGTAAAACCGCCTTAGGTGTACGCTTAGAAAATGAAGATTTACTAGCTGATAAAGTGATTATGAATGCTGATTTCGCTCATGCGATGACAACTATGGTTCCAGATAGTAAAAGAAAGCGCTGGTCTAATAAAAAGTTGGACAAAAAAGGATATTCATGCTCAACGTTCATGCTATATCTAGGGATGGACAAAAAATACGACCAACCTCATCACCAGATATATGCCTCTTCAAATTATGAAAACAATCTCAAAGAGATAACTAAGAATATTGTAAGTTGGGAAGACCCTTCGTTATATGTCCAAAACGCCTGTGTTACCGATTCAACACTTGCTCCAGAAGGTTGCTCAACATTGTACGTTCTAGTTCCAGTTTCAAATCAACATGAATCAATCGTCTGGGACGACATCAAGGACAAATATCGCGATAAGATTCTAGATCAGATGGAAAAGTTAGGATTCGATGATGTAAGAGAACACATCGTTTCAGAATCAATAGTAACTCCTGATGACTGGGCTTCCTCAGATATTTACCGAGGTGCTGTATTCAATCTAGCTCACTCCCTTAACCAAATGCTTTGGAAGAGGCCTCAAAATAAATTTGAGGAATTAGAAAATGTCTACCTTGTAGGAGGCGGAACCCATCCTGGTAGCGGTCTTCCAACCATTTTCGAAAGTGCTCGTATCAGCAGTAAATTAGCACTTTATGACCTTGGAATAGACCCTGAATGGAATGGTGTAGATACATGGTTCCCCAACCATAAACGCCCTGCTACAAAGAAATTTGTCAGCACGATCCCATCTTCGAATTGATTGGCGATAACATGAATCAAAAAGTTATTTTTTCAGTTGCAGTAGTTGTTCTACTGTCAGGATGTATAGAGCCAAATGCGGTTGAATTTGTTGAAGAAGCAGAGTCAAAGATTCCTAAGCATATCTCATTTAATGAAAATACATTGGGAAGAGATATTGATGGTGGAGATAGTATAAATCTCAAATCACAATATCAGAAAGGGCCTGTTTTATTGATGTGGGTTTCCACCCAATGTACAGGTTGTCACGAATGGACTGACTTGATTAGAAACTCGACTGAAAATGGAGATCTAGAATTAGGCGATGTTCAGATGATTAGTGTGCTAAGATATGTGGAATATGAAACCGAAACCGAGGCTTGGGAGGTTTTTGGTGACTTAGATAACGGTAGTTATCCATCTCCTTGGCCTGTAGTAATACCCACAGTTGATTCCAAAGCCATAGATTTGGATGATGCTAGAAACACTAATACCGATTTGTTTGAGGCGTTTGGAATGCCTTCAACCCCAACTCTTCAATTGCTTTCAACAAGTGGAGAAATCGTTTGGGAATCGGGTAAGTATCGTGCTAACTTGACCACTCTAGAAAATGGTTTATCGACACTGGACTGAGTCTCAGTATCTTACTTTTTGACGAGTTAAGGTTCTCCAAATTCTTTGAATTGGGTCATAATAACGGTCAACAACTCTTTCTTTTAATTGGATAATTGCATCATCAGTAATTTCAATTCCAGCCGGACAAACCTCAGTACAGCAGCGAGTGATATTACAATACTCAACTCCNAATTCNTTTTTGATTTCTGGAATACGGTCTTCTGTATCTAATGGATGCATTTCATATTGAGCCAATCGGACCAAATTNCTTGGTCCAGCNAAACCNTCAAATTGCTCATGGTCACGAAGTACGTGACAGGAATTNACACATAGGAAACATTCGATACATTCTCTAAATTGTTGAACTCTATCAGCTTCCATTTGATTGAATTCCCAATTCATTTCTTTTGGTCCATTGATTGGCTTAATGCGCTGCGCTACTTCATAGTTCCATGAAACATCACTTACCAAGTCTTTGACGTGAGGGAATGCCTTCATTGGACGAATTTCAATTGGTTGTCCTTCTGGAGTTTCTGCGACGACGTCACTCATACGAGTCATACACATCAATCGAGGTTTACCATTGATTTCCGCCGAGCAAGAGCCACATTTCCCCGCTTTACAATTCCATCTAACCGAGAGGTCGGGTTCTTGCTCATACTGTATGCGGTGAACGCAATCTAGCACTACCATTCCTTCATCTAATTCAAGNGAATAGTCTTCTAGACCTGCGTCTTCTCCTTCTCCTCTTGTTATTCGAAAGTCCTGAGTTTTACCCTTTAGTGACATCAATCTTCACCTCCTGCTTCAGCAGCACGTTCTGCAATCATCGTTTTTACTTCNTTAATCGCATCTTGTAGNTCATCCCGCATTTCTTCGACAGGNTCTTGGCGGATTTTTATTTCTCCACCCTCCATCCAGATGATATTGAGTGTTTTNCCCCAATAATCATCTTCAGGAGTAGGGAAATCGTCACGAGTATGCCCTCCNCGACTTTCTTCACGAGTCAATGCAGCAAGAGTCGCTGCNTATGAAATATCAACCATATTTTTCAAATCAAGTGCTTGATGCCAACCTGAGTTATATTTCCTTGATGAACCGGGATAGCATGNAATTCTACGCTCTTCAAAGGCTTTTAGGTCCTCTATTGCTTCTTTCAGTTCTTCTTCAGTCCTGATAATACCGACTTTTGCCTGCATCATATCTCTCATTTCATCGTAAATTAATCCNGGNTTTTCTCCACCTTCATTNGCGAANGGCTCTAGGATTTTCTGGATTGCAGATTGTACATCCTCATCATTGATATTTGGTTGAGCGAGGTCTTTGGCNCGCTTAGATGCGAANTCTCCNGCACGCTTTCCGAANACGATTAAATCCGACAAGGAATTTCCTCCAAGCCTATTTGCACCATGTAGTCCAGAAGCGGCTTCTCCACANGCATATAGTCCAGGNAANGTTGTTTCTTGAGTTTCAGCATTTACGACAATACCTCCCATAACATAGTGAGCAGTAGGNCCTACCTCCATTGCTTCTTTCGANATATCCACTCCTGCTAATTCCTTGAATTGGTGATGCATTGANGGTAGCTTTTTCAAAATNGCTTCTTCACCACGGTGAGAGATGTCTAGGAATGCTCCACCATGTGGTGAACCTCTACCTGCCTTAACTTCGGAGTTAATCGCCTTTGCAACAACATCTCTAGTAAGCAGTTCTGGTGGTCTTCGCACAGTTGCTAATTTNCCAGATACGACCTCTTCAACCCATTGATCAGATTCTTCGATAGTCTCAGCATGGTCTCCAGCAAACATTTCGGGAACATAATTGAACATGAATCTCTCACCTTCTGAATTAGATAATCTACCACCTTCTCCNCGTACCCCTTCAGTGACTAAAATCCCTCTAACCGAAGNAGGCCATACCATACCAGTAGGGTGAAACTGTACAAATTCCATNTCNCGNAANTCGGCNCCAGCCCATAGAGCAAGTGCGTGNCCGTCTCCTGTATATTCCCATGAACCAGAGCATACCGACCAACATCTTGTAATTCCACCAGTTGCTAAAATCACNGACTTTCCAGAGAATGCATGGAAGTCTCCATCCACTCTGGTATAGGCAACGCATCCAGTAACGCGGTCCCCTTCTTTCAAAAGTTCTCTAACTGTATATTCCATGTAAATGTCTATGCCTTCATGGATACCTCTTTCTTGTAGAGTACGAATTAACTCAAGCCCAGTAGCGTCACCAACGTGGGCTAGACGAGGGAAAGTGTGACCTCCAAAATTCCTTTGATTGATTAGATTATTTGGTGTCCGGTCAAATACTGCGCCCCATTGTTCCAATTCTCTAACGCGGTCAGGAGCTTCTTTAGCATGATATTCAGCCATTCTCCAGTTTGCAAGCCATTTGCTTCCTTTCATGGTATCGTGGAAGTGAACTTTCCATCCATCTCTAGGATCTGCGTTTTGTAAAGCAGCAGCACACCCTCCTTCTGCCATTACCGTGTGTGCTTTCCCGAGAAGTGATTTGGTAATTATTGCGGTTTTAGCACCACTACGCGCTGCTTCAATAGCAGCACGTAATCCAGCACCGCCAGCGCCAATAACGATCACATCGTATTCATATTGAGAGTATTCTTCAGACATACATACCCCTCAAATCACAAAATGCCAGGTGGCAAAATCTCCCAAATAGCCTTCATTGTAAGCNAGAACCCAAATGTCGCCTAAGAANACAAAAATTAGTGAACTCCAAAACCAAAANCCATGNGAGCGATTGGCTATACTTAGTTTACCAAANANTTTACCTCTGATTCGGCTAATNCCTGTTGTCCATCTATCCAAGACTCCACCTGCAAGGTGCCTTAATGCGTGACATGAGGTNACATACATGGTCAANAAAAACGCNTCAATACCCATGACAAAAGTGCCGATTGAAAANCCATATCCATCATCAAATGTCAGAGTATGTGTNACATCCCACCATTTAATCAAAATAATNATCATTGCAGCATAAAGGAAGTAACGATGTAAATTATTGAAAATGAATAAACGCTTTTCACCGCCATAACCTANCTTTTTGTTAATATCTGGTTCATCTACCCAGCANGCTACAGGNCTAGCAAAAAATGTCCGATAGTATACTCTNCGCATGTAATANCATGTNCCTCTAAATCCAAAAGGNATCCAAAGTACCAAAATAGCAGCATTTACCCAAGTTGGATGGTCCCAAGATGAAAGNCCAAAAAGGTCCCATTCCAAGACATTAGGAGAAAATATAGGNGACATTACAGTACTACCATTCAAATCGTAATGAATCCCNGTATCGTAAAGNAAAAGNCGCCAAAAAGTGTACAATAAAGCGAGATTTAATCCAATACCCATAACCAGTGGCTGAGTCCACCACCTATCGATACGATTTGTCCTACCAAGGCCGTTAAGCATTGGAAGTTTGATTCCTTCACCCATTGGGATAGCCACCCGTCCTAAGGACCGATATTACGCNCCAACGGCTTCGGGTCTTTATGCTCTTGTTTTATTGGTCTACTCTNGAATTTTGATTTCGAGATGTTATCTTGATGATATATTAGATTCTGATTCAATTAAATTTGTGAAAATAAAAAATATTCATTCATAAAAAAACATGGATATANTTACTATAACAAAATGCTNGCTAATAATGGAATGCAATATTGATGCAAGAGGAAGAGCCCATCGGTTTAAACTTGGAGTATTCGCACTATCTGTCTCACTCGTATTATCGCTAATCATAATCATTGGAGTCCTTTCCTCACCTTATTGGTGGGCTATAGCAGCAATGATTGCATTTGGAGGCGGCTTTGCCATATTTGAAGCAAGAGCNGGCTGGTGTATCATTCGAGCGATGGGNTTCAAGACNAGGATTTGAACAAATCACGTTTCANTGGAAATATTCACCANAAGTATGGACTGANAANTAAGAATAATCCAATCAGGNTACCCAATATCACATTCATTTGGAATATCTTAGGATATTCCTCTTTTNTTCCCCAAGAAAATGTTTTACGAATCCATACTTTTTGAAAGATCAAACAANTTGCCACATACAGCAAAATAACTANNCCGACGGCNATACGGATAAAATCAAGNAAATCCATGTTATACCGAGGCTGTTCTAGTAGATAATNGCATACGCTCTTATCGAAGAATATTAATTCTAAGTTTGCAAATTAATAGTTTTTATTAAATTGTTATTAAAATTGGGCGGAGCATGGCTGAGAGTGAAAATGACGTCGAAATCGTCGAATCGAGAATTATTGAAGAAGGCGGTGAACCGTTCGATGTCATCATCGTGGGGGCTGGAGCTGCCGGTGTTGGAGTTGCAATTGCCCTTGGCCAGGCAGGGATTGAGAACCTACTCTTGGTTGACCGAGATACTGTTGGTTCTTCATTCGCTTCATGGCCTGAAGAAACCCGATTCATTACTCCGTCATTTCCAAGTAACTCAATTGGAATGCTGGATTTGAATTCAATAGCGATTGGTGTGTCGCCTGCATTCAGTATGCGGGTTGAGCATCCAACTGGGCAGCAATACGCCTCGCATTTGCAAGACCTTGCAGGATTCTTTGAACTACCTCTTCTCGAAGACACCAATGTCCTCGGTATCGAAAAGGAGGGTGATCTTTTCGTTATTGAAACAGAAAGAATAACCCTTGAAGCGAAAAATGTTGTTTGGGCTGCTGGCGAATATCAATACCCTTCTTTGAATCTCTTTGACGGTAGTGAACACTGTCGCCACACTTCCAGTGTTGCGAAATACGGAGATTTGGAAGGCGATGATTTCCTCATTATCGGTGGCTACGAAAGTGGAATAGATGCTGCTTATCATCTTGCAAAATGTGGCAAAAAAGTAAG
>PALS01000018.1 GCA_002706615.1 Methanobacteriota archaeon
ACTGATGAAGATGATGAATCCGAGCAAGAAGAATCTACTGAGGAAGATGAAGAATCTGAAGAAGAGGAAGAAGAATCTGAAGAAGAGGAAGAAGAATCTGAAGAGGAAGAAGAGGAAGAAGAAGATTTGAGTGAAGAGCAAATCGATCCTGAAATGATTCTCAAGAAATTGGCAAGAGGTATAATTTATGCTGGAATGACTCCAAAAACTGCATTTGATTCATTCGACCTAAATTCAGATGGCGTAATAGATGGTCCTGAATTGCAAAAGGCTGTAAAACGTGTAGCTGGTACTACATTATCTGATTCTGAAGTTAGTTTACTGATTAAGAGATGGGATAGTAATCCAAAAGATGGAGCAATAGATCCTAGTGAATTCGTGAATGCATTGGAGGAGGCAACTCCTACTTCACTTAAGATGAAAAATAAGAAAAAGGTCGGTAAGAATTTCCCTACACCATTACAGAGTTTCTTGATGGGTAAAACGGCTAACGATGCAGTTTACCCTATAGTTCACTTTTTGATGATTACTTTCATTGGATTGTGGGTTGTCAATGGACTTGGAATTTTAGTTGACGGTAGTGGTGGTCCAATTGTTTACGAAGGACATACAGACGAAGCAGGTTTTGACCATACTTCCACAGTATGGGACTTATGCACATCTGATATGGAAAATATACCGGATCCATGCACTGGAACTGTATCGGTCGGGGAATTGTATCCGTGTGTTAAAGAGATAGATCCAAATGGATGCAAAAACTCACTCACTCCATTTAGTGGAGAAAGCTCAAGTATGCCTGCTGGATTTTATCTAGATGGAATTATAATGATGGTTCTCGGAATAATTGGCCTTTCAGTAGGCCTTTGGCTACACCTAGTACATGCTCCAGCCTTAAGAGAAGTCGCTAAGGGTCAATCTAAAGGAAACGATGAAGAAGAAGATTCAGACGATGATGACGATGAAGATTCAGACGATGATGACGACGAAGATTCAGACGATGATGACGATGAAGATTCAGACGATGATGACGATGAAGATTCAGACGATGATGACGATGAAGATTCAGAGGATGAGGATGATGAAGATGATGATGCAATCGATGTAGGCGACTGGGTCGGACTAGAAGTCGATGACGAGGAATACTTTGGTGAAATCGTTGAATTTGATGATGATAATGGAACAGTTACTATAGAAACCGAGGACGGTGACGAAGTTACTGGAGACCAAGATGATATGTTCATGGATGAAGATGATGATGAGTGATTCATCATGAGCGATGACAAATTATCTATTTTATCTGGTAAACAAAGTTGTCCTGTTTGCGGCTCTATTTCTCCTAAAGGGTCTTCTAGATGTCATGAATGTGGCACATTTCATAGTGGAGTACACCTGGAAGAAAGAACAGCACCGACTCCTGAAGAAAGGGTTGCTGCTAGACAAGTCGATCCTTCGGAATATTCAATGAACCCTAATTCCGCCATCATGGATGAGCAATTTGAATCAGATGAAGAAGCTGTGAAATCTTGGTCCGGAGGATCAACCGATTTTTCCTTTGTTGATGAAGATAAGAAAATTGTAAAATCTGAAAATGATGTTTCAATTCCAGAATCAGAAGAAATACACTCTGATTGATTTAATAATAATTNCNTTTTGATAAGNNATTATAGTTTTAGTTAAATANNAATTAAAAAGNNTGAAATCATAAAGTGTGAACACTGGTGGGCTCGGAGAGAATTGAACTCTCGATCTTCGCCATGTCAAGGCGACGTCATAGCCCCTAGACCACGAGCCCTTACTCTTTTGCCCACTTTGAAGCGGTATATATCCGAATCGGTGANATTAAGAAACGATTTTCGAGATTTTTCCTGTACAATTAGGTATTGAACATACTCCAGCACACCTGGTGCGGCCATTACTCATCTTGATGAGCTTGCTATCTTTGATGGGACCATATTTCTTACATTTCATGCATAAACCGCTGACTTGTGTCATGACAATCAACTATTCCACCGGTAGCAAGAATATCAAACCTGTGCTAAATATTCGATATTCAAAAAATCCGATTTTTCCATTGCANANCCCCCCCTCAAAGGGGTAAAACTTACTTTTTTTGATNTTTTNATTTCTAAAAGGCGTACTGCAAGCATGCTGNCAAACTAAAATCCAGTCTTTGTCGCATAATCTATGTTATGCGACAAGAAGGGGTGCACAATATTGTCGATTTAGAGGTCTTTTTCATTTAATGAGAAAATTCCNACTAAAGGTGGGCCAGAAAGTAAGGAATCGATGCCNCCATCTCTAGGGTCTAATTCATCAATAATTCTNTGAGAGCATTTTCTCCATGCTACTTCATCATCATAAACGGCTTGAACCAAAAATATNGGTTGGCCATCTACAGATCTAGAAATCCAAGCTTTATGACATCCTTCAGTTCTGCGACGCATTTCTTGCCTGGCTTCTAACATACGCATCAATCTTGCATCCTTTCCCTTCTTTGCAGAACATACTACTGTTTCCATCCAATAACTCTTTACTGATTTCATNATAATNACATCCTTCATTAATGTTTAATAGANTNGCCNTTTAATNGANTATTAATGNGAAATCAATTCNCCTTCTAGAATAGTNTGNGAAAATGGTGAATCTCCNGGNTGCAAACACCANGCCTCCCAATGTTCNCTATTCACAACATTTAGATTTGCAATACCNCCCTCGNTAATCTGNCCATGGACTAAACCTGAAGGGTGAGGTGTAGTNAGTGCTGAATTTCTAGTACAAGCGGCTAATGTGATNAACGGATCAATATTACTNCGCTGTACAAGCAACGATCCTANAAATGGTAAACTTGTAATCTTNCAATTAGGATTGAAATCAGAAGCAATAGACCAAACAATATTCTCTTCAATGCACTGTTTGAANGGCGGGAACTCAGAACCCATTGAATAAGGNGTTCCAGGNAAAAACCCNGTATTTACTCCTGCATCATTCATCNTGTGNCTNGCATCGTTGTTAGTATAATGACAGTGATCTGCAGAACTAACTTCTAAATCAGCAGCTAAATCTCCGCCACCACCNTCTACGAATTCATCAATGTGAATTCTCAAATCCAAACCNCCNTTNCTTGCAGACTTCAGTATATCCTCNGATTGTTCAACATTAAACCATCCTGGCTCACAAAATACATCAGCATTTCTTGCAATACCCTGGTCAATTACTGCAGGTAATTGTTCGGAAAGAATTTCTTCGGTATAGGTCGCAATATCTCCACCTGGCGGAGCAGCATGAGCTCCTAGCCAAGTAATATCTAGGCTGGGNAGATTTTCTAATGCGGCAATTTCCTCGCCAATTTTTAGCAAGCGACATTCAGATTCAGTATCAAGCCCATAACCGCTTTTGATTTCCATATGAGTAGTTCCGCTTCGCAATGCTGACTTCAATCGNCTAATCCCTAGATTCTTAAGATCTATATCTGAACTTTTTCGAGTTGCAGAAACAGTATATCCAATACCACCNCCACGTTCAGCAATCTCTTGATAACTTATTCCTTGTTGTTTCCATCTGACCTCGCGGGAACGGTCTCCAGACCATAACAAATGTGAATGCGAATCAACGATTCCAGGTATNATTGCTTTATGATTAACATCTATTACCTCTATTTCGGAGTTAGATGCATATTCTTCCGAAATTTCCTCAGATGTAGCAATTTTTGCAATACGATAACCATCTATCACAATACCCATTCCAGNCTCATAAATGGATGACTCCTCNGATATTTCTTTACCTAAAANNGGNCCTTCACCTGAAACATGAACAATGGGTCCAGCATTGATTAGTACCCTTCGCATGTTGTAGCGTAGAGGCGTGGGTTTGATAGCATATGCGTACAGGCGAAAANTATGGCAGAAATAGGTTGGGTGTTAGGAATTGAATCTACCGCGCATACTTTTTCGTTTGGACTNGTAGCTCCTGACGGATCACCCAGACCCTCTTCNTCCGATACNATTAGGCCGGACAAGGGNGGTATNCACCCTAGAGAAGCAGCTGATCATCATGTGGAATTTTCAGCAGAATTNTTGCAATCAATNNTGGACAGCGAGAATCTCTTACCCAGTGATATTTCTGCAATCGCCTACTCACAAGGACCTGGTATGGGNCCCTGCTTACGNACTGGTGCTTCTGCAGCAAGAGCGCTTGCAACTCACTTAAATTGCAAGTTGATTGGAGTAAATCATTGTGTTGCNCATATTGAGATTGGACGAGAACAATGTGGTTGCGACGACCCTATTTTGCTTTATGTCAGCGGTGGCAATACACAAGTAATCGCTAGATTAAACGGCAGATATAGAGTACTTGGTGAAACNTTGGATATTGGAATTGGAAATATGTTAGACAAATTCGCCCGTGCTCATGGATTCCCATTCCCNGGTGGCCCAGTGGTTGAAAAGATGGCTGCTGAATGGTTAAAGAATAATCCAGATGCATCNCTNAAGGGATTAGAATTACCTTATGCTGTACATGGAATGGACTTNGCNTTCTCTGGAATTCTCAGTGCAGCNAATCGTTTGGTNTCCGANGGTAANCCANTNGAGGCAGTATGTTGGAGTTTGCAAGAGCANGCTTTTGCNGCATGTATTGAAGTTGCTGAGAGNGCGCTTGCACACACCGGTAANNGTGAGNTTTTACTTGGAGGAGGNGTTGCATGCAATCAGCGNATCAATNATATGTCNAACATAATGTGTGAACAGAGAGGTGCTTCAAGTCANTGTCCACCTAAGATGTATTGCATAGATAATGGGACTATGATTGCAAGACTNGGTTGGCTNGAAATCTTGAGTGGCAGAACNACNAAATTATCTCAATCTGCTGTAGATCAGGAATTACGTACTGATCAAACTCCTATAATTTGGNCNTGAACTGCCTTTTTCTAGATGCCAAGGGTTATCAAACATCGACAATGGGGAGTTGTNATGGACAACAGGCGAAGGCCAAGAAAAAACGAACCGTTCGACCCGTTTGCTCCAAATGCTGCAAAGCGTGCACAAGTACGCAAGCAACAGTCNTCACAGAGGCGAGANCCTGTNANTCAAAACNGAANTGTNGTNGAGCCTACNCGTGCCACTACAGATCGGCAATCTGAACTAGAAGCNAANGCTAAGGCGGCTNGAGATGCTCTNAATATTCNNAAAACNGTTGAAGNNCCTACTCCAAAACCNAAGGAGNAGAAAGTAGTACNAAAACCTCCTNCAAAATCNGAAACTAAGGAAAAACCGGTTGAAAAAANNGTTNCTGAAGTTGTTGAANCTACTCCTAAAAGAAGGAATATNCCAAAACCNCGNAGNCCNCCNAAAANNCANCCAAAGAAACCNAGTAATCGTGAAGATAGGTTGGCTTCNTTAAGAGCAAAATCAGCTGCAACAGCAGAGTTTGCTAAACANGCNAAAGAAGGNAANTTNGTNAANNCNAANGAAGAANNANCAGATNNTAANGATGANANTGNAGAGATNATCATTGAAGAATCNNAATTNGNAATNGATGNAGAANTTGAGAATAAAAAANCAGTNNGAGAGGAAAATGTNCTCAATGTATTCAAGACTATCAAGACTGAAAAGGTGAAGGCAGATAGAAGGCCAAAGCGAAGAAGGATGGATAAGAAAGGAGGAGGAAGGCAACCTCAATCCAAGAAATTAGACAGAAGGAAATATCTTGAATACAAGTATGTAGCAAGAGATTTGCTGGATGACGACTCCATTAGNGAAGAGAATCGTTCCAATGTTTTNGGCCAGATTTGGGCGAAGGGTGAAAGAATCGGTGTNGAAGANGCAATTTCNTTTATCAACCAAAAAGAAGAGGAANTGATAATCACNCCAGAAGTNGCAGAAGAATTCAGAAAAATAGTAAGGAAATATACAACAAAGAGATGATAANATGAGTATCGAATTAAAAGAAAATACAGTAGCAACAGTACATTATACAGGAACTATTCCAAAAGATGGTCGTGTATTTGATTCAAGTTTAGACAGAGATCCATTGACATTCCTAGTAGGTCACAAACAGATGATTCCTGGGTTTGAAAGAGAGATGCTTGGTGCTAAAGTTGGTGAAAAAAGAGAATTCACTCTATCTTCAGAAGACGCATATGGCGCATACATGGAAGAAGCCGTGCANCAAGTACCGCTAGAAATGTTTGGAGAAATCGCTCCAGAGCCGGGTATGACTTTGATGAGTGATATAGGTCCATTAAGAGTGACAAAGGTTGATGATAATATGATAACTGTAGATTTCAATCATGAATTGGCGGGTGAAGATTTNACCTTCAATGTTGAAGTTGTCAAATTGCGTGATGCGAGCCAAGAAGAAATNGCACATGGNCATGTACATGGTCCTGAAGGCGTTGAACATTGACAAGGTTGACAAAGTGCCACCTCTAGTCCTGTTACATGGTAGGGCTACGTAAGGATGAATGGCGTACGCTCGGCGGCATAGATTTACCAAATATTGCTGGTGAACANCAGGCTGGTTCACCCCCCTACACAAGAGGGATTCACAATACAATGTANAGGTCCAGATTGTGGACGATGCGACAGTATGCAGGATTCGGAAGTGCTGAAGAGACTAATGAGAGATTCAAATTACTGCTTGAGCGTGGTCAAAAAGGACTATCTGTTGCATTTGATTTACCAACACAGTTAGGCTTGGATGCTGATGACCCTATGTCTGAGGGAGAGGTTGGCAAAGTTGGAGTCTCAATTACGTGTCTTGATGATATGAGAACTTTGATGTCAGGCATACCTCTTGACAAAGTATCTACTTCTATGACCATTAATGCCCCTGCGATGGTACTTCTTGCCATGTATGTTGTAGTCGCTGAGGAAAATGGAGTTTCAAANGACCAAATTAATGGGACTATTCAAAATGATATTCTAAAAGAATACATTGCTCGTGGAACCTATNTTTTCCCTCCTGGGCCCTCAATGCGCTTGATTACCGATATTTTCGACTATTGCAGAGAGCATATACCTCTATGGAATACAATCTCGGTTTCAGGTTATCATATTAGGGAAGCAGGATCTACCGCTATTCAAGAAGTTGCATTTACTCTTTCAAATGCGCTACAATATATCGATGCTGCAATAGATTTNGGAATGGATATCGATTCTTTTGCACCAAGAATTTCTTTCTTCTTTAATTGTCATAATGATTTCTTTGAAGAGGCTAGTAAATTTCGTGCTGCTAGAAAACTTTGGTATGATTTGGTAACAGAAAAATATGCACCATCCAATCCAAAAAGTGCTATGCTTAGATTCCATACTCAAGTTGCAGGTGTTTCACTTACAGCACAACAGCCACTGAACAACATTAGCCGAGTTACAATTCAGGCATTAGCTGCAATTTGTGGAGGAACNCAAAGTTTGCACACAAATTCATATGATGAAGCATTGGGTCTGCCAACTGAAAAGAGTGCGACAGTGGCACTCAGGACACAACAAATTATCGCAGAAGAGAGTGGTGTGGCTGATGTTGCCGACCCACTAGGGGGTTCATACCTCGTAGAACAATTAACCGAAGAAATATATCAACAAGCAAAGTTGAAAATTCAAGAGATTGAAGAATTCGGTGGNGCNATGACTGCAATTGANGCNGGNTGGCAACAAAGAGAGATCCATGAGGCTGCTTGGAGTCATCTTAAAGCGGTTGAAANNNANGAAAGAAANATTGTTGGAGTNAACTATGCAACNTTGGAATCNGAAGAAAANATGACNGTTNTNAAAATNGATTCNAAACTTGCNAANAAGCAGAANGATAAACTCGCAGANATAAGAAATTCTAGAGATTCACAAAGGGTNGATGAGGCATTGCAATCGATTNGAAATGCTTCTGCCAATGATGATAATTTATTCCCNCTTGTGATTGATGCATTGAAGGTTAACTGTACACTTGGAGAAATCATGGGTGCTATGAAAGATGAATTTGGCACATGGATGGCTCCCAGTGGTTTTTAGGTGATTTTATGAAGATATACTTGGACCATATTGGGATTGCGTGTGAGGAATTAGATTCTGCTAGTAAATTTTGGAATCTCATTGGATTGATTCAAGGTGAAGATGAGTTGGTTGAAAGTCAAGGTGTAACCACTAGATTTTTTTCAACCAGTGAAGGAAATACTGAGACACCGAAAATTGAATTGCTTGAGCCGACAAAAGCAGATTCACCAATAGGGAGATTTCTCAGTAAACGCGGACCTGGTATTCAGCAAATCTGCTTTAGAGTAGATAATTTACAAGAGATGATTTCATTTCTTTTAGAAAATGGTGTTCAAATGATTGACCAAGAGCCAAAAGAAGGTTCACACGGGGCATTGATTGCCTTTGTTCATCCAAAAAGTACTGGTGGAGTGCTTGTAGAATTGGCTCAAAAATAATTATTTTTCAGTAATAAGTCTCATAGGTGACTTGTTAGAGGGTTAACTATGCGAACTTGTCTGGATAGACTGATTTCTCAACCTGAATTGAATTCCAAAATAGTCAGAGAAGAAGTTGAATTTGTAACCAGCAGGCTGGAACAATGCCGTCATGATGGAAAAATTTCCAATGAAGCATTCCTTGATGCTGGAGTAATTCAAGGTGCTCTGGAGATGATAGCTAATCATATTGAAATGGGAGTTCCAAATAACGAGGTCGAAGATCTAATTCAGCANCAACTTGGAAGNGCTGATAGATTAGAAATCAAACATCCAGGCTTAGATGAGGCTGTTGAAGAAGGACGCTGAGGTATTTACATGTCTAACTCGATGCTCACCTTAACGGGCGTTGGCAAATCATTTGGCGAAATAAACGCCTTATTNCAGGTTGATTTAGAAATTGAATCTGGTCAAATNATTGGATTGGTTGGCGGTAACGGTGCAGGTAAGACCACTCTATTACGTCTGATGGCAGGTGTAATGAAACCAACAACTGGCTCAGTTATTTTCAAAGATATGCCAGTAGATGAAATGAGAAAATTCTTGGGAGTTGTACCTGAATCAACCGGGTTATATTCTCGCCTGACCGCATGGGAAAATATTCGTTATCACTCCAGAATGTACGGTATTCCTGATGATGTTGCGTGGAATAGAGTATTGCATTTCGCTAAGCGCCTAGATGTAGATGATTCATTGTCAAGGCATACAAAGGGTTTCAGTAGAGGGATGCGGCAAAAGACTGCATTATTACGAGCACTTGCACATGGTCCTGATATTCTGCTNTTGGATGAACCGACTGCGGGTCTAGATGTAACCAGCGCNCGNACTGTNCGNTCTCTGGTAAGGCAACTAAGAGACGAAGGTGGAACTATAATTTACAGTACNCATCATCTTGCAGAAGCCCAACANGTATGTGACAGAATAATAATCGTACACAATGGAACTATTCGTGCCGATGGTTCTCCAGATGAATTATTGAAAGTAACAGATACCACAACTTTGGAAGATGCATATGTCTCACTAACTGCAGACAAGGCACGCTCAAGAAGTGAAGATGATTCTAAGGAAGGAAGATTTAGCAAATGGTGGCGTATTTTCCTTACTGGTACAACACCTCAAACAAAGGAGGTGTCAGAAGATGAGTNATTCTTGGAGATTTGTGAAGACNATTGCAAAGAANGAGGTTATCGAATTTGTTCGCGACTGGAGAACTTTACTAGCATTGATACTAATCCCATTACTNATATTCCCAGCACTATTTATCGCGCTACCACTACTATTAGAATCGGAAGCTGCTGAACTAGATTCTCTTACGTTAGAGGTTGTTTGGCAAGGTGACCAAAATGAAACCCTAATGTCCGGTTTCGAAAATTCTAGTCTTAATATGACATACGAAATATTGCCAAGCAATATTGAAAATCTCTCAGACCCTGGTGATGATTTAGAACGATTGAGAAGTTCACAAGTGGATGCNATTTTTAGATTAAATGATAATGGAAATAACACATGGTCGTTCGCAATAATCCATCTTTCAACATCTGAATACTCATTTGAAGCCAAGAGTAGAATNTTGAGTGAACTTGGTACTTGGGAGCAAGAGGTAATCAATGGAACNTTGGNTAAAGNAAATCTTANNCCTGATNCAGCNTTGAATCCAGTATTNTGGGATGGCGATTTTGAATCTGCAGANGCTGCAACATCTGGAGAACAGGCTGGACTTGCATTATCTATGTTCATCCCATTNGTANTAGCAATNTGGACTGCTTCTAGTGCCATTCAACCATCAATCGACATGACNGCAGGTGAAAGGGAACGCGGTACNCTTGAGGCTTTACTTTGCNTACCGTGCAGTAGGATGCAATTATTGGCCGGAAAGTGGCTNGCTGTAGCAACGATCACAAGCGTAGGGGTTGCAATGCAGATTGGAGGTTTATTGTTCGCCATTAGTTATCTGGCATCTTCAACAAACATCATTGGAATTCCCACTTTATCATGGGCCTCGATAGCATTGCTACTAAGCGCAGTCATAATATTTGCAGTAATGGTAGTAGCATTTGAATTAGCACTAGCCATGAAAGCGCATAGTGTAAAAGAGGCCGGTTCATTACTGGGACCTGCAGTATTGTTCATCATGTTCCCTGCCTTATTTACACAAGTTATCAATTTNGACGGAATTGAATCTTGGTGGTTTAGCATTCCATTAGTAAACATATTATTGGCTATGCGAGAATTATTACTCGATAGAGTAATTTCTGAGCATGTAGTTATTTGGATGGTTTCAAGTTTATTTTATGCAGGTTTGGCTGCATGGTATGCTGCAAGACAATTTAACCGTGAAGATTTGGTAGCATCAATCTCATAANATCATANAATCAAAANNACTCTNNATATTAATTTCGATTTAGANAATATATATTATAGAATGGATATTATTATTGAGTGATTTGTTCACGATGAATCGATAAAGATGTTCAAAATTCAATCAACACCTGCAAAAATATGTCTCGGACTTTCAGCTCTGCTGCTTTTGTTATACTCGATTAGCTTCATGTTCTTCGCCACAGAATATGTCACTGGTGGAGATGCTGGATTCGCCCTCATCGATAATGGTCTCGCTGGAATGATTTCAGATCCAGCATACGGAGACGGAGGGATAGAAACCGGATTCAATGGTGTCTTATTCTTCGGTATATTTTTGTCCACCATGCTCATTATTCTTGAAGGTCCAAAAGGCAAGTGGACCATTATGCTCCCAGTTATTATTGGTATGACCACAATGACTGTTTGCATTTGGATGAACTGGAACCCTGACAGTGCTGCAAGTGATACGCCAAAATACGTATCAATCCTTGTAACTCTGATTTATATTGCAGCCTATGTATTGCTGCGTGAAGAAGGAATAAACGATGGATTATCTGATTTTAAGCCAGGTTTGAAAGTCAATGATAAGGTTGCAATGGTAGCGCTCATTCTACTCGTTTTATCGGGATTATACTACTCATTACGAATGATTTTTACACCAGATGCCGTAATCGCTGAAGGATTTCCGTCAGGCTACGATGCTAGCAAATTGCTTGAATCTAAAGGGATGGGAGCTCCACTGCCAACTACGGTATCTGTAACGGGATCGCTTATTCTGATGTACACACTCTGGTCAGCATTGGTTCTGACCGATGGAGCAAAAGGCAAGTGGACCATCATGCATCCCTCTGCAATGGCATTCGTAGCAGCAACAGTGACCACATATGTGGGACTTGTTGCCGGATTGGCTCGAACTACAAGTGATACAAATCAGATGGATCTACTAACCATCCCACTGGTCATGTTACTGATTCTTATTAGCTATTTCAGACTCAAGGAAGAAGGAATGGAAGACGATATGACTATGATGGGTGAACCTGAAGAAGACAAAGGTAAATTCACTAATGCTTTGTTGATTCTCGCATTTATTGTGGGTCTTTTGAGTGCAGTAAAAGAAATATTACTCGCTTGAAAGTCTTAATAGTCACAATAAAATAGAGCCATGATAAAAGGCAATCATGGGACTTTGCCAGATGTGTATCGGGGAATGTGACTGCATTCCAGCATCTGATAACGACACCCCTGTAGTTAATTCTCCTAACGATGATTCACCTTATGAAAAAATTGTATTATACATCAAATATCGAGGGGAAGAATGGACTTTTGAAATTGTAGAAGTTTCCTGGCGTAAATTTTTTCGCAAATACAGAAAATTTAGGGCTAAATTTGGTGGAATTGAATGGGATATAGAGTACGAGCGAAAAAATAAAGTCAAAGGTTATGACAAAAATCGTCCAGAAAATAAGATGATTATCTTGGAAAATATTCCCTTTCCTGCTCCTCACTCAAAATATAGGATTGATTTCGGATGGTGGGTTCCGCAATTTGAAGGGGGGCCCAAATCTAAGGGTCGTTTCGGATTTCTAAATCTATTTCACGATGGGACACCATTACACAGTAGTGAAATTGGAATATTTGTTGGAGATGGTCTGAGTCATTTAACTCCTGTATGGGAACAGGACTGAATCATTGCCAAGGCCCCCCCTTCGTATGGGGGGATGCAAAGGGTAGTGTATGCTACCGTCGGAG
>PALS01000019.1 GCA_002706615.1 Methanobacteriota archaeon
CTTGGCGCCATAGTGGCAAACATGCTTGCAGGGGTAGTTTCAGATTAGGAGGTGTGATGAATGAGCGAAATAATCACAACAGGCACACTACTCGTAATATTCCTATTTTTAATTTCAAATTATACCCAAAAGGGCTTTGGAGAAATGTCAGCACCTTTGAGGCAATTTGGAATGTTTTTATTGGAAAAAGCACCAGGTCCAGCCGCTGCTCTATTCCAAAATGAAAAGGGCTCTGGGGCTAAGACTTGGATGCAAATGGGAGTATTCTGGTTAATTCTAGCAGGTATTGGCGGTTTTCTTTCAGCATGGCATTCTTACGACCCTACTGCTTTAGATTCACTTTCCAACATTGGTTGGGGTTGGGATGACGGTAGCGCAATGGCTCATTTCAATCATGTTGCTATGTCTACAGCAGTATTCTCAATACTACTTGGTGGTGCATTGGTCGCACATGCTCGTTCTACTAACGGACAAATGGCCAGTGAAGCAAATCTATCTCTGATGGCAATCGCTTGGTTTGGACAAACCATGTTTGGACTATTCCTACCTCTTTTGGGAAGCTGGCTAGATTTCACAGTCGGCAATTTTGAAATGGCGCTATATGGTTTAGTATCTGCTGGATTGATTATGAGTTTGATAGTTAACGCTTACATCACACTTGGAAGTAGAGATAATGCACCTATTGGCGTATCATCTTGGTTCTTAGTTTTGGCTCTTACAACGTTATTGTTTAGCAGACTAGCCTCTGTATTTGGCGAAGTTTTAGGTGCTACTTCAACCGTATGGATTGCAGATATAATCGCAAACGGCTGGGTGCCTTTGGCACTCATGTTTGCAGTAGGATACCACGTCATACCTCATGTATCAGGTAAACCGATTTGGTCTGGAAGCCTTACTCTAGGTTCTATGCTCCTGCTATTCTTTTCAATCCCTCCATTCTTCCTTAGCGAAGCAGGACATGCAGATAATTTGACAAAATCTATTGCAGCGATTTTGGTAACATTAGGAATGTTCCCAATAATTGCTGGTTCGAGCAACTTGATCGCTACTATGCGAGGTAATGCTAGTGCTGTAATTACCAATCCTGGCGCCTTGGCTGCAACAGCAGGAATATTGCTACTTCCATTATTTGCAATCCTTGGTTTCTTTACCGGTCTCAATGTTATGGTTGGAGCTGGAGATTCTTCTAATATCGCTGATACAGCAAATATGGGCTTCCTTTACACAGTGGGTGGATTGTTTTGTCTAGCGGCTCTATTCCACTCATATCCGCTTGTTGCATCTCGTAAATTGGAAGGTGCGGCTGGTTGGGCAACATGGCTAGTAATCATAGGTGGCTTGATGTCTACAATTCTTTCATTGATGACAGATTGGAGTTCTAATGCATTAACTGAGGCTGGCCATGAGGATTCTGCTGCAGCAGTTGCTGACTTCGCATTAACTGGAGCCTTTGCATTCTATGGTGTAACAATAGGATTCATTTTCGCTGGTATAGCGGTTGTAAAGACATTATTATCTGGGACAAGAATCGCAGATGGAATCAGCGTTAGCAGTGATGTATCAACTTACAATTTAGTTGAAGGGTCAACTTCGATTAGAGACCTATTGGGCCGAGGAGTTGGCATTGATACAGTTCTAACGATTGGCGATTCTGAAGAAGAGAGTGAAGGTGGAAGCACAATAATAGAAGTCGCCACAGATCTTCACAACGATGAGGTCGATGAATTCCCTGCAGAATTATTCGATGAGGAACTAGTAGAATTAACCAAGTGGCTATGTGGTCGAGGAACCACAACCGCTCAATTCTTCGCTTGGGCTGATGTTGATGACAGTGGCGAGATGGACTTATTCGAATTCGCTAATGCTCTACGAGTCGCTGACATTGCAGATTTACCTCCATGGGACGTGTCAAAGTTGGTTGGTATTATGGACATCAATAGTGATGGTAAAATCAACCTACCCGAACTGGATATTGCTTTGCTAAATATTCGTAACAAACTTGGAATCGAGTTTGTGCCATATGTGGCAGAAGAAGATGTAGAGGTAGAGGATGACGAGGAGGCAGAATCAGAGGCTGAAGAAGAGGAAGCCGAAGATTCCAGTATCGAAGCACCTTCAAAATCTGAATTAAAGAAAATGAAGAAAGCAGAATTAGTTTCTGTTGCCGAATCTATGGGTCTTGATACATCTGGTACCAAAGCAGACCTAGTCGAGCGAATAACCAAGGCGTGATGTAAGTGCGAATCGGATTGGTTGGCAAGCCCAATGTGGGCAAGTCGACCTTTTTCTCTGCAGCAACCTTAGCGAAAGTCGATATTGCGAATTATCCGTTTTGTACTATTGACCCCAATGTAGGAGTCGCCTTCATCGCTGCTGCTTTACCTTGCCCATGTAAGGATCTCAGAAAGAGACTGGAAGAGGAAGGTCGTTTAGAACCAGTCTCAGCCGATGATGAACGTAAGGGTAGCATATGCGAGCCTAGAACCGGTTCTTGTATCGGGTATACAAGACTAGTTCCGACCTTTTTGGTCGATGTCGCAGGTCTTGTTCCTGGGGCTTCAGAAGGCAGAGGAAGAGGTAATGCCTTCCTTTCAGATTTAGCAAATTGTGATGCATTGATTCAGGTTGTAGATGCAGCGGGATTAACTGATATTGAAGGAAATCCCATAGCAGCAGTAGATGATGTAGAATCATCACTGCGTGAAGAGACATCATTCCTTACAAACGAATTAGATGCTTGGATTGGCGGATTACTAAGAGACGGGTGGAGTCGTGGTGCAAGACGGGTCCAGGCTGAAGGTAACAAAGGCTTCACGTTATTTTTACATGAAAGATTCACTGGATTGGGTGCTAGTAACTCTCATATTTTGAGCGCTGTTGATGATTTTAGAAACCAATGGGGTGACTTAGATAATCCCTGGTTATGGGATGATGAGCGTATAGATTCTCTAGCGCAATATATTCGCAAGCAATTATTCCCCATTCACATAGCCGCAAATAAAGCAGATTCAGCCAAAGGCACTCCGTGGGATGCAATTTCATCCAATGGACTGGTAATCCCGACTATGGCGGATATGGAACTTGCATTACGTAGAGCAGATTCAGGTAATATGATTCAATATTCTCCCGGTGCAGATACTTTCAGTGTCGATGAGAATGCTCAATTAAACGATGCACAACAAAAGGCACTTTCCTCGATGAAAGACAAACTTTCAGCAGCAGGAGGGACTGGTGTTGCCCAATTGATTAGCAAGGTATTGTTCGATGCATTAGGACACGTAGTGATCTATCCGGTAGCCGATGAAGGAAGTTGGAAAGATGGAGACGGGAGAATACTGCCCGATGCCTTTGTTGTTCCAGACCAAATTGAAGCTAAGGCATTAGCATACAAGGTTCACACCGATTTAGGAGATGGCTTCATCCGAGCAGTTGATGGACGGAGTAGAAGAATCGTTGGTGCTGAGCACGAATGTAGCGACAANGATGTTATCAAAATNCACGCTAAGTCCTAGNTCAGTGACCNGGAGGNCGANCATAGTATGGTGTTAGGCGCGCCATTACCGCCATGTATTTTGANGAATAAAAAATCATGAAAAACGGTAGAGCTAAAGTGCAAAGAGCTAGCAAAATTAGTGAATAAAGGCCCCATGGGTCGACNCCCTTTAGGAAAACAATCCAAACAGTCCACAAAATAGTCAACCACATCAAAGGAGCCCAGCGTCGTGCAATAGCCGAGAAACGAGCGTTCCTTGTACTATCGTCATACAGTGAAGCAGCCTCTTCTTTAGTTACCAATCCCATTTCTACTCCGCATCTGACACATACTTGTGCCCGTGGCCCATTTCCATGGATAAATTGTCCACGCGGATAAACACTGAAGCAGTGTCTACAGGTCGGCATGAAGCAATCCAGACGCCGCCCATTCTTCAACAATGCGCTGCTCTTTGCAAAAATTCACCTAGCAAAGCCATCCCTTCTGGNGAACCNATAGANTCAGGATGAAATTGTACTCCATAGATTTGTTTTTCTTGGTTTGTNATTGCCATTGGAAGTAAACCNGTATTATCAGTAGAGGTAATTGTTAGNGAATTAGGNNTGCCAGATAGTACTAGAGAATTATAACGCGTCATGACGGTTTCNCCTTTNGCTAAAAGTCCACCATCGATTGATTTAATTTTTGAAGGTACGCCGTGNACNGGTCCATATGGACTTTCAATNAAGCTCATTCCATCTGCTAAACCAAGAGCCTGATGACCCAAACAAATTCCAAGTGTTGGAATCTCNTTTTCAAGAGATTTCTTGGCAATATCCATTGTTATAGCACTAATTTCAGGNCGTCCAGGCCCTGGCCCGATTATCACTGCATCATGATTTAATTCGACAATGGGTCCTCTTCCATCCAAGACCTCAACCTCACANCCATGGCTTATAATCGCATGAACAATATTTTGTGAAAAAGAATCTAAATTATCGATAAAGGCTATCTTAAGTCCNTAATTTGTAAGTTGTTCTTCGGTTTTTTGTTCAAGATAAAGTGGATAAATTCCTAATTCACCCTTTGGCAATAATTTTGCNTCATGGCTTAACCAACCACATGCTCTCCGTAGAGCAGCGGCTTTCCAGATAGCTTCTGCAACCTCGGCTTCTGGTTGACTTTCTATCGTGATCCCNCCNCCCGCCATTATTGTACCATGCCAGCCATCAGTAGTCCATCTCGCCTCCAAAGTACGAATCAAAATATTCCATGTACTTTCACCNGTATGAACATCTATCCATCCCATCGAGCCGGTCCAGAAAGAGCGTGGCTTCTGCTCCAGTTCATCTATTGCAGCGCATACAACGGTCTTTGGACAACCGGTTATNCTACCGCCTGGAAANAATGCCTGAAAGGCATCCATTCCATCCTTTCCTTCTGATAATTCTCCATTTACTTGACTTACNAAATGTTGGACATTAGCNTATGCTTCAACATCAAATCTGCATTGCTTAACCGTACCAGGTTTACTTACAAGACCGATATCATTTCGTTCTAGATCTACAAGCATTCTGTGTTCAGCACGTTCTTTTTGGTCGTGAACNAAATCTCTTCTTAGCAATGATTCTTGGTCGGGGTCTGAGCCACGAGGACGCGTTCCTTTAATNGGAGCAGTCATCACTTCAGTACCCTTCACTTCGAGCAATATTTCAGGCGAACATGAAGCGATTGCCAGTCCTAAATCAGCCGCTTCAATATATCCCGAAAAGGGGGCTGGATTATTGTGTGCTAAGCGATGGAAAATCGTGCTTGGCTCTTCTCCTAAAGGTGCATTCCAAGTTCTTCCTAAATTCAATTGATATAATTCTCCTTGAGTAATNGAGGCTCTTATCCTTTCGATATCTTCGGCATGTTGTTGGTCACTATGAGATGAAANCTCTCCTTCAACCTTNTTTGCTGGAGGCATGTCTTCACAATCGCTAATTCCGGGAGTTGTAGTTTCCCATTCATCTACCAACCAAAGTACGCCAAGAATTTCTCCCTCTTCAGGAGGAAATTGCAAAGAGATAGGTTGAGTCCACTGTACNAAATCATATGCCAATGCTCCTGCCCATCTAGAACCGACCGGAGTACTTGGTTGTAATGACCTCAGCATCTCAGCAATATCTTTTGCTTGCAAGATTTTTGTTACAGCCCAACCATCTTCTTTCATACTTTGCATCGTAGCTTTGAGTGGTGGTATTTTTCGTGAAATAATAACCTCACCATTTAGCGGNGAGTGTTTTTTTTGTGCAGTAGTTTTTGGCTGAGTGATAACAACNCTTGTAGTCATGCCAACAGCAAACATAGATTGTCTTGCTAAGTGCGATTTTGGTCCNCCAGAAAGAAATAAAATCCGGTCTTCACCTTGATGGGTAAGTAATGAATTGAGTAAATCGGTCATCGCCAATCCTCTCCTAAAGCGGCAATACAAATTCGTTGTAGAGTATCGCTCCCATCTCCGANGTCAACATCATCCAATACCTCTAATCTTGCAGCACCCATTCCGGTTCCAAGCAAAACAATCTCTTTCGCTCTTGCAACCAGTCTCTCATTTAATCTTCCAGACTGAATGATAAATCCAGCATCTTCAATGGCAGGTTTACACACTTCATATGTCACAGAATCTACTCCNCCAAATTTCCTCTCACTGATCCATACAACTCCATCCTCATCAACAACTAGTGGCATTACTCGGTCACCATCTACNATGCAAAAATCATGNACGAGTAANCCAACATCAGCACCTGATTGAAGAATTTGAGTAGTAATCTTACGATAAGCATCCCAGTCACCATGCTTTGTCCCCATTACTTTTCGAGTCCAGCGGGGAGCAGGGACGGTNATTCCNTCAGCAGCCATATGTATTTCTTGATAGAAATCCTTGGAGCTAAAATCAACACCTTGTTTAGTAATTGTAATTTTTATCAAACCTTCAAGACCATCTGGAATCTCAAAATNAGGCATTTNAATTCCAAGTTTTTCAGCGTGCCGTGTGAGCCTAGCAAGGTGCTTTTCGAGATGGAATAACTTTCCATCACGCGCTCGAACGGTTGTAAAAACCGCACTCTTTGGCCCCTGCATCGGTCCTCACAACAGGTCGTCCAAGAAGGAGGTGTCGATTCCACCTTGCGCAGGAGGTTGCTGCTGAGCAGGTTGTGACCAGCGNTGAGGNGNAGGTTGAGANGGNCNNTGGTCTTCNATTCTCTGAGCTGCNGCATAGATGTCATTTTGCTGNCCAGGGCGAATTCCAGGAGGTGCTTCAACNGGTGGTTTGCCCGATGGTATCATCGATGGCTCATCCCAACCACTTCTNGCTTGTATTCCCCAAGTAGCCTCTTGTAATTCCCATTCTTTGTCACGGCTCTTGCTGCTACCTCGGGAGCGTACTACTAGCACTAGCAGTAGTATTGCAATCAATCCCAANCAGATAGCAAGTAAATTACCAGAATTAAGCAATTCACCAAATTCTGAAGGAGCGGTTGTATCATCCTCACTCTCTTCCACAATATCNCTGTTGAANGGGGCNATCATCACAGAATCAATCTTCTCGCGATAAAGAGTATCATCTTTAGCAGATACTCCAATCCACCAACTAGATTCATTGGACAATTCCAAGAATTCTGAAGGAGAGATGACTAGAGAATTAACCACACTAACCTCTCCGATCATTGTTGCTTGGTTTACATTTGAGAAACTCTGGTCTGAAATGAATACAACATATGAGCGAACACTAGGGTCGTTGCTATGGTCCCATGTAACCAGAATAGAGTCGCCTATCCATTCCAATGTAATTCCATTAATGTCAGGCAGGTATTCTCCTATATCATCAAATCCATCATCAACCGAAATCGCAGTAGCTGTAATCAAATTATCGCGATGTGCATTTCCAGATGAGTCTACTGCAACTACTGCAACTGTGACAGGTAGGTTTGGTATGACCAATGTATCAAAGGCTAATGCCTCGATAAGTAGAGGTAGCTCTGCATCCCGATTCAGGACCGCTATTGGGTCGGACGGGCCATTGCCATTAACGCCAACAGAATCGAATGAGAAAGCAGCTGCATATACTTCGTAACTCTCTATGTCACTTGCATCTGAAAGTTCGAAATCCAGTAGCACTGCGGTTCCATCATCAGCAGGACGGTCTACAAGTGATAACATAGACAAACGCTCAGGTGGGGTTTGGTCTGCTAAGTTGTCAATTGGGGTTACAGTTGCTGTATTTAATCCGTCCAAGTAGACATTTCCTTTGATGTCATGAACGGTTACAGTAACAAATAATTCAGTATCAGGTATTATCTGTCCAGGTAAGGCACTCAACAAATTATCTCCACCATATAGCGCAGTATTGATTTGTAATTCCAATGGTGATTGTTCACTATCGATCCATTGCTTATTCATCACTATACAACCACAAATACCGGGTTCATACCCTGCTAATTGCCAAAATTCTGAAAGATCATCTAGAGGATGTTCTGACACCCATACGACATAGTAATCAAAGTCATCCGCATCAGAAGGTACCCATGAAATATCGATAGCAGTACCATCATCATCAGGGCGGTCCCAAGCATTAATCGTGGTAATTCTTTCAGGAATAGTACTTCCATCAAGATTGTTAACGTAAGGCGTTACTTCCAAAATAGTAACATCTCCAGTGTCTTGATTTAGCCACTTATCAGATGCTACTGCACCGATATGGTATGTCTGACCGTCGGTAAGAGGGAAATCTCCAATCGAATCTAGAATTGTCATATTTGTTTCACAATCAGGGACTACTCCTGCGACTGAGAAACCATCTACATTTGTTGGTAATTGGTTTGCAGTTCCTGTAACCGGTTTCATGTAGACGGTAACAAAGGCACAATCGTCTGCAGTAGGATTATTCCATCCCGCTTGTACTCTTCCTCCATCATCTTGCGGCACATCTTCTGCCCAGAATCCAGTTAATTTGGAAGGTGGTATTCCGTCATCTACTCCACCGGTTGGTACAACAGGTCCGATTATTGTAGCATTCATCATGTCTTCTTGACCCGCTTCATCAACGCAGGTTAGTCCAAGCCAATGAGGGGTTCCAGAGTCCAGCACAATAACGGTACTATTGCCTTCTTGAGGAGGAACTTCAGTATTCACAGTTAATCCAAGAACATCAGTAACCAAAGTTGTGGAAGCATAGATTCGAGTGCTTGCTAAGTCTAGAGCAGTACAACGTGCCCATTCAACCGCTAAATCCCCATCTTGTCCACCTTCATGCGGTGCACCAGTTGCCCACATAGGAGGCATTGGAACTTCATCGGTAGGAGTAGCAGGTCCGAACGGAGTGGATGGAGTTCCAAAACGNCCATCGTTGTATTCGACCACAACTACTGCCCAATATTCAACTCCATCTTGAAGAGGTTGTCCGCCAATACTAGTAATCTCGGTTTGGAGTCTACTATGTAGGCTGACNGCAGCATCTGCAGCAAATGGTTGNAGGTCNGCTACAGTAGGTTGAGAGGCCCATGGGCCTTCGTTAAGATAGATTAGATAGCTGGAGAAGTCATCATCATGTACCAAACTCCAGTTAGCCAATAGAGCGCCACCACCATCTTCGGGTCTATCCCAAAGAGAGAGTCCTTCTATTGGAGTTTCAGTTCTAAACCAATCATAGCTCATCTTTATCCACATACTGCCATTACTTGGTGATTGTAATCTCAATGTCATGTATCTTGTTCCATTGATTAGAGGGCCATTGTCTACAGCAAATTGCATACTTGTAATCAAGGCAGGATCATCTGAAATATTCAAAGTAGCATTCCACTTCATATCGATTAACTTAGCCCATGTAGCCGCTCCAGAGACTGGAGAAGATAGCACTAGAGGAACACCTTGCATCATGACGCCATGCGGACCATCAGGTGAACCAAGTTCAGAAACCATTACCGCATTTGCTGCATCGACAAGTGCAAATTGCATTCCAGGATGAGTATAGTTAGTGACATCAGTAAATGTTGAAGATAATCCGATAGATAATGGATTAGCACGACGTAAGTTTCCTTGTGGAACTTCATCACCAGTATTGATGTTCCATCCTCGCAGACCATCAGAAGTAGATATCCAAACATAAGAGCCGGTTACTACGCTTCCACCTGTCGAACCGATGGCAGAGAACTCAGCAATCTTTGCATGTGAAGAAGTAGTTGATTGAACAATAGTTGCACCATTTTCTCCAATCGCAATCAAATGTGTTCCATCGGACCTCATGCTAGAAACAGGCCATTCTTTCATCGTGAATACATTAATTCCAGATTCGAAATCACCGCTTCCTGCATTCCAATGTACCATCGGGCCTACATCTGTTGCGATATGGACGCCCCAGTAGTCTGTAGCAACTGCGGTTACAGAGTTGGAAGGTAATTGGTCGAATTGATGTTGAGCGATTACAGTTTGAGTAGTTGCATCGAATTGAGTAACTCCCGGACGGTCAGTACCTCTTCCATCATGAGCAATGAATAAGTCAGGTTGTTGAGTTGATTGTTGTGACCAAGCAAACGACCAAGCAGATGTACCCATCAAGCCATCATTTCTTGTGTAAGTAGTAAACGAATCAGTTGTGACATTATACATTGAAACTCCATTAGGGGTAGCCATCCAGATATTATCATTCCAATCTTGAATAAGGTCTTCAACATTTGGAGTAGGCAATCCGTCGAGTGCAGTCAAGGCAGTTTCCCAAGTATTTGCAGTAGAGTTCCATCGTCCAACACCGGTATCTGTTGCTATGTAGACCATGTCTAATCCTTGGCCGGGTATTCCTGGGCTAGAGGTAGACAAGAATCCATTGATATTGTTAGAAGGAAGGCCAGCGAGTAATCTTCCAGCACTATATGCTCCTTGAGTTGTATTGAAAACCTGAATACCTGCTGATGAAGAAGAAGTGCCTTGTAGTCCAATAAACAAATCATCTCCTACGCGTTTTATTCCATCTTGGAAGTCATGCAATCCGGTAGGCATTGGTTGGAATGTACCAGTAATGGTATCCAACATTCGGATTCCACGGTTATTTGTTGACATATACAAATCTGTACCAACTAGTTGTAAATCGGTTACTGCAGCATTTGCAGGAATAGTCCAACCTCTTTGCCATTCTACAGAGCCATTAGCTAAACGGATTCCTTGAAGTAATCCAGAGCCTGTATTTGTGTAAGAAGCAGATGCAGCCCAGATATGAGTACTATTTCCTTCAATTGAGGTAACTTGCCCACTAACTAGGCTAGGTAGAGAGTAAAGCGTATTTTGACCGAGTTGGCTTAGAGTATCTACATGTGAATATCCTGAGGTTCCACCCGCTTGCCCAATCAACCATTGGTTACCCAACCAATCGATTGAAGAAACTGGAGAACCAGTTGACAAGATACTTGCTTGGCCGACACTTGCACCATTGATTGTGATCAAAGCATATCCGCCACCAATGACATTGTCACCCTCGTCTCCAATGTCATATCCAATAGCAAGTTTACCACCTGCAAATTCCATAGCGCCCCACCATAATGGGTCGCTTGGAAGATTATGGTTTGCAGTATCAATACTGCTTAACCATCCACCAGTATTGTAATCATATCTTGAAATCGGTTGTTCATCATCATAGTATCCAACATAAAGAATGTCATTACCATCACATGCGACCGCTGCTGCACTACCATCGTCTAGGCGTTGAGAGGTGAAACTTGCTTCAACAGTACCATTTTCTAAGTCGATACGCGCAACCCCTCCATTATTAGCCCACAATGCGACATTGAGTAAACCGCCACACATCACCATAGCGATCGGATAGCCGCTAGGAATGTTATTTGCACCACCTGTAGACCATGAGTCCCAATTGCCATTTGGATCAAGATGTGAGATTTCACCAGAGATTCCTTGCCATCCTTGATTTGCAGCAGTTCCTACAACCAAATCAGTGCCATTTGTCCACAATTCGTANACAGCATCTTCAGCNCCAGATGGTAATCCNGANCCAGGAGTCCACATCGAAAGCCATTGGAATGTTGATTCATCAAACCTAGCAACACCTTCTGTAGTAGCAAACATAATATTTCCATCGAATTCAATTATTTCTCGAATAGGGAAATCCAAATCGTCCCATTCTCCAGCTAGAGTTTGATTNGGAGCAAATACCTGNAGTTTAGATTCTCCCCATGAAACCCATGTNTGATCNGTTGAAGANACAAATGATGTAACTCNATCAACAGANCCTTCNGGAAGTAATTCAGCCATCCAAGANCCGGTTGTNGCATTGTAAAGNCCAATNCCNCCNCTNCCCTCAGTATTCCACCATTGGCCGCTTGCAACCGAAACATGAATTACATCACCAATCAATTCGAGNCCGTAAATNTCTCCGCCATTTTCATCGAGTTGCTGGCCTACATCAATCGAAGATAGTGCATTGAAGTTAGCAACATCTATTCGATACAAATTGTCGCTAGAAAATTCTTCATGATAATACAAGATGTTNCCATAAATNACCATATCATGAGGGTCACCATTGCCTCCATACAAATTGCTACTCTTCTCAATATCATATGCTTCGGTTCCTGAAGTTACGTTGATCAATTGTAATCCATCAGCCCCGCCAACCCAAAGNTAGTTTGGCCTNATATCAGCTACTAAGGAGGTTACATCACCATTTCCAGCATCTAAGACATTATCTTCGGTCCATGTTGTGAGCCATTCACTATTTTGAATATCATAGCGTGCAATCCCTATATTGTTTAACCCAATGTAAGCAATATTTCCAATAACTTCTACAGGGGCATTTTCAGTAACTTCTCCAGCCTCCCAAGTTCCACTAACAGTGAAACTTGATTTATCGATTAATCCGACACCGGAATTTGTTCCTCCAAATACNGTAGTACTGTTGACTCCAACNGTATATGTTCCCCAATTAGGCATTCCATCGTAGACGTTTTGACAATCCATGATTTGTCCACTACTAGCAGTATATTTGCACACNCCAATATTTGTTCCAGCATACAAATCGTTTCCATCAAGGACGAAATCAAAGATTTGTTGAGGTTGAGTTTGCCATGAGTTCCCTTCGCTNAAATCGGTTACACTATTTCCATCCCAAATAATTCCACTATCACTAGTTCCAATGAATAGGTCTCCACCATCAGCCTCGAGAGCAAATACTTGATTGCTAGGGAGTATTTCAGTAGGCCCAGGATTTCCTCTATCAGGTTCCTCNGTCAANGGAACCAGTATTTCACCGGTAGTCAAGTCTTTTCGAACTACTCCAAANCCAGGCAAACCCATGTGGAGGACCGCNGANGAACCAGTTCCAACTATAGCNACTGGTGCAAAGTCAACATCGTTTATGCCTGTGGAAATCCAAGANCCTAGGAATGTATCATTTTCTAAAATATAACGGTTTAANCCATNTTCTNCTGTTCCAATATAAGCGATACCTGAATGGATTGCAACCCCNGTGGGGGCATCTTCATCCAAATCACTATTTTGTTCATTTAGAGTTGTTACAATTCCAAAGTTAGATTGATTAAATGCTGAAACACCATCTTGAGGATGGGTTGCAACAATCCAATCCCCATCAGCANCTAAATCTGAAATATCATCCGATGCTAAACCGTATAATGTATCATAGGTTGCTGTAACAGTTCCATTAGAATCAATAACATGAATTCCAGAACCATATGTACCTACAAATACATCGACTCCATTAGTCACTATACGTGAAATTTCATCACCCGTTGCTATAGGTGCTAGCCAGCGACTTTGGCTCATGGAATAACGGTCAAGCCATTCGCCACTACCAACATACACTATTCCATTATGTTGTAATGCATCAGTCATATCAGCAGTTCTGGGTCCGCTTCCTATTACCAAATCACCAGCATAAAACGGAGTATTTCCAGGTTCTAGAACCGCAAAAACCGCCATAGCATCAGTAACTAGAACCTGATCTTGGGCTGGAGCTCTTTCTCCTCCAGAAGGCCAGTGAATGATATTTTGNCCCTCCTCTACTTGACCTAAAGAAGACAGAGTGGTAGTCGCAGTGAAAGAGCCTGTATTGGTATTGTATGAATGTACGGCAATGCTAGTCAGTATGTCGATTTGATTTCCAACCAAAGTCATTCCCTTTACATCATTGGATGTTAACCAATTGCCATCGTTCCATGTGGCTAACCAGAAGTTGCCATTTACATCACGTCTAGCAACACCTGCATCGAATGATGAAATCAAAAGTTGATTTCCTGAAACTAAGAACGAACTGATATAATCCGAATGAAGGTTATTGGCAGTAGACCATGGAGTCAAAGCACTCATTGTTGCAAGGTCCCATCTTCCAACCCCTCCTCCCAATAATGCGGAATAGATTATTCCGTTATGTTCTAGTGTAGCCCAAGGGGTTCCTTCAGGCCAATTTGAAGTACCACTTGCAAGTTCTAGAGTCCATCCAGTCCCTGCACTATTTAGTGTAAAAATTCCTTCTTCGCTAAAAGCGAATAAATCACCATTGCTAGCAATGTGAATTTGATCGAAACTATTTCCAGACGGTTCTGCTGGTAAATTTGCATTCCATGAAGAATCGGTTAAGTCTGCAGATAATAGATCTCCATACTCCGTCGTCATCAACATTCTATTGTTTGCGACATCAATTTCAAGGTCGGTAACCCAATTCCCGCCATCAGAATCTTTTATCTGGAACAAGTCGATAATTGTTGGATTAGCCTTAGCATCAAGGATAATGATGTAATCTCCNACAGCAAGATATAGCATCCCATCGATTGGATGAACTGCCGATTCCCGTATGTANAATTCNACAGGTGTCAAAGAAGTATACGGGTCTGCTGGAGCTAATGCTTCTAGAATTAGGTCGGTAATTTCAGTNCCGGAAGGTAAGGTGAAAGTCGCACCAACATCGGCGTTTGGCGACAAACGTCCTTGGTGTGGATTATTTCCATCAAATCCATTTGTTTGACCTAGCCAACCGTTATTTCTCCAATCAAACATGACTTGACCAGAATTTGGNGCTATAATCATCGGCTCTTGAATTTCTACACCTGAGCCTCCATCAACTCGAACTTCAAAACTGAGGTTTTCTAAAATTGCTCCAGGTGCAAACTCCATAGTCCAGTCAAACATAGCAGGAGTGCCATTTACTGCATTTGCTCCAGTTGCATTTAGTTGTACCCAACCGGAGTCAACAGAACCCTCTTTTGCCCAAATTGTTGACGATTCAGTATTGTGCGCGCCTACTACTGGAGATGATAATATCGCTAATGTGGTCGAGAATAACATCAAACATGACAAAAACAGTGCCTTGCGAGCCTGTTTTGTTGGCGAAACAGTACTAGTACTGCCATTCATACCAACTACCCGTCTCTATTGGTATATCAAGCGTGGTCTTTCCTGCCTCTATGCAGTAACATACTCATTAGGTATTGAAACCCACAAAAAGGTCAAACCTCGCCCGCGGTCGCACTTGCTTTGAGTAGGGTCTTATGAGCGAAGAAATTCGAGAACAAAGTATCAGAATTGAGGCTTTAGAGTACCACGAGGTAGAGCCGAAAGGAAAGATAGAGGTCGTACCAACAAAACCCCATGCAACCGCTCATGAATTATCTTTAGCATATTCTCCGGGAGTAGCTTATCCTTGTCTAGAAATTGCTGAAAGACCTGAAGATGCATATCGTTACACATCTAAAGGAAATCTTGTAGCAGTTATTTCTAATGGTACTGCAGTTCTTGGATTGGGTAATATTGGTGCTTTAGCAAGTAAACCTGTTATGGAGGGTAAGGGGCTTTTGCTGAAGACCTTTGCAGACATCAACGTTTTTGATATAGAGGTGGATACCGAAGATCCTGAAGAATTTATTCAGACAGTATGTAATATTTCAAAGACATTTGGAGGAATCAATCTAGAGGATATCAAAGCACCTGAGTGTTTTGAAATTGAAAGAAGAATCGCTGAAGCAACCGATATACCGGTAATGCATGATGACCAACACGGTACAGCCATTATNTCAGGTGCAGCACTATTGAATGCTGCAGAAATACAGGAAAAAGAATTAGCAGAATTGAAAGTTGTAGTAGCAGGCGCAGGCGCATCTGCAATCGCTTGTGCTAACCATTACATCGCATTAGGTGTGAAAATTGAAAATATATTGATGTGTGATTCTCAAGGAATTATGACAAAGAAAAGATTGGATGACGGAGAATTAAATCAATACAAGGCTGCATTTGCAGCAGACCATGAGGGTGGTGATTTAGGAGATGCTTTACAAGGTGCTGATGTATTTTTAGGACTCTCCAGAGGCGGCCTAGTAAATGGAGAAATGGTTGCCAAAATGGCTCCAAAACCAATTATTTTCGCTCTTGCAAATCCAACTCCCGAAATTATGCCTCATGAGGTTTTAGAGGTTAGAAGCGATGCAATAATCGCAACAGGTCGGTCTGATTTTCCAAATCAAGTCAACAACGTGTTAGGATTTCCATATATTTTCAGAGGAGCTTTGGATGTCAGAGCGAGAGATATTACGGCAGGAATGAAAATGGCTGCAACTCGCGCTCTTGCAGCACTTGCAAAAGAACCGGTCCCCGATTATATCGCGCATGCATATGGCGGGGAAGAGATGCACTATGGTCCAAATTATATTATTCCAAAACCATTCGACCGTCGCGTATTAATTTGGGAAGCCGCTGATGTAGCAGAGGCGGCAATCAATGAAGGAATTGCAGCAATAAAACCAGAAGATTTCGATAAACAGGCATACAAAGAATCCTTGGAGGCCCGCTTTGGAATGTCATATTCAGTTATGCGGGGNGTATTCAACCAGGTCAAGGGCAAAGGTAAGAAAATTGTATTCCCCGAAGGNGATAATGAGAAAATNATTCGAGCNGCAGCACAACTTGTTGAACTTGATATATGCAAACCAATCCTCCTAGGAAATGTAAAANCTATACAGAATAAAATGGACGAATTAAATTTAGAATTTGAACATGAAAAATANAATCCGCGNTATGATTCNCGCAGAATTGGAGAATACGACAAGGCTCTTACTACCAAAAGGAACCGCAAAGGAATGACGATTGTAGATGCGCAAAGACTTCTGAAAAGTAGACCCTATTTTGCAGCACAGATGGTNGTTAATGGCGATGCAGATGGCTTTTTAGGNGGNATTTCTAGAAATTATGGTGATGTACTTCGTCCATGTTTAGAAGTTATTGGAAGTGANGAGGATTCNCATTGTGCCGTAGGNTGTTATATGATGGTAGTAAAGGGCAGGNTGATNTTCCTTGGAGATGCAACAGTAAATGTTTATCCTGACGAAGAAACCCTTGCAGAAATAGCGATTCAAACCGCTAAAGTNGCACGCAGATTTGGAGTTGAACCTAAAATCGCTATGCTGTCATTTTCTAATTTTGGAAGCAGTCGTTCTCAACGCTCAGAGAGAGTCGAGGATGCAGTGATNCTTGCTAGAAAACTTGAACCAGGTCTCTTGATCGATGGCCCGATGCAGGCGGATACAGCATTGGACCCCTCTTTACAAGAAGAGTATCCATTCATGAGTTTTGACGGACCAGCTAATATTTTGATTTGCCCTAATTTAGCAAGTGCGAATATCGCATACAAATTACTTGAAAAACTAGGGGGTGCAGAAATGACGGGACCAATTTTGGAAGGATTAGATAAGCCAGTACAACTTCTTTCTCGCTCAGATGGTGTACGCCATATTGTTAATATGGCAGCAATCTGTACTCTTGATGCGATTCGTCAAGAATCATATTGGTCTTCCATTATTTCTTCTGACGAGTAATTTTTCCATCGTCATCCAGATGCCAAGTAGACCTCCTTGGTCTCCAAAAAGCGCCTGTTACAAAACCGGCACATAATCCTCCAAACAGCAAATTTGGCCATCCTTCAATCGCATAGGAATCAAAACCTCTCAAAATAGGAATTGTAAAACTCGGAATAATTCCTAAAATTATAGTCCAAAAAATCTCACTTCTAATATTTCTAGCAAGATCAGCGGAATCAGGAATTTTCACCGCTTCTCCTTCTCTTTTTGGTGAAACAACCAACCTTGCTACAACCTTCGGTAAGGAGCGATCTGCAGGTGTTGAAAACCGAGCATAAACATCTTGTTTTTTTGGATGACAAGCCCATGCGACTCGATGACCAGCCATTGGTCCAATCACTTCTCCCACCCTTGGTCTTCCATCCATCATAGCTCCCCTATGATTACCAGTTGCCTCATCAGCAAGAAATTCAGTCATTCCTGGCTGCAAAACTAAATCTAAATTTTCTCGAGCACGCTGCCATTCACTTTGAGAAGGAGTTCGTATTTCACCTTCAAATTCATTTGAAAGAATATTACTAATCGTTGAAACTAAATCTAAATTCATACCTTCATATGGGGAATCATCATCATCATCATCTCCTAGAATTGCAGCTACGTCTCTTTTGCTTAGAGGTTTAGTCATTATTAGAAAGTCAGGTAATTCCACTTCATGCCTAGGGCGCTCCGAAGCATGAATCCATCCGCCCTTATCGGTGCCAAGAAACACTTTTCCAGCAGGAACCTTGACGAATTCTAATCCGAATGGCCCCTCAACAGTTTCCATCAAATCACGTCTTAATTGCATTTTCTAGTGAATTATACCATTCCATACCAGCTTTATGATCGGTAAGTTGCTGAAATTGAGGGAACGGTGAAACCGAACGCATGTATCCAAATGCCGCGAAATCAACTAAATTGGGAGAATCTCCTCCAAAGTATGGTTTGCCTTCAAAGGCATCAGTGAATTCACTAAGGAGATCATGCCACAGTTTTTTCGGTTTACGCCCATCCTTTTTCACTCGTTTTTTGGCTATGATTCCCCACATGATTGGGAATCCTGCCCATGCATAAAGTCGCTTTGAAATAAATCCGAATTTTTCTAATTTAGAAATTCGCGTGGTAGTTTTCAGCGCAGAAAATAATGAACCATATAAAATTGGAATAGTAGCCTTACTCATATGTAAATCAACCCATTCAAGCCATTTATCACGACGCTCTTCATCACTGGTCTTCCATAATTCCCCATCATTATATTTTGAATCGATATGTTTCATAATAGGGGTTGAATCAACCACTATTTTTCCGTCACTTTCAACCCAAACAGGAGTTTTTGTCCACTCTGGTGAAGAGGGCAAAGTTTTCTTTATTTTCATTGGATTTACTTGAATTATATTATTTTTAACACCTAAATAATCTGTTAAACCCCTCACTTTCCAAGAAAATGGGCAGGTGTATAGCATGTGTAATTCAGCATCCGCCATAGCAACGGCGAACCGTGTCTCCTTCATGAGTTTTCAGTGTAACGGGACCCCTCTGGCCTCCACCCAGGTTTCCAAAATTCGAGGTTATCAAGCCATAAAGTGAATTCATCATCGTCCCCCTTTAGTAAGCGAAAAGCACGCATCTGTAAACCCTCAAATAATGAATCATCCATATCTCCATCAGAATTAGCATCTCTCCATTCTATCTGCATTTGTCGAATTTGTCGCCGTGCATCTTCGGGAGAATCAAAATTTCTTTCACACATTTCTTGTAAATCAGATAGCCATGAACGCGTATCTCTTCGTATTACATCGGGAATCCTAGTTTCCGTCTTGGAACGTGAGAATGGCCACCAACCCATAACCACCGTTCAATGCCGACCATCAATAGTCTTGGGGTAGAATGGGCTGGGAGGTACATGGGCCGAGTAGTAGTTCACCTTCATGGAAAACCTTCTGAAAAGAACATGGCTAAATTAATTGAAGACTATAGTAATAGATTAAANTCAAAGGTTAGATTAGAAATTTCAAAATCAAAAATGTCTCAACAAGAGTACTTCGAGANTTTACCNANTGGAACAATTCTTCTTGATGAATCAGGTGAATCATTATCGAGTATTGAGTTTGCAGATCGATTTAATTCTTGGATATTATCTAGTGAAGATACCCACTTAGCAATTGGGCCAGCCGATGGATTTCCTAAAGAAAATAGTCATCGATCTATTTCACTTTCAATGTTTACTATGCCCCACGAATTGGCCGCAGTAGTCTTGATGGAACAGTTGTATCGCGCAAATGAGATTCAAAGAGGTAGCGTTTATCATAGAGTATAAATCCTCAAGTGTAGGACTTAACTCGGCCCAATCGTGGAGAATTGGTGGTTCCTAGTCTTAGAATTCGCAGTTGCGATTTCTTTGTTAGTATTGAGTAGACGTCAGCCATTTCCNGGCCCTTCCCGTCGCTACGGAAGTGTTCTACTTGTTATCGCAATACTATTGCTAATCGGTGAAAGTTCTCCTCGAGCTACAAATCCTCAAGTGCATATGATTCTCCTCTTGGTTTATGGAGGATTAGGTCTAGTAAGAGGAATTCACAATATGGTAAAGACCAGAGAAGAAGTAATAGTAGCACCATTTGCAGGTTTTCTATTCAGTATATCAGCAACTGCAATGATGGCTGAACAGTGGCCTGACCTTTCTAAGTTTGAAGAATACGCAGCTTTTGCTACAATAGTATTGATTGGNATGGGTCAAACTTGGCTAGTTTTCCGAGGACTTTTGATTGGAAGATTACCTTTGGCTTGGTCGAAATCAGGACTTATGGCCTTACAACGCGGCCATATTAATGGAGAACACGGAGCGATTGAGTGTTTTGAACGGGCATGGGATTTAGAAGAAGAACACCTTAATCCAATGGCTTGGTTTGCTCTNTCAAAAATCAACGAATCTATTGGTAACAAAAAAGAAGCGGAGCATTGGTCACAAAGAATGGAAGAATCTGGCGGCANAGATGCCATAGCAAAAGAATGGATAGAAGCGATAGAATCAGCNATNAAAAAACTCGAGAAATATAGTGAAGAAGAGTAATTTAATGGGATATCCCGCTATTTTTTACACTTTTAATCCAATCAGTTAAGTGCTAAAAGGTATAATTAATACCATGGAAAAACAGAAAATGAGCAATGATTGGNCTCTTTCTACGATTTGTTGGTATGCCGTTTTTATTTGGTTTGCCTCCTCTTTATTTTCCCAGATGGTGTATATTGGCATAAATGGAGTTCCATATGATGTAGATGTGATGTTAGATTCGATTGGCCCCTATGCATGGTTGATTATTAGTTTAGAAATTATGTGCTGGATAATGATTGGATTTTACTTTGTTATGAAAATTGTAAAGCGCATTGGAACAGACCTCGAAAAAACGCCCTCTAGAGAGTCTCTAGTACCACAGAGTTGAAGACCCCTCATTGAGAGAGGGGAGTACATGCAAGAAGAATGGAATCCTCCTCCGCTTGCAGGGCAACCTATGAGTGAGATGGATTTGATTGATGAGATGGCTAAATTATCTGTGCCTTGTGATTCTAGAATTGTGACCATTGAAGAAGCAAGAAGCGAGTTGGAACCGGCAAAGAGATTGTTGTTTACATTGCAAGCGTTACAAGATGAAGCTCACGATTTGACCGAAGAGTTAGAAATAATAATCGAAACTCTTGTTCCTAATCATCCTCACGTAGTAGAAATTGCAGATCAATTAGGACGTCTTGTCAAAGAGTGGCAATCAATAAATGACGATTTATCAGTTCTTGGTGCTAGAATTGCAGGTTTCGACCCCGGTTGCTTGGAATGGTATGGGGTCGTAGACGGGCACCTAGTGCTATTTTCATGGTATCAAGGGGAAGAAGATATCGAATGGTGGTATCCTCTTGATTCAGGCATGTCTAGCCGCAGACCTCTTGTTGAGGCCTGACCTCGGAGGCACATGGTCCGCATTACGAAAGTCCACACCGGTGGCGGCGACGGTGGAGAAACATCGCTAGTAGATGGCACGCGAATTGCGAAGAGCGATTTACGAATGGAAATGGTAGGAACTTGCGATGAATTGAATGCATGTTTGGGCATTGTCGCAATGGAAGCTAATCGTTTGAATGAAATTGCAGAGGATGGGGGGGCACGTCCAACTGTAAGGCAAGTCAGAAACGTGATCTCCAAGGTAATTGGAAGACTGCATCATGAGTTGTTTGATTTAGGAGCTGAATTAGCGTGTCCTAAAGATTCTCTTCCAGAATATATGGTTCTGATAGACCAAGATTGTTCTGATAGATTATGCGAAGAGATGGATGCTTGGAATGAAGAATTAGAACCACTTTCAAGTTTCATTTTACCTTCGGGTTCCAGCACTATTACCGCTCTGCATTTATCTAGAACTGTAACCAGGCGTTTAGAGCGAGCAATGGTTGCAATGAAGGATGAATTACGCCCACTCACACTTCAATACATCAACAGACTATCAGATTGGATATTCATACTAATCCGTTGGACTAGTTCCCGTTTGGGTGAAGAAGAAACCCTATGGTTGCCTCTTGGGAAAAGGATGGAAGGACAAGCAGAAAATATACGTCGTCAAAAAGCGAATAAAGACGAGATTAATGAGATTTAAGCGCGTCCAATCGATTGCATGAATTCCTTTGCTGCGGCGAGAACTCCCTTACTTTCGTGATGAGAAAGTTGAGACATTGCTTCATCCCATTCAAGCCACAAATGTTCCCTATGTTCATGCGATATTTTGACTGCCATAGTCTCAGTTTCAGCAATGAACCAAAAGACCTGCTTGTCGATATGTTTTCCTTTATGCCTAAAATCATATTCAGTACGGTAATTAAATCCAGGAATAAACTCCATATCAGTAATTCCAGTTTCTTCCGATACTTCTCTTCTAGCGGTTGCTAGGTGATTATCATCTCCTTCCTCGATATGCCCTTTTGGAAAATCCCAATGCCCCTGCGGGTATTGTAATAGTAGNATGGAGCCGAAATTAACCAGAACTACACCACAAGAGGTCTCCATGGGTAAACCGTCATAGCGACTATTCAAGGCATTATCGCTCCAAATAGAGGAATCTTTGATGTCTGTTGAATATACACCGCGAAATATGTCAGTGCTAGAGAACATCACCAGCGTCNTTGCTGATTCTGATTTAGATGGCCTTATGGCAGCTGCAATTTTGAAAGCAGCNAAACCGGAATTGACAGTAGAATTTTCTCATGCAGCCTTGATACGTTCAGGGTTAATTGACGAAAAAATCAGTAAACAAACAGCACTATGCGACTTACCATTCCACCCAAACTGCGGGCTATATCTGGACCATCATATGACAAATAGGCCAAGTCCAGAAGAAGAAAAGCAATTTGTTTTACAGGGCGGAATCTGCCATTGGAGAGACACACCTTCTGCTGCAAGGGCTGCNTATGATTTAATGAAAGAAGAAGTAGATTTAGACCACCTAGTCGAGATTATGCCAATCGTAGATGCCTTGGATAGTGGGGGTATTTCTTTGGAGAGATTTCTTGAAGATGGTGAGATAATTAGNCTTTCAAGGTCTCTTTCATTACGCGAACCAGAACATCTTAACACAGTATTAGAGCAATTTGCAAGTGGTGAAAAATTAGAACAAATTCTTGCTAGTCATAGCGATAGACTAAACCAATTATCAAAAAGTCGTAAGCAAGAATCAGATATCGTTTCAAAAAATATTGAGTTAATCGATAGCTTGGCAATTTGTCGAATGCAAAATAGTGAGGTAAGAACAAATGGCTACTTAGTAACCGCTCTAGCAGGAGATGAGGCAATCGCTTGCTGCGTGATTCATGGCTGGTTAGACGGTAGCATAGATACTCCAAATAGGCCAGCGTTAAGCGCTTCATTTTATTCAAATTCATTTCGTAAAGAACCCAATGATTTTGATCTTTCCAAACTTGCTACTTTACTCGATAAAACAGGTGGCGGGCACGCTAATGCTTGTGGCTGTAGAATACAACCAATAAACTCTGAAGGAGACCTCGAAGATAGGCCAATCACCTCGGAGGACATCGAAAGAAACATTTCTTTATGGTTGAAATTATGGGCTCAGAGATAGTAAGTAATGCATTCAAAAACACCTTAAATTGATATGGGAGATTACTTGCGCCGCATCATGGAAGGTACTACCGAACCCGCTATGTTAGAGGATAGAACTTTCTACAAATTAGGGGAGTTTACTTTTGACCATCGGAAGAAGGTATTAGCGTTTGGATTAATCGCCTGTTTTGCTATGACNTCTCTGATGACATTTGGGCCTAATTGGGCAGAATCTTGGGGTGAGGGAGATCTCGAATCAATGAATGCCGGTAAGATGTATGATGATGCCTTTACCTCTGAAGAAGGCTCCCAGTCCTTCACTTACCTCGTATTCCACCCTACCTTAGACGATACATCTAGCGAATGGCAAGACGCTGTTACCGAAGCATTGAGTGATTTTGCTAGTCTAGATGATGTTAGCATCGAATACTCATGGGATAAAACAGATGATGAGAGAGGCGAATTCGTTCATGAAGGTGATGAAGGGTTTTGGGCGTTGAATATTATAACAATCAATTTAGNACGTTCTGAAGCAAAGGAATTGTATGCTGANAACTGGGAAGAAGTGCTAATAGAAGATGATGANTTTGAGACATGGCGAACAGGCGGAGTTGCAATCGATGTCATATTCGATAAGAGAATCCAAGATGATTTGATTACGGCAGAACTTGTATCCGGCCCATTATCTNTAATCATNTTGTTAATTGTATTTGGAACAATAATCGCAGCATTATTACCAATTGGGATTGCATTCTTGACAGTACTTTCAGCAATGGGGATCACAATTTGGCTATCCAATGTAACAGACGTGACCCAATATGCTGTCAATATTATTTCTCTAATCGGAATTGGGGTATCAATAGATTATTCCTTATTCATGGTAAATCGATTCCGTGAAGAGATGAACCGCGGTCATGACATTAGGACATCAACTGCAATGACGGTTGCAACTGCGGGTAAAGCGGTATTCTTCAGTGGAGTAACTGTTGGTATCGGTTTAATGGGAATGTTATTCTTTGAAAATACAGGGATTCCAAGCCTTGGTATCGGGGGCACATTAGCAGTATCAGTTGCTATGATTTATTCACTTGTTGTTCTTCCTTCTATACTTGCAATGTTAGGTTCTAGAGTAAGCGATGGATGGAAATTACCATTTTCATTCAAGACCGAAAACGACGCAGAAGATGGGATCTGGTCAAAGATCGCGAAGACTGTAATGGACCGTCCTTGGACGGTATTGATTCCAACATTAGTTATTCTTCTTGGAGCGGGACTACCTTTCTTCCAAGCAGAATTCTCTATGGCTTCTAGAGATGCTTTACCTCCAGATGATGAAACACGTGTCGGATTTGAACACTTAGATGAAAAATGGCCCGAAAGTGCAGCAAACTCTGCACTGATTGTCATTGATTTTGATGGGGAGGACCCGCTTGANGAAAGCAATATTCGTCAGATGTATCNATGGGCAAATGAACAGGTGAATGACTCTCGGGTACTAGAAGGGTTTGGCTATGCATTGGGACCGATTCCAGGTATGTCTGAAGATGAGGTTGTAGACTTCTGGGGTAGTGAGGAATTATCACCTCAGATGAATGCGACAAGGGAATATCTTAGACAGCAATTTTTAGCAAATGGTATCACGTTTTTCGTATTCTCCTTAGATGGCCCAATGACGGGAGCGGATAGTAGAGAATTTGTTAGCGATATTCGCAACGATAGAGGCTCTTTAATCGACGACTTGGTTATTGGAGAAGATGGTGCATTATTGGTGGCGGGTTTCGCAGCCTACAGCCTAGATACTCTAGATGCAATCAAGGATAATTTACCAATTGCTTTAGCCTTCATTTTTATCTCTACAATCATNCTAATTTTCATTCAGGTTCGTAGTATAATTATTCCAATCAAAGCAATTGTAATGAATATTCTATCAATTTCTGCTTCATTCGGAATGCTAGTATTCGTGTTCCAATGGGGTTATGGCGCTGATTTACTAAACTTCACTCCGCAACCGATAGAGGCCACTAANCCTGTGATTATGTTCTGTATTGTCTTTGGATTATCGATGGATTATGAAGTTCTAATGTTATCAAGGATACATGAAGAATGGGAGAGGACTGGAGACAATACCTTAGCGGTAGCAAATGGTTTGCAAAGGACAGGTCGTCTTATCACTGGTGCTGCAGCAATCATGGTCGTTGTGTTTAGCGCATTTGGCCTATCCTCGGTAGTAATATTGAAGCAGATTGGACTGGGTCTTGCTTTGGCAATTTTGATCGATGCAACAATTGTTCGAGCGCTTGTAGTTCCAGCAACCATGAGATTGATGGGTAGATGGAATTGGTGGTCTCCTTCATGGCTTGGTGGTGAAAAATCTGAACTTGAGCCGCGCCAAGAATCAGAATGATAACACAGTAAATAGGTACAGAAATCCAAGGAAGGCATGCATAAACATGCATGCAATCAGTAGATCAGCCGCTCTTCCATGCTTGGTCTTCACAACATGAAAACTCTCATTTTCAAGTCGTTTATTACGAGCTTGCTTACCCCACCTTGCCATAATCCAAAGCAATGTGACTCCAACAGGCCCAGTCCAGCCATGTAAACTTCCAGGAATCAATGATTTCAATACGTCTTCACCATTTATTTTGGCAGAAATCATATTGGCTGCGAATGCTAATAGAACCGTAAGAATCGCTAATTGTAATAGCCGCTCTCCCATTCTCTCGTGGCGTTCCAATTGCTGTTTTCTGTCTTCGCCTTTCAATTCTCGACTTTTTCTTTTCCAGCCATATTGTACCCACATCCATCCTAGAACGATGCACGCCAGAGTGGGGTGCAGCAACAGAATCACGGTTACAAGATACCCCATTATATGGGCCTTAGATGCTCCCCATCATTGATGTTGTGCGTCTGACGATTAGCCGGTGGCTCTAAAGGGGTCCAGCCGAGGGCCTCACCCCTAAGGGGTGAGTGAATGCAGGAGACCAACCTCTTAAAATGCCTAGAAACCGGATTTAAAGAGGGAATTCCACCTCGTAGAAGGCAGAGTTTGGTAGTAAAAATACCTGAATGGGGAGAACTGGATAAACCCTGGAAATCATTACTTTTGATAGCACTATATGAGATGCAAGTCCCTAATGAAGAGGATGAAAATAGTGGGCCTAATTCTAATCCAATGAGGCTTCGTCGAAATGTTAGGACTCGCCGCGGCTCTCGAAGTAGTGGTCAAAATCATCTAGATTGGTTGCCTAGTTCTGCTGAAACAATGCTCGATGATAATTATTCAGACGCGTTTAAATTGTCAATATTACTAATTCGAAAAACTCTTTTTGAAGATGAATGGGATGATGAATATAATTCCTCGATTGAAAAAATACGTGCAGAAGTTATGGAAAAAGGAGTACACCCTGTCTGGGGTAAAATGGCAGAAGCCACGCCTATTCTGGCACAATTTGCAGCTTTTCCAAAAAACAAGAAGGCGGCTAAAGTTGTAACTTCTACAGATATTTCAGCGGCATACGCCGATCCAAAAAATACGAAACAATTGGCCGTTGCTTTGAAAGGGCTTTCCTCTTGTATTAGCGGAGCAGCCAATCAAATGTCAATAAAGAGAGTTATCACACAACTCGGTGGCAAGCGGGGTGTGAAAGATATTGGCACACTTGGTGAATTAGAGGGGCAAGGTCGGGTAATTACGGCACTATTGGAGATACATTTGCAACAAGACTCTTCGAAGACCCTCAAAAAATTATCAAAAGATGAACCTGAAATCTCTTCAGCATTATCCGATTATGTTAATCTGCAAAATGGGAAGGTTACCAATTGGGAAGAAAGTNGGAGCTTAAAGCAAACCGACGGCCTTTCTCTAGCGCGTAAAAAATTGGCATGGGNACTTGCTCCCGAGGAAGCTAGCCAACTATCGTCTGCCGAATTAGAAGAAGGCCTATCATTAGTAGAAACAACTCAGCAACGTGAAAAATTACTTTGGTGGAAATTAGAAGCATTGGTGAATGAAGGTTCATCTGAACAAGCATGTGAGACATTAACTTCACTACAGATTGAGNCGGATGCTGATTTGAANACTTTNTTGCCACTGGTAAAGAAACTGGGCGAAGAAGCTTTTACTTGGCTTGAAAAGCAAATTCCTAAGTTATCTTTGGAATCTCTTTCGCAATTAATTGATGATAAAGAAATCAGCACCGAATTTAGAGTTAAAGCAGCATGTATTTTGCATGATTCAAAATCAAATATCGGCATCAAATCGTCAATAGAACTTTTCACCATTAGTCTAGATTTAGTCCGACTTGCAGACATTTTNTTGGTAGATGAGCAAAGATGTATAGATCATCCTTACGAAACTCTACTGGTCGCTAATCTCTTACCGGCTTCAACAAAAAAATATGAATTTAAAGCGATTCGTAGTTCAAGAAAAGCAGCATTAGCCAGTGTCCATGATGTGGAACTNCCCTCTTCATTTAGCAAGGCTGCTAGAGGNTTGATTTTACTTCTAGATGGAGCTGCTTCTGACGATGATTGGGCGTATGAAAAACTCGATAAAACCGGGTTAAAGGCATTCAACAATTGCCGACAAGCATTACGAGAAGGTGGTGATGGTTTAGCAGATTCGAAAGTTGTTGAAGATTTNGCAAAGAGTGTAGAAAAGGCCTCTCTAACCGAATTGGAATCAAGGATGTTTAATGCGGTAATCAGCACCTTAAGATTGAATCGCGCATCCTGGTTATTACAAACTGGACAATCGAATGGAGTAGTGGAATTACTCGATGGTTTACTTTCTGGAAATGTTACTGCAATGCCGATGATGCAGGCGGTTCGACATTTGGTTTTGGAATATGATATAGGACTGCCAAATTTAGTTTCATGGTATCAAGAAAATGACCCGCAATCACCTTGGCACATTCTTGCACGCGCCGCTATTCATGTTAGTAAAGGAGACGAGCTCAACGCTGCTAGAGACTACAAACGAGCAGGTAGTCATAGTGACTTTGACTACGAACATAGAATCATGCTTCATCGTAAAGCACTCATTCATTTAGCCCACTCTGGNCAATGGTCTGAAGCAGTGAATTTGTTACAAAATGAACCGGCATTGAAGGCAGCAGTAACAAAGAGATTCCAACTATATCTCAATGTTAGCCATAGTGCGGAGAGTATGAAGAAAACAGGCGAAGCAACAAGATTGTTGAAAAACTTCGTCAAGGTTACCACTATGGTTGATGGAGAAGGCCAAGATGGTGAAAGGATAAAGGTCGAGAGAGTAAGATTTTCTGAAGAAGAATTGGATATGTTACGTAATTACCCTCTTTCGCATCCACGACCTCTACCTACCGAGCCATTTGGCGGTCGAGTAAAAGCGGCATCTTCTAGCATCCTGAAAGAACGAAAACGCAATCGCCGAACTCATGAAAACCGTTATTCNCAAGCGATGATGCTAGAGCCAATTAGNTCAGAGGAAATTTACGAAATCGCACGAGATGCTGCTGAAGAAAAGGCATTAGAAGGTTTGATGATTCTAGAGAGGGCACAGAATTCTGGTAAATTATCGATACTCGATGTCAAGCGCCTCGCCGATGCAGAAAAGGGTCTATTTGCAATACACCGTCACAATTTACCAGTAAAACAGCGGGCGTATTTACGTAATCTATCTTTATCACCATTGGTAATAGTAGATACGAATATTTTGATTGATGAATTACAATATCGTATTAGCGAACACCTCGATATATCTGCGGAAGCATCTCTAGATGTAGGCGGTAGAGGGAGATTCCATCGTATACTTAGACACAGGAAGGACGAGGGCCGAATCGAATTATGGATGCCGAAGATTGTTCAGCATGAATTGAGGGCGATAGGGGCAGATATCGGTAGAATNAAACAAAGGTTTAGTGAAACATTGGTTGGAAGCGATAAACTCGATCAAGTAATTACAGAATCCGAACTTAAGAAAATCGTAGACCAAATCATTACTGATTTCTCTTCTTGGAAACCAATGGATCTACATCTTGAGTCCGAAATAAATAATGAAGAAACCCGTTCAGAACTAAAGAAATTCTTACTAAATCATAAAGAGGTATACGAGGAGATTACTGCCATGAAACGCCTACACAGTGAGCCGGTTCGTTCAGTCATAAAGAACAAAGATATCTATCCAGAATCTCCTGACCAAGACCTGATGTGTCTTGCATCAATTCTTGCAGACCAGCCTCTTGATGAATTAGGTAGTATCTTGGTCGCAACTAAAGATAGCGACTTTACTTTGGTAGGACGCGCAATCGAAGAGAGATTCGGATTTGGCGTTATAGCAAATAGCCGTGAACTAAATTCTTGGTTAATGTGAAATCTCACATGTGTGAGATAATCGCTTGACCAAACGCAGAGCAAGATAATAGCTCAGCATCATCCATCAATCTCTCAAAATCATAGGTTACGGTCTTAGCACTAATCGCACCTTCCATTCCTTTGACGATTAAGTCTGCGGCTTCATTCCATCCCATATGTCTCAGCATCATTTCCGCGGAAAGAATTAGAGAACCAGGATTGACTTTATTCTGTCCAGTATATTTTGGAGCAGTACCATGCGTAGCTTCGAAAATCGAAATTCCAGTATCATAGTTGATATTCGCACCAGGTGCGATTCCAATTCCTCCAACTTGAGCTGCTAAAGCATCAGAAATGTAGTCTCCATTAAGATTCATTGTAGTCAAAACACCATATTCAGATGGACGGGTTAGAACTTGTTGTAGCATAGCATCTGCAATCACGTCTTTGATGATAATTTCNTTTCCAGTGTTAGGATTTTTCATGGTACACCAAGGCCCTCCATCAAGTTCTACTGCGCCATATTCCTCTTTTGCTAGTGCATATCCCCAATCTCTGAATCCACCTTCAGTGAATTTCATAATGTTACCTTTGTGAACAAGTGTTACACTTTCTTTATCTTGCTCAATAGCATACTTAATTGCTGCACGTACAATACGGGAAGTCCCTTCCTTACTGATCGGCTTAATTCCCAATCCCGAGGTATTTGGGAATCTAATTTTGTCTACTCCCATTTCATTGATTAAGAAGTCCATGACTTTCTTGACTTCTGGAGAACCGGCTTCCCATTCAATCCCTGCATATACATCTTCACTATTTTCTCTGAAGATAATCATATCAACTTCTCCTGGCTTTCTCACTGGAGAAGGAGTCCCTTCATACCAACGTACAGGACGAACACAAGCATAGAGGTCTAGTTTCTGTCTAAGCGCTACATTTAGCGAACGAATACCTCCTCCAACAGGTGTTGTAAGTGGGCCTTTGATAGAAACCAAACCTGAGCGCATAGCGTCTAGAGTTGCTTCTGGCAACCATTCGCCTGTTGCATTGAACGCCTTTTCTCCAGCGAGTGTTTCTTTCCAAACAATATTCTTTTCACCATTGTATGCCTTGGTAACTGAAGCATTTACNACATCNATCATAACAGGTGTAATGTCAATTCCAATCCCGTCTCCTTCGATATAGTGAACAATAGGGTCATTTGGCATATTTAGTATTCCATTTTCCATAGTAATAGGGCTTCCAGACATGGTATCAAACGGTCCCACAATAGTCCACTTCATCAACACGCCGGTTAGGTGGGTTCAATTCCTCCAACCGATTGGGGGTGAATATGCTGGGAAGTATTGAATGGACTGGAGGCTCACAAGTAATTGCAAAAAATCAAACCGGTCATAGTTTAAATTTAGATTGGGATGATGGACCAAGTCCAGTACAATTGGTCCTCTTGGCTGTAGGAACCTGTTCATTGGCGGACGTAATTACGGGGTTGAAAGAAAGAAAGGTTACCAATGCNANTATTGAGATGGAAGGNGTTCGTNGAGATGAAGTTCCACGAATTTTCACATCTATGCATATGATTTACAATATTGAAGCAGATGCTCCAGAGCGTTTAGTGAAAGGACTAATTGAAAAATCTCATGAAAAATATTGTACGGTATCAAACATGTTGTTAGAATCAATAAAGATTACAACTGAGCTGAGATTAACTCCTGCTAAATCATAATTTTACTAAATCATGAACTAACCAATCATCTTGTAGTCGGATATTTGTGTATCCCAAAGTTAGTCCACTTGCGATTAGTAACTGTCTTGGTAGAGTTTCTAATGCTTGAAGTAATAGTCCACCCATTGCATCGTGGATACTTACCCAATTTTCAGCTAGACCTTCAGGAGCAGGTACCAATGCCGGGGATCCATCATTGAGTAGAACACTTGCCCATGGTTTAACCAAGCCNGCATCTCCTAAATCTACAATCATAGAAATTATGATTCGGTCATTCTCACTTTTTACTTCAGAAGACGATGCCATCAATCTTACTCCAGGAGGGAGATTGTGCAGCCCTTCTTCTCCTCTTGAACGTCGCATAGCCAGAAGTCTCCTGATCCAAGAAAGCAGAACAGAGTTACAATACACTAAGTCGCCAATCGGTGCAGGGGTGCTAGGCTCTCCAGCATCNTTCCAGCCCCAAGAAGCATTTGCTCCTTCAATAGGTAGCAAATCAGGCATCCATGATAGGTGAGATGATTCTGCATTTGGATAATCAATTTTAACGTATGTTCCACCATTGCTATACTCCATTTCCACCGGNTTTGCCATTTCAGGCAACCCTACAACCAATCCAAGAATAATCGCTAAAGGGTCTAGAGCAGGAGGCCATTTTGAAAGTTTTTCAGCATCACATTCCAACCATGCGCCTTCAGCTAATGCTTGGCCTAAACCTAATCCATCAGCAAATGATTCGGCTTCCTTCCAAGTTGATTTCGATAATCCAATTTCCAGTGCTGCTTTACCCATGGAGCGAGCGAAGTCCTCTAGTGATTCATCGTTGTTCAAAGCCTCGAGCCATTCCCTTAGCATCGCATCGCCGTCACCAAAAGAACGTCTTTCAGTTCGNGAGATATCTTTCAACCATGATTCCTCGATCAGTGCTCTTTCTGAATCAGAAAGGCTGAGTTGTGATTGTAACGTTTCAAGCATTACCGCTCCATCACGAGATAGAGCGCCATCAGACCAAGCCAAAGCCAAGCCATGCTCAAACGGGGAAGGAGCCATTGTTCAGCCTCCAATAATATCACGAACAAGACCGAGGTGGTGTTCAAACGAGATTCCCANTTCTCCTCTCTTTCTTGCAAGNAANTCGACTTCTGAAGGGTCGAGAATATCATCAACCCATACTGTTTCTAACAATAGCCTGTAAGTTGATTCTGCGCTACTTGTTTGAGGNGCACTTGCTTTTGCAGGTTCTGGCGCACTCTCCTCTTCAAATCCAATAACCACTTCTTCGGCTTCAGTCTCATCACCAAAGCCTAGAACTTGTTCCTCAAAATCATCATCGTCCTCTTCAAAAGCTGCAAGTAAGTCATCAGATGGGTCATCATCATCACTATCATCAACGAGTGCTTCAAGAGCATCCACTCCGCTTCTTGCCTTAGGAGCAGTACCAATTTCTAATTCAGCAAATGGGTCAATTTCCTCTTCATCTTCTTCGGGCACATCAGGAGTCTCAAAGGGTACCATACAACCACCTACAACTCAACCAAACTCTTCATCCTTATTCAAACCTGTACCCGGATGCTTATAGTGAAAAAATAAATTCTGATGATAAACAANTCNATCTCATTAGCAAGAATGATGACAACTTCAAAGAGAATGGCCCTGTGGCCAAGCCATGAAGAGACTCGCATTACTGCTTTGTGTGCTGTTTCTTCTTATGCCAGTAGACGCAAGACCCGAAGGCATAGGCTCACTTGGTGATAATGGATGTGTTTGTCACGGAGGCATAGATGAGAATGTNATAATAGAAATCACAGGATTCCCNGAAATTTATGTTCCTTCTCAAGTTTACAATATTTCAATCTCAGCAGATGGTTCATCAAAAGACTCAGTAGGTAATACAAGTGGAGGTTTTAGAGCCTTAATGGATGGTGGAGATTTAGAAATCGAAGGGAGCCAAGAAATAGAGGGGGGCTTGACTCATACTTTGGAATCCAATAAACAAAGAATGTGGAATGGTACTTGGGTTGCACCTAGTAATGATGATGAAGGAATCAATTTGATTTTACATGTCAATTTAGTTAATGGAGATAATACAACCTCGGATGATGATTGGAATACAAAGACAATATTTGTTTCAGGTCCTGAATATGTAGGCGATACAGATGCGATTGAAGTCGGCGGCGAAATAGTTCCAATCAAACTGACAGTTGCACTAATGATCTTAGCAACAATTGGGATACTGGCTTGGGTTGCAATCAAAGATTGATCAATTTACAAACTCGATCTTTTTCGATTTGAGAGCACGTAATTGTCTATTTTCTGAAGCACCATAAATTTGTTCAGAACGCACCCCGGTCAAAACCAACATCACTCGTATATCGTCACCAAGACTCTCATCTACAGCAGCACCCCAGATAATTTTGGCATTCTCTGAGACTTGTGCTTGGATAATTTGAGCACACTTTTCAGCTTCGCCCAGTGTTAGATTCGACCCACCTACAACATTGATTAGTGCACCTCTTGCATCGGATACATCGATGTCTAATAATGGAGAATATAGCGCTTCTAAGGTCGCAGCCTCGGCTCTTCCAGGGCCACTTGCAGAACCTAATCCAATCATAGCAACTCCTGAACCGGAGTTGATTACAGCCTTGAGGTCTTCAAAGTCAAGATTGACCATTCCATCGGTTGTAAGTAATTCAGTAACTCCTGTAATTGCTCGAACCAATAATTCATCACCGACTCTAAACGCACTTGCAAGCGGTAAATCTCGCACACCCTCAATCTCGAGAAGGCGCTCATTAGGAATTACAAGAATTGTATCACAATGTTCACGCAATCTTTCAAGACCCCACTCAGCATTTTGCTTTCGTAGGTTTCCTTCAGAATTGAATGGATAAGTAACTACTGCTACTGTTAGTGCGCCTTGTGCTTTTGCTAATCTTGCGATTTGTCCAGCAGCTCCGGTTCCTGAACCACCACCCATTCCAGCAGTAATTATGGCTAATTGTGTATCATCGGTAATCTTTCTTAGATTAGCTTCACTTTCTAAAGCGGCATTTTCACCCTTGGTAGGATCTCCACCAGCCCCTCGTCCTCTCGCGGTTCGTCCAATTAGCACCTTATTTTCTAAAGGGCTCATCAAAAGCGCTTGAGCATCAGTATTGATCGAGTGTCCGATTACATAGCGTGAATCGAAAAGCCCTTCCTCATGTAAACGAGATACTGCGTTGCACCCTGCACCTCCAACTCCATAGACTCGAATCCTTGGTTGCAGTGATTCAAGAAGGCGCTTCAACTCTTCATCGTTAGAGTCCATCTCTTCGACACTTGTAGGTCTTAGAGATGGGCCTTCTTCTTCTTCAGCAAGTTCTAGAACACGCTCGATGAGATGTCGCATAAGTTGGATGCCGTTTCAATGCATCTTGAACATGCCGCTACCTAAACGGGGCAAGACCCCGTTTGTGAAAGTTGATTTCAATCACGAAGTCCTTCTTCACAGACCTGGTATACGCACTCACCATCTGGTAGGTTTGGAGAGTCTACTAAACGAGCTATTCTTCGTCCACCTTTGGCCTTTCTTAGGTACAATCTGAAGGTACTTGCGTGAGCAAGAACGTGTCCTCCAATTGGCTTTGTTGGGTCGCCCCACATAGCATCAGGCTTGGATTGAACTTGGTTGGTAACAAGAACTAGAGCATTGTTAACATCAGCTAATTGCTTTAGGTCTTTGAGATGCTTGTTGAGTTTTTGCTGGCGGCTTGCTAGCATTCCTCTTCCAACGAATTCAGCACGGAAGTGACTTGTGAGTGAATCGACAATGATCATTTTCACATTTGTACCGCGACTCATTCTCTTGATCTCTTCAGCCAAAAGCATTTGATGAGCAGAATTGTATGCTCTTGCAACATGGATTCTTTCTAGAACTTCTTCAGGGTCCAGTCCATGTCCTCGAGCCATTTGAGTAATTCTTTCAGGTCTGAATGTGTCTTCAGTATCGATGTAAAATACATCACCATCTAGTCCACCCTGTTCTACAGGCATTGTGCAGTTTACTGCAAGTTGGTGGCCGATTTGGGTCTTACCAGATCCAAATTCACCGTATACTTCAACAAGCGCTTGAGTTTCAAAGCCACCTGATAATAAATCATCAATAGATTGAACCATACTGGAAAGTTTCTGAACTTCTCTTCTACGCTCTAGTAGTGCAACACCACTAACGAAGCCGCCAATATTGGCCATCTTCTTTGCTGCTTGGATAATTTTACCTGCTACCGCCTCNCCTAGTTCGGCTTGTTCTGCAAGGTCACCAGGAGACATTACTGCTATTCCNAGTAGTTCATCAAATCCAGCTTCGCGTAATTTTTCTGCGGTTGCTGGACCNACTCCNGGAAGGTCGTCGATNGTCGCTTCTCCGCCAAGNTCCTCTTCCATTAGTATCACNNCTTNNTCAGGCNCTTCATCAGTNTTCTNCTCTTTTTCNNTTTTCTTATTCTTTGCTGNCATNNTTATTTCCTCCTTAACANGNNCNATNATTCAGCCTTAGTATATGAACCTCTGAACCAGTCTTANTGATTCAAATGAAAGTGCTCGANTAGCGCGAACTTGTAATGAAAGCACGACTGGTCGTACTACATTCACTTTTACTTCACTTTCAAACTGGACGAGGGTTAATTCCGGACTCAGAACCTTCTACGTATGTAATCGTCACTTCATTGCTGAGACTAACATCATCGCCTTGTGTCACTTCAACACTTAGGGTCCAATCACCTGGAATTACATTCATGGTCGTCGAATCCCATGTTTGACTTTGCTGGTTACCAAGATTTCCTTGACCAGAATCAACCTCATTTCCATCGCCATCAATTAGTGTCCAAGTGACATCAGAATT